>NZ_JBQKKT010000016.1:0-70872 GCF_052116585.1 Luteococcus sp. Sow4_B9 | reverse complement strand
CCCCCCCCCCCCCCCGCCCCCCCCCCCCCCCCCCCCCCCCCCCCCCCCCCCCCCCTGGCCTGCTCAGGGCTGTGTCAGCCGTTGAGTGCAGATCACTTCGTGGCGTTGATGGCCTCGCGGACCTTGTCGAGCTCCTTGGCGATCGACTCGGGCAGCTTCGAACCGAAGCTCTCGAGCCAGGACTCCAGGCGCGGCAGCTCGTCGGCCCACTCGTGGGCGACGTAGCGGGTGCACTCCTCCACCTGCTCGGGGGTCATCTCCAGGCCCTCGACGTCGAGCTCGCCAGCGGCGGGCACGATGCCGACGGGGGTCTCCTGACCCTCGACCTTGCCCTCGATGCGGTCGATCATCCACTTCAGCACGCGGCTGTTGTCACCGAAGCCAGGCCAGATGAACTTGCCCTCGGCGCTCTTGCGGAACCAGTTGGTGTAGAAGATCTTGGGCAGCTTGTCCTCGTCGGTCTTGTTGCCCATGTTCACCCAGTGCTGCAGGTAGTCACCGACGTGGTAGCCGATGAAGGGCAGCATGGCCATCGGGTCGCGACGCAGGACGCCGACAGCGCCCTTGGCCGCGGCCGTGGTCTCCGAGGAGCAGGTGGCGCCCATGTACACGCCGTGGTCCCAGTCGCGTGCCTGGGTGACCAGCGGGATGGTGTTCTCACGGCGGCCGCCGAAGATGATGATGTCCAGCGGGACACCCTCCGGGTTGTTGAAGTCATCCGAGAGGATCGGGCACTGCTCGATCGGGGTGCAGAAGCGGCTGTTCGGGTGGGCGGCCTTCTCGTTGGGGCGGCCACCCTCCGGGCCGTTCTCCGGGGTCCAGCTGCGGCCCTTCCAGTCGGTCAGGTGCGGGGGCTTGACCTCGGTCATGCCCTCCCACCAGACACCGCCGTGGTCGGTGAGGGCAACATTGGTGAAGATCGAGTTGCCCTGCTCGATGGTGCGCATGGCATTCGGGTTGGTCGAGGCGCCAGTGCCCGGGGCCACACCGAAGAAGCCGTTCTCGG
This sequence comes from Luteococcus sp. Sow4_B9, assembly GCF_052116585.1. Lineage (NCBI taxonomy): Bacteria > Bacillati > Actinomycetota > Actinomycetes > Propionibacteriales > Propionibacteriaceae > Luteococcus > Luteococcus sp. Sow4_B9. The sequence goes on along the minus strand of NZ_JBQKKT010000016.1, from coordinate 69,866 downwards.
GGTTGGTCGCGTACATGCGGCCGTCCTTGCCGATGCGGATCCAGGCGATGTCGTCGCCCAGGGTCTCGACCTTCCAGCCGGGGATGGTCGGGTCCAGCATGGCCAGGTTGGTCTTGCCGCAGGCGCTCGGGAAGGCGGCGGCCAAGTGGTAGGCCTTGCCCTCGGGGCTGGTCAGCTTGAGGATCAGCATGTGCTCGGCCATCCAGCCCTCGTCGCGACCCATCACCGAGGCGATGCGCAGCGCGTAGCACTTCTTGCCCAGCAGGGCGTTGCCGCCGTAGCCCGAGCCGTAGCTCCAGATCGCGCGCTCCTCGGGGAAGTGCACGATGTACTTGATGTCATTGCAGGGCCACGGGACATCCTTCTGACCGGGTTCGAGCGGCATGCCGACCGAGTGCAGGCAGGGGACGAAGGGCGCATTGCGCTTGGTCATCTCGTCCAGGGCAGCCTGGCCCATGCGGGCCATGATCTTCATGCTCAGCACCACGTAGGCGGAGTCGGTGACCTCGATGCCGAACTTGGGGTCCTCGGCATCCAGCGGGCCCATGCAGAACGGGATGACGTACATCGTGCGACCACGCATCGAGCCGTCGAAGAGCCCGTTCATGATGCCCTTCATCTCATCCGGGTGCATCCAGTTGTTCGTGGGACCCGCGTCCTCCTCCTTCTCGGAGCAGATGAAGGTCTGATCCTCGACGCGAGCCACGTCGTCGGGATCCGACTTGCAGTAGATCGAGTTGGGCATCTTCTCTTCGTTGAGCTTGACGGCCGTGCCGGACTTGACCAGCACCTCCACCAGCTCATCCCACTCGGCGTCGGAGCCGTCGCAGTAACGGATCGCGTCGGGCTGCGTGAGCGCGGCGACCTCGTTGACCCAGTCGACGACCGGCTGGTACTCGGGGACCTTGCCCTCCACCGGGATGTCCTTCACGTCCTTGCGCTCGAAGTCCTTCTTCGGCTCGTCGTCGAGCGGGTTGACGGGATCAGAATTGGGAACCTGCATGCTGTGCTCTCCTGTACGTCGGTGTACGGACGGAATGCCCTAGACCAGTGGAGCAACTGGTCTCAAAACAGACCACCGGGATGAGTTGTATCATCGCCTACCCCACTCGTGATGTCCACTTGCGATCTCGGGCTTCGGATGGGGGTGATGATCTTCGATTTGTACCGCGAGCAGGGAGCATGTAGAGTCATATCTCGCCGCAAGGGCAAGCACTCGTGGCTCAATGGATAGAGCATCTGACTACGGATCAGAAGGTTGGGGGTTCGAGTCCCTCCGAGTGCGCCAGAACAAAGGGCTCCGAGCATCTGCTCGGAGCCCTTTGTCGCGTTCAGTGGACTTTCTCACAGTCGTCTCCGATGTTCCGCGCAGTGGCACGAAGCTTCAGTTGATGGTGCTTTGACGGGCCAGAACGCCCCAGCCCGGATCCAGATGAACCTGGATTCCGGCTGGGGCGTTCTGCTTGCTGCCTGCTGTCTTTTCTGTGACGCGGGTTTTCCTGTGACGCGGGTCGTCGGGTACTGACGCCTCTCCCTGTCCCTGGTTGCCTCGTGGGCTTCGTCGGGATGTCGTGCCTGGTGGCCTTGTGGGCTCCTTGGATGACTCCAATGTGCAACCAGGTGGCCGATCTGCGCAATAGGATTGGAAACACTTGGTCAGAATGACCACATGGCGACTTCTGGTGTGGTCCAATCTGGGCAGAAGTGTCACCTGGTGAAGGGAAGGGCCGTGCGTAGCGCCGAGAGTTATCAGCTGGACCAGACGGATCGGGACATCCTGCTGGCCCTCGACGAGGACCCACGCATGCCCGTGCTGCTGATCGCCCAGCGCACCGGATATGCCCGCGGGACGGTTCAGGCGCGTCTGGAGCGCTACCGGGAACACGGCCTGCTGCGCCTGTCCTCCACGCGTGTGCCTCCAGCAGCGCTCGGGCGCGGCCTGGCCGCCACCGTCTCTGCCGAACTGGACCAGCACCAGCTGGAGTCCGCGGTGGCCGCCCTGCGCCGGATCCCAGAAGTCCTGGAGTGCTTCGCGCCGGCCGGGGGCACGGACCTGCTGTGCCGCGTGGTGGCCACCGATCCCGACGACCTGTACCGGGTCAGCGAGGAGATCAGGCTCTGCCCGGGCATCGTGCGCACCTCCACCAGCGTCTTCCTGCGCGAGGTGGTCGGCTACCGGATGCGGCCGCTGCTGGAGGACAACCGGGAACCGGCCGGCCGAGGAGCGAAGCCTAGACTGGGCCAAGGCCGGACCAGGGCCGCGACGACGACTCGTCCGGCTCCCGGCGCAGGACGACGACGCGGCGTGGAGTGAGGACTCGATGGCACACATCAGTTGGTTCGACCAGCAGGCAGAGCGGACACTCGTCGGTGGCAAGGGCGGACATCTGGCAGATCTGGTGCAGGCCGGCTTCCCCGTGCCGCGCGGATTCACCATCACCACACAGGCCTATCGGCACCACCTGTCCGCGCCCGGCGTCCAGCAGGAGTTGGCAGGACTGCTCGCCCAGGGCGACGCAGCAGGGATCGCCGAGCTCCTGCGACGACCACTGCCACAGGACCTGGCGGATGAGGTGCTGCAGGCCTGGGCCGAGCTGGGCAGCGTCCCCGTGGCGGTTCGTTCGTCGAGCACGACGGAGGACCTGGCCGGCGCCAGTGCGGCAGGCCAGCAGGACAGCTACCTCAACATCCGTGATGCGCAGGACCTGCTGGACGCCGTGCGGGACTGTTTTGCGTCGCTGTGGAATGAGCGCGCCATCGTCTACCGAGCCCAGCACGGGGTGGACCAGTCCCGCATCCAGCTCGCCGTGGTGGTGCAGGAGATGGTTCCCGCCGATGCAGCGGGAGTGCTGTTCACCACGAACCCGCTGACGGGCCGACCCGACGAAATGCTGATCAGCGCCAACTACGGGCTGGGTGACCAGACGGTGCACGGTGGCGGTGCCGACCAGTTGGTGGTTGGCGGTGGGGCCGTGATTGCCCGGGAGCTGGCCGAGAAGACGCACCGAACGGTGCCCGCGCCCCAGGGACGCGGCACGGTGGACGTGGCCGTGGAGCGCTCCCAGCGCAAGGCGCAGGCCCTGCCGGACGAGAAGGCCTTGGAGCTCGCCGCGCTGGGGAGCCGGATCGCGGACCACTTCGGCTCACCCCAGGACATCGAGTGGGTGCTCGCCGCAGACCGGCTGATGGTGGTGCAGACGCGCGCGATCACGGCGCTGCCGAGCACCATGGGCCCCATCCCCGAGACCTGGCCGGTCAGTGATGACAAGGCCATGTATGTGCGTGCTGCGCTCACCGAGCAGCTGCCGGACCCGCTGAGCCCGCTCTTCGCGGACATGGTTCGCCCAGCCGTCGCCGGTGCGGTGCGCAGCCAGCTGGTGGAGTACTACGACGAGGTGGAACTGCGCCCCGAGGATGTCGACTTCCCGACCGTCAACGGCTACGCGTACTACTACTACAGCCGCGAGGGGATGCTGAACCTGCTCAAGCGCAGCCCCCAGGCCGTCTCCGCGATCGCGGGCCGCAGCACCTTCAATGCCGACGACCTGTGGGGCAAGGCCTACCCCGCCTACCGTGAGGTGGTGGAGCCCTGGCAGGGCCGCTCGGTGGAAAGGGTCAGCAGCGTCGATCTGGTGGAGGCCGTGCAGGAGCTCCTGACGGGAGCGTGCACCTTCCACGGTGCCGTGCAGGCACTGGTGCCCCTGGCGGCCAGCGCCGAGCTGCCCTTCACCAGGCTGTACGCGGGTCTGGCTCGGCAGGTGGCCGGACCGCCCGCCGCCACCTTCCTGCAGGGCTTCGAGTCCCCGTCGACGGAGGCCGCGCGTTCCCTGTGGCAGATCGCCCAGTGGTGCGCGGGGCAACCTGGGCTGGCCGCCGCAGTGCGCTCCGGTGCATCCCTGGCTGAGCTTCGCCAGGAGCCCAGTGGCGCGGAGTTCGCCACACGGCTGGCCCGGCACCTGGACGAACACGGTCTGGCCGTGGAGAACCTGGATTTCATGGCGCCGCTGCCCGCCGACGATCCGGCGGCGGTGCTGGCCGAGCTGCAGGGCATGCTCGCGGGGACCGTGCCCGACCCCGATGCGGAGCTGGCCCGCCAGGCGGAGGGGCGGGAGGCTGCCACCCAGGAACTGTTGGAGCGTCTGGATCCGGCCCGCAAGGCCATCCTGCAGCCGCTGCTGGTCCGTGCCCAGCAGGTGGGGCCCACCCGTGAGAAGGCCTTGATGGAGGTGGGGCTGGCCTGGCCGGTGATGCGGCGCATGCTGCTGACGCTCGGCGCCCGGCTGGTGAAGGCCGGTTGCCTGGACGAGCCCGCCGACGTCTTCTGGCTGCGCCACGACGAGCTGGCAGAGCTCGCCCGGCAGCTGGACGATGGCCTGGCCGAGCTGCCGAACCGTCGCGAGGAGCTGGAGGCCCGACGCGTCGTCTGGCGCGGCCAGCGTGCCGCAAACCCGCCACAGCTGCTGCCCCGCAATGCCTGGCACCGGATGTTCCACCGCCTCGTGCCCGCCATGGAGACCCAGCAGCACGGCCCGGTCATCAAGGGCCTGGGGGTCAGCCAGGGCCGGATCACCGCCGTCGCGCGGGTGATCCGCGGCCCAGAGGACTTCGAGCGGATGCAGCCCGGCGAGGTGATCGTCTCCCCGATCACGACGCCTGAGTGGACGCCGCTGTACGCCATGGCGGCGGCCGTCGTCACGGACGTTGGCGGGCCCCTTTCGCACAGTTCGATCGTCGCGCGGGAATATGCCGTGCCCGCCGTGCTCGGCACCGGCATCGCCACTCGTCGCATCAGGACTGGCATGCTGATCACCGTGGACGCCGATCGTGGAACCGTGACCCTGCCCGAGGGGGAGGCGCCCATCGATGCCGGATTCCGGCCGAAGGTTCCGTACAAGTTCGCGATCGGTGGCGTGGCCGCCGCCGCGGCCCTGGTGCTCCGGAGGGTTCTGTGACTCACTTCCCGCGTCGGCCCCGACGTGTTCCCGCCGTGCTGGCGGCCCTGCTGCTGGCCATCGCTCCCGCCTGCAACAGGCAGAGCGAGGAGGAACGTCTGGAGGCCATGCGGCCACACCAGGTGGAGTTGGCCTACACGGTGCCGTCGGGCATGCAGGAGGTCACCCTGCCGTCGTCCAGCCCCAGCGGCGGCACCCAGTACGACATCAAGCTCTTCCATGCCAGTGATGGCTGTGAGCTGCGCGTGGTCCGGCTGATGATCCCCAAGGGCGATGGCACGGAGGACCAGGACGCCACCTACAACATGTTGGGCGCCATCATGCAGTCCTACGGAATCCCGCAGTTCAAGACCAATGGCCTGATGGTTCCCGGAGAACCCGGCCCGGTGCCGAGCCTCTCGGTGAGTGGCGAGAACAAGGAGGTGGCCCTGCGCGCGATGGGCCGGATCAGCAATGACTCGCTGCAGGGATACCAGTTCGTCTACGGCTGCAAGAAGGGCCAGCTGGACGACAAAGTGTGGAATGCCTTCATCGAGACCGTCACCGCGACGGGGTTCAAGGGCTCGCTGAAGATGCACGGCTGAGCGCCGGTACTGGAGGATGACCCGTCCATCCGCCGTTCACCTGTCCTGCCTAGCGTTGGCGCCACCATTCGCAGCACCACGCAGGAGGAAGTGCAGATGACCAAGGTCTGGGCCCACCGAGGCGCAAGCGCCGTCGCCCCCGAGAACACCATGTCGGCCTTCCGCAAGGCCATCGAGCTGGGTGCCGACGGGATCGAGATCGACGTGCAGCGCGCCGCCGACGGCACCATCGTCGTGATCCACGACGAGACCCTGGACCGCACCACCAATGGCACCGGTCGGATCGTCGAGACCCGGTGGGAGGACATGGCCGGGCTCGACGCCAGCGCCGGTGACCCCGCCTTTGCCGGTGAGCCGCTGCCGCGCCTGACCGATGTTCTGGAGCTGCTGGCCCCCACGCAACTGGTGCTCAACATCGAGCTCAAGGACGGCAACGAGCCCTACCCGGGCATGGACGCCCAGGTGGCCGAGCTGGTGCGCGCCGCGGGCATGACCGACCGCGTCGTGCTGAGCTCCTTCAACCACGTCCAGTTCGCCGGGAGTGCCGAGCTGGGCCTGCCGCGCGGCCTCCTCTACGTCGAGCCGCTGTGGGCGGCGGAGAAGTACGCCGCCGCCTTCGGGGCACAGGCCGTCCACCCGGACTTCCGCACCCTGGCAGAGCCGGGCCTGCTGGAGCGCTTCCGTGCAGAGGGCATCGCGGTGCACGTCTGGACCGTCAACGAGCGCGAGCACCTGGAGCAGGTCTTCCGGCTGGGCGTCGACGCCGTCATCACCGACGAGGTGGAGCTGGCCCTCCAAGTGCGGGCCGAGCTCGCCTGACGCCCGCGGCCCTCCGCGCGTCACCCCTGCTCGACCGTTCCAACCGTTGGCACGAGACCCGATGTGTGAGGTAGATCACTGTCTATGGTCGCCCCATGGCAGACCTTGACACTGACGTCCTGATCGCTGGCGCGGGCCCGTGCGGCCTGGCGCTGGCCAACATGCTCGGCGCGCAGGGAGTGCGCACCGTCCTCGTCGAAGCACGCGACACCCTGATCGACTACCCGCGCGGCGTCGGACTCGACGACGAGTCGATGCGCACCCTGCAGGGGATCGGGCTGGCCCAGCAGGTGATGCCGCACACCGTTCCCCAGCACGTGATGCGGCTGGTCAACGGCTCCGGCGAGACGATGGTGGTGAACGACCCGCAGGGCGAGCCCTTCGGCTGGCCACGCAAGTTCGGTTTCAACCAGCCACTGGTGGACAAGGTGCTCGCGGAGGGCCTGCAGCGCCATCCGGATGTGAACCTGCGCTTTGGCCACAAGCTCACGCAGCTGACCGAGCACGAGGATCGCGTCGAAGCCGAGGTCACGCTGTCCGACGGCACCACCAGCACCATCACCGCCGCCTACCACGTGGGCTGCGAAGGCGGTTCCTCCTTCACCCGCAAGTGGCTGGGGACCGAGTTCGAGGGCCGCTCGCCGTCCACCCGCTGGGTGGTCATCGACGTGCGCAATGATCCGCTGGGCATCCCGAATGTCTACCTGGGTGCGGATCCGGCCCGTCCCTATGTCTCGATCGGACTGCCGCACGCCATCCGTCGCTGGGAATTCATGCTCTTCGACGACGAGCCCACCGAGGCGGTCGAGGACGACGCCTTCATCGCCAAGCTGCTCAAGGACCACGTCCCGGATCCCGCCAACCTGGACGTGATCCGTCGTCGCGTCTTCACCCACCACGGACGGATCGCCAAGACCTTCCGTCGTGGCCGGGTGATGATCGCCGGCGACGCCGCGCACCTGATGCCGGTCTGGATGGGGCAGGGCTGGAATTCCGGTATGCGCGATGCCACCAACCTGGGCTGGAAGCTGGCCAGCGTGGTGCACGGCCGCAGCACCGCGGACCTGCTGGACACCTACACCGACGAGCGACACGAACACGCCAAGGCGATGATCGACCTCTCGATGGCCTTCGGCACCGCCATCAAGCCCACCGACCGCAAGGTGGCCTTCGCACGCGATGTCGCCGCGCGAGCGCTGAATGTCGCCCCGCAGGTGAAGAGCTACTTCTCGGACATGAAGTTCAAGCCGATGCCGCGCTACGAGAAGGGCGTGGTCGTCGACGTGGACACCATGGAGAGCGGCAAGGCGTCGGCCAAGCGGATCCGCGGCCGTGGCTTCGGCATCCCCGCCCGCAATGTGGTGGAGAAGAATTCACCGGTGGGCCTGCAGTTCATCCAGCCGCGCGTGCTGGTGGACGGCGAGGTCAAGCTCCTGGACGACGCGATCGGCGCCGGTTGGGCCCTGCTGGCGTGGGGCAATGACCCCTTGCAGCTGCTCGACGAGAAGAGCCGCGCGCTGGTGGAGGAGAACCAGATCCGCACCGTGCAGATCTTCTCCGACACCCAGCTGGGCTGGGCCACCGAGCACTTCAAGGGCACCTCCAGCCTGTTGCTGGGTGACACCACCAATGCCTTGAAGCAGTGGTTCGACAAGCGCAGCGTCGGCGTGGTGCTGCTGCGTCCAGACCGATTCGTCGCGGCGGCCGGGCTGGCGCAGGACACTCCCCGGTTGGTGGAGGCGACCCTGCGCGCCGCCCACTCCACGTCGCTGGAGGGCTGAGCAGGCGCCGCCGGGTCAGTCCCGGCGGCGCACCACCTCCCGGTGCCCCGCGTCGATGCGTCGCGTCCACCCCTTGGCGTCCAGGTCCTCCAGGAGCGGGATCACCACGCGTCGGCTGGAGTTCAGCGCCTGCCGGGCCTGGCTGGTGGTGAAGGGCTGTGGCAGGCTGGCCAGCTCCCGCATGGCCATGGCAGGGCCCAGCGGGAGCAGAACCACCTGGTTGCCCAGGTCCACCAGCCGCCCGAGCCGCACCGCCGCCGCGATCTGGTTGGCCCCCAGACCTCGCCGCGCCAGGGCATCCCGGCCCGGCGGGTCAAAGGGATGCTCCGCGAGGTGGGCTTCCAGCTCGGTCAGGGCGGCCTCGGCCGGACCCAGGTCTGCGGTGCGCCCGGGCTTCTCCAGATGACCGTCGCGGATCAGCAGGCCGGCCTCGTTGGCCAGGGGCTCCAGCAGGGCACGATCGGGCAGTCCGAGCGTGGTCATGGCGGTGGCCAGCGGGAGCCGTGCCTGGAGGGGATTGGCGGCGATGACATGGTCGATGGTCGCTGCCAGTTCCGAGACCCAGCTGGTCCACTGCTGCTCGCCGACCAGCAGCTCCCCGCCCAACGAGACCCTGGTGCCGGGCCCGGGGGAGTCGATCACGACGGGCTCGACCCCCAGCTCCAGAAGATCAGTGCGACGCATCCAACCACGGCGGGCCAGTTCCCGGGACAGGTCCACCGTGGCCTCGGCCCCGGCCAACTCCGCGCCACGCCGGCGGGCAGCACCCCGACGTTGCAGGGCGGGCGGATCCACGTCGAGCACCACCGCGCCCGCCACGACGTGCTGCTGGCCGGGATCCCGCAGGACCAGTCGGTCGCCCACCTGGAGGGGAAGTTCCCGCGGCCAGGTGAGGCGGACCACTCGGTCATCCAGCGGGCGCAGGCGTACCGGCAGGGAACTGGTTCCCAGATGCGCCATCAGTCGCTCCGGAAGGCCGTCGGCGGGGCTGTCCAGACGGGCGTCCACCGAGGCAGAGGGGCGCCACGGTCCCTGGAGCAGGGCATCGCCGCGGGCCACCTGGCTGCGGGTGACGCCACGCAGGTTCACCGCGACGCGGGCCACGGCGGGCACCTGGTCGTGCGGTGTCTCCAGACTCTGCAGTCCGCGGACAGAGGCCGTGAGGGGGCCCTGTTCGGTGTGCAGCTGAACGTTGTCCTCAAGGTGCAGGGTGCCGCGTTCCAAGGTGCCGGTGACCACCGTCCCCGCACCGCGGATGGTGAAGACACGGTCGATCCACAGGCGCAGCCGCCCATCGGTCGTCGGCTCGGGCAGGCTTGCGCACAGGCGGCCCAGCGCTGCCCGCAGCTCATCCATACCCTGGCCGGTGGTGGCCGAGACACAGACCGCCTCGCAGTCCGCCAACGCGGTGCCCGCCAGGTGCTCGCGGGCCTGGGCCAGCGCCGGCGCCGGATCGGCCAGGTCGCTGCGGGTCACCACCAACAGGCCGTGCTCGATGCCCAGGGCCCGCACGGCCGCCAGGTGCTCACTACTCTGACGGCACCAGCCCTCGTCCGCGGCCACGACGAAGAGGACTGCCGGCGCCGGCCCGATCCCGGCCAGCATGTTCGCGATGAAGCGTTGGTGCCCCGGGACGTCGACGAAGACCACCTGGTGACCGCCGCAGTCGTCGGGAAGCCTCGTCCAGACATAGCCCAGGTCGATGGTGAGACCGCGGCGGTGCTCCTCGTCCCAGCGGTCCGGGTCGGTACCGGTCAGGGCCCGCACCAGGGTGGACTTGCCGTGATCCACGTGTCCTGCGGTGGCAAGCACCCTCATGCCTGCACCTCCATGGCACGAGTGATGGCCAGGGTCAGTGTCGGGTCATCGTCGGCCTCAACGCACCGCAGGTCCACCAGACAGTGACCGTCCTCGACGCGGGCCAGCACCGCGGGCCGTCCGGTGCGCAGTCGTCGGGCCAGCTCGTCGGGGTCCCCGCCAGGGAGGGCGACGCCCAGACCGGGCAGGTCATGTCCCGGCGCTCCACCGCCACCCACGCGGCCAATGGTCTCCACCACCGTGCCCCCGATGGCGTCGGCCAAGGCTCGGGTGCGATCGCGCAGGTCGTCCGGTGTGAGACGTCGGAAACGATTCACGGGCGCTTCGGGGCCGCGCAGTGTTGCCTCCAGCGCCGCCAGGGTCAGCTTGTCCACCCGTACGGCGCGAGCCAGCGGATGGCGGCGAAGACGCTCCACGAGGTCCGCACGCCCCAGCACGATGCCCGCCTGCGGGCCACCCAGCAGCTTGTCCCCGGAGGCCGTCACCAGATCGGCGCCCGCCGCCAGGGCGGAGGCTGCATCGGGTTCGTCGGGCAGGGAGGGATCGTGGGTCAGCAGGCCGGACCCGATGTCACAGACCACCGGGACGCCCAGCTCCGCCAGCGCGGGGAGATCGACGGCGCTGGTGAAGCCCTCCACGCGGAAATTGCTGGGATGCACCTTCAGGATGCAACCGGTCTGGGAGCCGATCGCGTCGCCATAGTCGGCCAGATGGGTCCGGTTGGTGGTGCCCACCTCGTGCAACCGGGCTCCGGTGGACCTGATGAGATCCGGAAGGCGGAAGCCCGCGCCGATCTCCACCAGCTCACCCCGCGAGACCACCACCTCGCGCCCGGCGGCAAGCATCGTCGTGGCCAGGACCAGGGCCGCCGCGCCGTTGTTGACCACCATGGCCGCCTCGGCAGTCGGCACCTTCTGCAGCAGGGCGTCCAGCACCCCGGCGCCACGTCGGGAACGCTGCCCGGTGGCCATGTCCAGCTCCACATCGGTGTAGCCACTGGCCTGTTCGATCGCTCGTCGAGCAGCGATGGACAGCGGTGCCCGGCCGATGTTCGTGTGCACCACCACTCCCGTGGCATTGATCACCGGCTGCAGACCGGAAGCCTGCCGGGGCAGGGATTCCACCGCAGCTTCTGCAACCTGCTCGGGTGTGATGTGGCCCTCGCGGGCCTGCTGCTGTGCGCGGCGGATGCAGCTGAGCACCACGTCATGGCCCAGGTTGTCCGCAGCCGTGGCCAGCTCCGGGGAGCGCAGCAGGTCGTCGGTGCGCGGGATCCGCCGTCGCGGCTCGTCGGTCATTGCCGCTCCTGGTCTGCGGTTCACTCATCCGCGGGATGTCGTGCTGGCCCTGAAGTTCGTGGCGGAGGCGGACGGGAATCGAACCCGCCAGACCGAGATGCTCGGCCTCACCGGTTTTGAAGACCGGGGGGACCACCAGGAACCCTGACGCCTCCGCGGGGGAGTGCCCCACGGCACTCCCTCAGCGCCGAGGCTAGTGCATGCAGCGATCCGGGGCCCGTGGACCAGGGGCTGGGGCGGTGGGGGTTCAGCGGGAAGTCAGACGGGTCCCGCGGGCCATTCGGCCGGATGCCAGATGGAACCGGCGCCACCTAGCCTGAGGCCATGAGCGATGCCGTGCGTGACCCCTCTCGACTCACCCAGTACGCAGCCGGTGGCGGATGCGCCTGCAAGATCCCACCGGGCGAACTCGAACAGATGGTGCGCGGACTGGTCGACAGGTCGCACCCTGAACTCGTCGTCGGCCTGGACGACGGCGATGATGCGGCTGCCGTCCTGGTGCAGCCCGGCGCCTCAGAGGGAGAGGTGGTCATCTCCACCACGGACTTCTTCACCCCCGTCGTCGACGACGCGTATGACTGGGGGCGGATCGCCGCCGCCAACGCCCTCAGCGACATCTACGCCATGGGTGGTCGGCCGGTGCTGGCGATCAACCTGCTGGGCTGGCCGCGCGCCGTCCTGCCGCCGGAACTTGCCTCGGAGGTGCTCCGCGGCGGCCTGGCGATCTGCGACGAGGCAGGGATCCCCTTGGCCGGTGGTCATTCCATCGATTCGCCGGAGCCGCTCTACGGCTTGGCCGTCACCGGTATGGGCCGCTCCGACCGGTTGCTGCGCAATGACGCCGCCCGGGCCGGGGTACCCATCAGCCTGACCAAGTCGCTGGGCGTCGGCATCCTCAACAACCGTCACAAGGCCACGGGCGAGAAGTTCCCGCACGCCGTCGATTCGATGACCACGCTGAACCGTGCGTCCTCCGAGGCGGCCCTGACAGCGGGGATCGCGGCGGCCACGGACGTCACGGGCTTCGGACTGCTGGGGCACCTGTTCAAGATGGCGCGGGCCTCTGGCGTCACCGCCGTCGTCGACGCCGCTGCCGTGCCGTACCTGGACGGTGCGCGCCAGAGCATCCGCGACGGATTCATCCCCGGCGGCAGCCGTCGCAACCTGGACTGGGTCTCTCCGAACCTGTCAGCCGACGGCATCAGCGAGGAGGAGCTGATCCTGCTGGCCGACGCCCAGACCTCCGGCGGACTGCTGCTGGCCGGCGAGATCCCCGGCGCCACGGTGATCGGCGAGTTCGTGCCGCGCGGGGAGTCCGCCGTCGTCGTGCGGTGAGTCAGGGGCGGGCTGGGACCTCCTTGACCGGGCCCAGCCCGCGATGACCTCAAACAGCTAGGCTCGCCCCATGGTCGACAACCCCTTCAAGCCCGAGCTGTGGGACGAGGTTCCCGGCTTCGACTTCACCGACATCACCTACCACCGCGCCAGCGCCGCCGCCGGCAAGGTGCCCGCCGTACGAGTCGCGATCAACCGGCCCGAGGTGCGCAATGCCTTCCGGCCGCACACCGTCGACGAGCTGTACACCGCACTCGAGCACGCCCGCACCAGTGCCGACATCGGCTGCGTGCTGCTCACCGGCAACGGACCCAGCGCCAAGGATGGCGGCTGGGCCTTCTGCTCGGGTGGCGACCAGCGCATTCGCGGCAAGGCCGGTTACCAGTACGAGAGCGAGGGGGGACGACCCCCCTCGAACCCCCCGACGGACTCGGGCGCACCGGCCTCCGCAGGCTCCGGCCTGCCCTCGTCGTACGAGGATGCTGGCGCCAATGATGGTTCCGCCAAGCCCTCGCCGATCGACCAGGCGAAGCTGGGCCGGCTCCACATCCTGGAGGTGCAGCGTCTGATCCGCTTCATGCCCAAGCCGGTGATCGCCCTGGTGAACGGTTGGGCGGCCGGCGGCGGACACTCGCTGCACGTGGTCTGTGACATGACGCTGGCCTCTGCCGAGCACGCGAAGTTCAAGCAGACCGATGCCGATGTCGGCTCCTTCGATGCCGGCTACGGCTCGGCCTACCTGGCCCGCCAGGTGGGGCAGAAGGTGGCCCGCGAGATCTTCTTCCTCGGCCAGACCTACGACGCCCAGCGCGCCTACGAGATGGGCACCGTCAACAAGGTGGTCCCGCACGCCCAGCTGGAGGACGAGGGCCTGGAGTGGGCGCGAATCATCTGCGGCAAGTCCCCGACGGCGCAGCGGATGCTGAAGTATGCCTTCAATGCCATCGACGACGGGTTGGTGGGCCAGCAGATCTTCGCCGGCGAGACCACCCGCCTGGCGTACATGACCGACGAGGCCATGGAGGGGCGCGACTCCTTCCTGGAGAAGCGGGACCCCGACTGGTCCGCCTTCCCGTACTACTACTAAAAGGTGCCACCACCCCTTGTCATCAGCCCCCAAAGGTCGCCAGTCCGGTCGGGGTCCGCAAGCCCACCCGTGGCCATGAGACGCGGTTGGTCGTCCGTACTGGTCCGAGTTTCGCTCGTCTGACGGGCCAAACTCGGACCAGAACTCCTGTCCAAGGGTGTTGTCCGGTTGTTGGCAGGGTCGGCCCAAGCCTTCCGCCAATCCGACGGGGAGCGCATCCTCGTGGCATGCACCGCCGGACCACCATCCCCGAGCCGCTCCTGGACCTGATCCGGGCGCAGGCCGGCGCCGTCACCACCGCTCAGTGTCGGATGGGGCGTCTGTCTTCTACCGCGCTGTCCCGGTTGGTTCGCGACGGCCACTGGGTGCGCGCCGGGAGGGGGCTCTATGTGGCCCACAACCTGGAATGGAGCGTGGGGACCAGACAGTGGTTGGCCGTCCTCGCGGCGGGAGAGGGAGCCGCTCTCGGCATGGAGACTGCCGCGGCACTGCAGGGCTGGGGCCGGCCCACCCGCGAGGTGCATCTGGTGGTGCCGTGGGGGACCAAGTCTGTCCAGCCCGGTCTTTGGCAGACCCACATGACTCGCCTTCCATTCACGGTGAAGGGAAGTCCGCCCAGGACCACCGTGGAGCGAACAGCGCTCGACATGGTGCGCTTGGATCCGTGGCGAGCCACCGCGATTCTGGCTGACGCCGTCAACTCCAGGCAGACCACGGCCCCGCGAATCCTGGCGGAGTTGGAGAAATTCGGGGCCTTCCCCCGGCGCGAGGTGGTGCGCGGCATTCTGGGCGATGTCGGGGCCGGAGCACTCAGTGTCCTGGAGCTGATGTGGTTGCGCCATGTGGAGCGAGCCCATGGGCTGCCGCCGGGTGAGCGGCAGACCCGCAGCCGTGCTGGCTACCGCGACATCAGGTATGGCCGCCTGCTGGTGGAGCTGGACGGTCGGCTCGGACACTCAGGCGCGGGCGCCTTTCGGGACATGAACCGCGACAATCTGCATGTCCTCCAGGGCGAGACCACTCTTCGCTTCGGCTTTGCTGACACGGATACGAGGCCCTGCGCGTGTGCCGCGATGGTGGCAGCGGCCCTGCGATTGCTTGGTCAACCGGTGGACTGGCGTTCGTGTAGCCCCGGATGCGTGGAATCCGAGGCGCTGTGGGATCGCGCCAGCTGAGCTGGTCATCTGCCCTGGTACGAGTTCCGCTCGTCTCGCGGGCCGAACTCGTACCAGGACGGCTGACCAAGAGGCTCAGATCCCGATGAACTCTCGGAAGGGTCCGGCGCCCTCCACCTCCACCGGCCACGGGGCACGGATGAAGTTGTGCGGAAGGAGTCGGACGCGCTGCTCGACGCGCACCCGGTCGCCGTCCGGGTGCAGGCCCCGGATCTGGCCATTGGGTTCGTAGCCCACCTTCCGGCTGACCGCCGCGGAGGCGGCATTGCCCACCATGTAGCCGGAGATCATCTCCTCGGCACCGAGCTCGTCGAAGCCCAGCGCGCAGACGGCTTGGCGCATGAGGGTGCCGATGCCCTTGCCCTGGTGCTCCCGCGAGAGCCAGGAGCCGGTGATGATGGAGCGCACGTGGATGAAGTCCTTGGCGGAGACGTCCTGGACGCCCACGGGTGTGCCCTCATGGCTGGCCAGGAAGATCAGGTGCCAGTCGTCGGGTCGGAAATCCGCAAAGGTGCGCCAGTAGAACTGGGCGGTGTTGAGCGCCAGCTCGTGTTCAGCGGCCTCTGCCCAGCGGCGCAGGAAGGGCAGTTCGGCGGGTTCATAGATCCCCCGCGCAGCCAGGTCCGTGGCGATGGGCGCATCGCTCTCCCGGACGCACCGCAGTTCCAGTGGTCCGCAGGTGATGCGCAGACCGAAGGGCGGGAAGATCTCCTCGAGGGTCCTCATGGGCCCAGTCAATCGCATCCGGTCAGCCGATGATGCCCGCTGCTCGTCGTCCGTTCTCCAGGTAGACACAGGTGCGCGCCTGCAGTCCGACGGCAACGCGTCGGGAGATGGCTGGGCGCAGGAGTTCCAGGGCTTCAGGGATCGGGGCGAAGCGGTACTCGCTGAGCTCCTCGGGCTGCACGGTGATCCGCGCGGCGTCCTCCGGGGCCACCGTGCCGCAGTGGAAGAGGAAGCGCAGCCCCAACTGGCGCTTCTCGTGCGGGCGGGTGTCGATCACCACCAGCCGGCCGCGGGCCACGGTCAGGCCGGTCTCCTCCAGCACCTCGCGTCGGCAGGCATCCCAGGGGGACTCACCATCGGGTTCCATGGAGCCACCGGGGATGCTCCAGCCCGACTTGTAGGTGGGTTTGACGATCAGCAGCTTGCCCTGGCCGTCGAGCAGGATTGCCCCGCAGGAAACCGGGACGGCTGGTGGCGGAAGGTAGTGGGAGGAATCGTGGGAGGACACGTCCCCAGCATGCTCCCATGCCGGGGGCGCGTGCACATCGGCGGCCATGCCCCGGCTGGCTGTCAGTCGGCCAATCCGTACAGGCGGTCACCTGCATCGCCCAGCCCGGGGACGATGTAGCCGTGTTCGTTGAGCTTCTCGTCGACGGCGGCGACGACGAGGGTGCAGGGCACCTCCAGGTCCTCCACCAGCGCGCGGAAGTTCTCGATGCCCTCGGGCGCAGCCAGGATGCAGATGCAGGTGATGTGGTCGGCGCCGCGGTCCACCAGGAACTTCACACAGCCACCCAGCGAGCCGCCGGTGGCCAGCATCGGGTCGAGCACGTAGCACTGGCGGGCCGAGAGGTCCTGTGGCAGGCGCTCGGCATAGGTGACGGGCTGCAGTGTCTCGTCATTGCGCACCATGCCCACGAAGCCGACCTCGGCGGTCGGCATCATGTGCATCATGCCCTCGAGCATGCCCAGGCCGGCGCGCAGGATGGGCACGACGAGGGGCCTGGGCCGGGACAGGCACAGGCCGGGTGCCTCGGCCACGGGCGTCTGCACCGTGGTGGGCTCGACGCGGACCTCGCGGGTGGCTTCATAGCTGAGCAGGGTCACGAGTTCTTCGACGAGCGCCCGGAAGGTTGGGGAGTCGGTGTTCTGGTCCCGCAGGAGGGTGAGCTTGTGGGTCACCAGGGGATGGTCGAGTACGCGCAGTTCCACGCTCCCACTCTGGCACACGACCCCCGGTGGGCGCAGCGTGGGGCCAGCCCGTCGCGTCTGGTGCAAAGTGGCCCGAATTGGGGTTGACTGGTCTGCGAGGATGGTTGTTCAGCTACGCGCCTAGGAGGAATCGTGACCGCGTTTGACGATGAGGTGGACCCCTTCGAGGCCGACGAGAAGACCCCCTCGCCCTATCTCGATGAGGACGTCGTTGCCTTTGACGACGACCTCGATGATGACGACGATCTCGACGACGATGATGACCTCGAAGACGATGATGATCTCGATGAGGACGATGACGACGACCTCGATGAGGACGACGACGAGGATGACGACGACCTCGAGGACGCGCAGGACTCGGACATCGACCTGGTGATCGCCGTCTACCGCGAGGACGGGCAGGCCGTCGGTGTGCCGATGGCGCGTGATTTGGCCAATGACCTGGACGAGCTGTTGACCCAGCTGGTCCGGCTGCCCGGTGACGGTGGGGCCATCGGCATGGTCTCCATCGCTGGTGAGTTCTTCGTGCTGTGCCGCGTTCGTGGCCGCACGGTGCAGGTGCTGCTGAGCGACGCGGTCTCCGCCAACGACTGGCCGATCGCCCGGGATGTCGCCGACTACCTGGGGGAGGACATTCCCGACCCCGATGACGACTCGAGCCCCATGGGCGACTTGGGTCTCCTGGCGGACCTGGGCATCTCCGAGTTCGACCTGGAGAACATCTCCGACGACCTCGACGAGGACTCCGACGAGCTGCTGCACCAGATCGCCGAGCGACTCGGTTTCGCCGCGCAGTTCGAGCGTGCGGTGGCAGCCCAGGGCAAGCGCTGAACCGTGCCGAGCCGCTGGGACGCGGCCATGCGGTCTGCCCTGATGGCGGCCCGAGCGGCAGGGGAGCACGGGGACGTCCCGATCGGGGCAGTGGTGCTTGGCCCGGACGGTGCGGTCATTGCCACCGCGGGCAATGAGCGCGAGCTGACCGGCGATCCGACGGCCCACGCAGAGGTCTTGGCGCTGCGCAGGGCGGCGCAGGTGCTGGGTGAGTGGCGGCTGACCGGCTGCACGCTGGTGGTCACCTTGGAACCGTGCACCATGTGCGCCGGGGCGACGGTGCTGTCGCGCGTCGAGACGCTGGTCTTCGGGGCCTTTGACGCGAAAGCGGGCGCCGTCGCGTCGCTCTTCGACGTCGTGCGGGATCCGCGGCTGAACCACACGCCGCAGGTTCGCGGCGGCATCATGGCGGACGAGTGCGCCGGGCTGTTGCGTGAGTTCTTCGGCCGTTCGCCCGAGGTTGGTTGACCCCTCTGCGGGCGTCACGGTTTTCGATTGGCGCACGAGGCACCACCTGTGGCAAACTTTTCCGCGGTGACGTGTCTGAGCGGCCGAAAGAGCTCGCCTCGAAAGCGAGTGTGGTGCAAGCCACCGAGGGTTCAAATCCCTCCGTCACCGCCAGATGGAAGAAGGGCCCCGATCCTCATGGATCGGGGCCCTTCTCGTCGTACGCGGGCTGTGTCGACTCGGCGCCACACCAGGTGCGGCCCGTGATCGCCAGAGCGGCACAGGCGCTCTCAGGCTGCCTCGGCCGGCACTTCCTCGTCGGCGCGCATGGTGGCGATCTGACGCTTCAGGCGGCGCAGCACCAGGGGTGCGTAGACGGCGACGAAGACGAGGCCACCCACGGTGAGCTCGACGAAGGAGCGCAGGCGCAGGCTGGTGAACAGGTTCATGGACTCGACGGCATTGAGGGTCAGCCAGCAGAGGACGCCAGCCGGGACACAGGCCAATGTGGTGGGGATCATCGTCGCCAGCAGGCCACCCACCCGTCCGCCGGCGCGATGGACCGACCAGAGGAAGATCGGCAGGGCCACCAGCACGGCCGTGAAGATCTGTGCGCCCGCCGCACCCTTGGCGCCCCAGTTCTTCGTCGCCACATAGGTGAACAGGAAGAGCGCGATGGTCCAGACCAGGTTGGCCCAGAAGACGCCGCGCGAGTCGCCGCGGGCGTACAGGTAGCCGGTCAGGGTGTCGAAGACCACACGGATGGCGCCGTACATGCCCACGATGCTGAGCAGGGTGATGGCGGGCAGGTACTGCGGGTTGTAGACGAACAGGATCACCGGCCGCGCCATGATGGCCAGCATCACGCCCATGGGCAGCGACAGCATCCAGGTGATCGAGACGCCCAGGGTGAGGGCCGGGTCACCCTTGCGCGGGTCGGACTTGGCGAAGGCCGGCAGCGCGATGGAGCGCACCGCCATGCCCAGTACGGAGACGGGCCAGTTCGAGATGTTCGCCGCCATCGTGTACTGGCCCAGGGCCGCCTTGCCACGCAGCGGGGCCACGATGATTCGGTCGACGAAGGTGACCAGTACCTGCATCAGGTTGGAGCCGGCCACCGGCACGCCGAAGGCCAGCACCGAGCGCACCAACGAGCGGTCCAGACCGAAGGTGGGACGCCAGCGGGTGAACCAGTACATCAGTGAGATCTGGCAGGCCTGGCCGATGACCGCGCCGATCGGCAGGGCAAGCACGCCCATGCCGGTGCCGAGCAGCAGTGCGAGGGAGAGGCCATTGCTGACCACGAAGTTCACCATGTTGATGATGAAGATGCGCTTCTGGTCGATGTTGCGCTGCAGGATGGAGAAGGGCACCAGGCCGATGCCCGAGAGCAGCACGGAGAAGGCGTAGACCCGGATGAGTGGTGAGCTCTCGGGAACCCCCAGCCCATTGCCGATCACATTGGACAGCCCGACGATCAGGGCGGTCCCGAGGCCGCAGAAGAGCAGCCCCATCGTGGCCGTGGTGGGGATCTTGCGCTTCAGCGTCTCGTCGTCGGAGCGCACCAGATCGGCTCCCAGCCCCATGTCCGCAAAGGTCAGGGTCATCATCCCGACCATCATCGCGACGGAGAAGACGCCCATCTGGTCCGGTGTGACCAGGTTGGCCACCACGATGCCGACGATCAGGGTTCCGGCGCGGGAGATGATGTTGCCGACGATGCTCCACTTGGCGCCGGTGGCGACGGTGGACCCGAGGTCTGCCTGGTCCGGACGGTCGTCGACGGGCGGCCCATCGTGGACGGAGTCCCCAGGGTGGGTGTGGACGGAGTCCCCAGGTTGGGTGTGGACGGAGTCCCCAGGTTGGGTGTGGCCGGAGTCCCCAGGTTGGGTGTGGAGACCGTCATGGGGCTCGGCCAGGGCCCGACGCGGGCGTTGGCGCGGCAGGGGATCGAGACTGTCGGGTGTGACGTCGTGGGTCGGCAGCTGCTCGTCCCGGGAATGGCTGCGCGTGGGGGTCGCGAGCCGATCCTCCTCGGCGTCCTGCATCCTGTTGTCCTTCCGGGGGCCTGTGCGATCGTGCGCCATGCGGACCCTCGGCAGGCTGGAGCGCAGTGCTCTCCGCCCCCGAGCGGCCGACGCCTTGGTCGAGCCCGACTGGGCGTACCACCACCAGTATGGGGGATCGCGTACCGCTTCCCGCACTTTGCAGAGGGGCTCCTCTCTTGCCCAACTCTCAGTGTGGGCTCGATTTCCACGCCCGCCGAGCCTGTGGTGGCATGTCGGGTGACCGATCGACCAGGACTTCGTCGAGTCTCTGGAAGAATGGCCAGCGTGCCCCCCATCGACCTCGCCCTGCTCGTGGGGGCGGTCGTCGCCATGCTGGCGGTCTTCGCCGCACGACTCGGATCGCGACTGGGGCTGCCGGCGCTGCTGCTCTTCCTCTTCCTGGGCATGGCCCTGGGGCGTAGCGGTCTGGGTTATGTCTTCGACGATGCGGATCTGGCGCACGGGCTGGGTTTCGTCGCACTCGTCTTCATCCTCGTCGAGGGCGGTTTCTCCACCAAGTGGGAGAACATCAAACCGGCGATCGGCGCGGCCGGCCTGCTGGCCACATTGGGCATCGGCGTCAGCATCGCCTTGATGGCGGTCTTTGCGCACTTCGTGCTGCAGTTGCCGTGGGCAGTCTCCGTCCTGCTCGGAGCCATCACCGCTCCCACCGACTCGGCGGCGGTCTTCGCGGTCCTGCGCGGTGTGCCCCTGCCCAGCCGAGTACGCTCCACGCTGGAGGCGGAGTCCGGACTCAATGACGCCCCCACCGTGCTCCTCGTGGCCGCCGCATCGAACCTCGCCCTCGGCATCCTCCCGTCCGGCGGATATCTGGGGCTTGCTGGGCTGGTCGCCTTCGAACTGGCCGGCGGCATCCTGCTGGGTCTTGGGCTGGGCCTGGCCGGTGTCTGGGTCCTGCGTCGCATGGCGCTGCCCTCGTCCGGGCTCTATCCACTGGCCGCCATGGCATGGGCGGTGGGCACCTATGGGATCGGTGTGGGCGTGCACGTCTCCGGCTTCGCCGCCGTCTACGTGTGTGCGGTGGTCCTCGGCAACGGGCAGCTGCCCCACCGGCACGCGACGCGCTCATTCGCCGAGGGCGTCGGGTGGATCGCGCAGATCGGCCTGTTCGTGATGCTGGGCCTGCTGGCCGATCCCGGTCGGATCACGCTGCATGCGATGGTGGCCGGGGTGATGGCCGGACTCTTCCTGACCTTTGTCGCGAGGCCGGCATCGGTGCTGTCCTCGCTGTCGTGGTTCCGTGTCCCCCTGCCCGAGCAGGCCTTCGTCTCCTGGGCTGGGTTGCGGGGTGCCGTGCCGATCATCCTCGCCACCGTGCCCATGTCCCAGCGGGTGCCGGATGCCGATCTGCTCTTCGACGTGGTGCTGGTCTTCGTGGTGGTCTTCACCACGCTCCAGGGCCCGACCCTGCCGTGGGTGGCGAACCGACTGGGCCTGGCCGATCCGAATGCGGCGATGGATGTGGACATCGAGGCGGCGCCGCTGGACAAGATCCGCGCCGAATTGCTGCAGATCCGCATTCCCGCGGGCTCCCATCTGGCCGGGGTACAGGTACGGGAGCTGCGGCTGCCGCGCAATGTGGTGGTCTCGCTGGTGATCCGTGGCGACATGTCCTTTGCCCCACGCGGTGAGAGCCGTTTGCAGAGCGGCGACGAGATTTTGGTGGTGACTCCCGAGCGGCATCGCGAGGAGGTGGAACGTCGGATCACCCGGATCGGACGGTGGGGGCGGCTGGCGGGATGGACGGCGCACCAGCCGCGCTGATGTCCTCCAGGTCAGGCCTCGGGCGTGGGGGTCGGCTCCGGCAGGCAGACCGTCGGCCCGTCGATGTCAATGCTGCGCGGCGCCTTCGGCTGGAAGCCCGTGACCGGATTGCCCACCAACACCTCGACGGTGTGGTCAGCGCGTCCGTCAGCCTTGACCTTCGCGTCCTTGAAGAAACCGGCGACGAGCTTCACCTCGGGATTGTTCACGTCGGCACCGATGATCTGGGTGTGGTTCACCTCAACCTCGGTGTTGCCCGTCTTGGCAACCTGGAAGCCGACGGCCTTGAGCTGGGCGCCCACCTTGCCCGCCAGACCACCCTTGGAGCCGCCGTTGTAGACCTTGACGGTCACCTGCTTGGTACTCAGGGCCTTGCCGACGCTCTGTTCCACACAGGGTACGAGCGGCGGCGGCGGGGCGGGCGCGACCACATTGCGATAGCCCCAGCGGGCTCCCAGGATGAGGACGGCGAGCAGCACGAGCAGGGTGATGGGCGTGCCGAGCAGGCGCACATACCGCTGCACAGGAGCTCCTTTGGGGCGTGGTGAAAATTGCTGGGGGTCAGACTACTACCTGCCGTGCAGGTCTACTTCAGTTCCAGCACGCGGGCGTGCATCGTCTGGCGCTGCTGCAGGGCCGCGCGCAGGGCACGGTGCAGCCCGTCCTCCAGGTAGAGCTCACCCCGGTAGCTGACGACGTGCGCGAACAAGTCGCCGTAGAAGGTGGAGTCGTCCTCAAGGAGTGCTTCGAGGTCGAGCGTGCGCTTGGTGGTCACCAGCTCGTCCAGTCGCACCTGGTGCGGGGCGATGGCTGCCCACTGCTTCTGCACGTAGCCATGGTCTGGATAGGGGCGGGACTCGCCCACTCGCTTGAAGATCACTCCTCGAGCCTAGCTGGCGTGTCAGCCCCAAGGGTGGGGCAGGGGCGCGTCGCCACCTTGTGGCGCGCAATTCTGCGCACTTTCTCAGCTTGTCGGTGCCGTGTGCCACCCTAGGACCATGACTGACGCAGCATCCTCCTCGCCCGTCCAGGAGATCACCAGGGGCTACACCTTCGACGAGCCGGCCATCGATCTCGGTGTGCTGGTCGAGGCGGAGACGCCGCTGCCGGATGCGGTGGTGCGCATCCCGCTCGGCATGTTGAACCGCCATGGGCTTGTGGCGGGTGCCACCGGAACCGGCAAGACCAAGACCCTGCAGTTGATGGCCGAGCAGATCAGCGCTGCCGGGGTGCCGGTCTTCGCCGCTGACATCAAGGGGGATCTCTCCGGTCTGGCGAGCGCGGGCGAGAGCAGCGACAAGTTGCTCTCCCGCACCGCCGCCATCGGCCAGCAGTGGCAGGGACAGGGCTTCCCGGTGGAGCTGTACGCCCTGGGCGGTCAGGGCACCGGCATCCCGGTGCGTGCCACCGTGACGAGCTTTGGCCCCCTGCTCCTGGGCAAGGTACTGGGTCTCAACGCCACCCAGGAGAGCGCGCTGGGGCTGGTCTTCCACTATGCCGACAGCAATGGGCTGGCCCTGCTGGATCTGGAGGACCTGCGCACCCTGCTGATGTGGCTCACCAGCGACGAGGGCAAGGCAGACCTGAAGGCGATCGGGGGAATCTCGTCGGCGACCGCCGGTGTCATCCTGCGTGAGATCACGGCATTGGCCGCCCAGGGTGCCGAGGCCTTCTTCGGCGAGCCTGAGTTCGAGACCACGGACCTGCTGCGGATCGATGCCGACGGTCGCGGCATCATCTCGCTGCTCGAGCTGCCCAACCTGACGGATCGCCCGGCGCTGTTCAGCACCTTTCTGATGTGGCTGCTGGCGGAGCTCTTCCATGACCTGCCGGAGGTTGGCGACGTGGACAAGCCCCGGCTGGTCTTCTTCTTCGACGAGGCACACCTGCTCTTCAACGATGCGAGCAAGGAATTCCTGGAGTCGATCGCCCAGACCGTTCGGTTGATCCGGTCCAAGGGAGTGGGGGTCTTCTTCGTCACCCAGACGCCCAAGGACGTCCCCGACGACGTGCTGGCCCAGTTGGGCTCCCGGGTGCAGCACCAGCTGCGAGCGCACACCCCCAACGACGCCAAGGCGCTGAAGCAGACTGTCGCCACCTTCCCCCGCAGTCACTATGACCTGGCGGAGGCACTTCAGCAGTTGGGCATCGGTGAGGCCATCGTCACCGTGATGGATCCCGACGGTGCCCCGACACCGGTGGCCTGGACCCGGATGCGTGCCCCGCAGTCGTTGATGGCCCCCGCGCCCCAGGCCCAGCTGGACTCCTTGGTGCAGGCCAGCCCGCTGCAGACGAAGTATGGCGCCGAGATCAACCGCGAATCGGCCCACGAGGTGCTGACGGCCAAGCTGCAGGCCACGGCCGACGCCCTGGAAGCCGAGGAGAGGGAGAAGGAGCGCGCCAAGGAGGAGGCCCGGCTGGAGAAGGAGATCCGTGAGCACGAGCGGGCCACCGCTCCGCGCGCCCGCACGAAGGAGGAGAAGAGCGTGGTGGAGCAGGTGGTGGGCTCCAGCGTCTTCAAGCAGTTCGCCCGGTCTGCAGGACGCGAGATCGTGCGCTCGGTCTTCGGCACCCGGCGACGCTGACCGCAGGCTGCTCGTCAGCCCTCACTGACGAGCAGCCGCCACCCGTCGGATCACGCTGCCGACGGGACCACCAGCACCGGGCAGATGGAGGTGCGCACCACATGGGCGGCGGTGGAACCCAACAGCACTCCGGACAGGCCGCTGCGTCCGCGCGAGCCGACCACGAGCAGTTCAGCCTCGTGGGAACTGTTCACCAGCACCTCTCCCGCGTGGCCCAGACTGACTCGCACCTCCACCTCGACATCCGGGCCGCCGTCCATCTGCTCCCGCACCATGTCCTCCAGTTCCTTCGCATGGGTCTGCTGGACCTGCACGAAGAGTTCCTGGTCCATGGCCGGCATGCCGTCGACGGTGACCGGGTTGTACTCCCAGGAGTGCACCACCAAGAGCTTGCCGCCGGTACGCCGAGCCTCGGCGATGGCCGCGTGCAGGGTGGGGCTGGAATGGGAGGCGTCGTCCACGCCCACGGCCACGGTGCCGACTGCGTGGGACTCCCTCGCGATGCCGGTCTCCGGCACCACGACGACGGGCCCCCGTGCGTGGGAGATGAGGTGCCGCGAGACCGAGCCGAGCGCCATCGCCTTCACGGCGCCCAGTCCTCGGGTCCCGGTCACCACGACGGCGGCGTCCCGCGTCGCCTGGACGAGTGCCAGAGCCGGCTCGGAATCCTCCAGCAGGACGGCCTCGACGTCGAGGTCCGGATGATCGGTGCGCACCTTCTCGGCGGCCTCCGCCAGACGGTGGCGGGCCGATGCGATGACCTTGCCGGTGAAGTCCGTCGCAGAGTCCCGCAGCATCTGCATCAGGGAACCGCGAGAGGGAACCTGCAGGGGCGGCAGGGCCAGAACCAGGGTGAGCCCGACACCGAGATCCTGTGCCCGACGCGCTGCCCACTCGGTGGCGATGGCGGACTGTTCGGATCCATCGGTGCCCACGACGACTCGACCGGCAGAGTTGATGGTGCTCATGGCTCGCTCCTTTGCGCCTTGCGGTGGGGCGAGCCCGGGGCATCGCCCTCAGCCCCATTCTACGTGGTGACAAGCAGAAATGGGAGGGGTGGGGGCATGATTCCGGGACTCGGGTGCCGAGCGGGCCTCACAGGACCTTCGTGCGCTGCACGCGGGGGTCGGCGGCCAACAAGTCGCTGATCCGCTGGGACTCGGCCAGCAGGGTCTCGGTGTCCAGCTGCCCCTCGAGGAAGCTGTTCCACAGCACCTGGTGGTCATGGGTAGCGCCGGCCTGCTCGATGAACTGCCAGTGGAAGGCCTCCTTGCCGGCGGCCTCCACCAGGTCCAGCTGGCGTTGCAGTACCGGTCCCGGCGTCTCGGGCGTGACATCGGCCCGCGTCATCAGCACCTGGTTGGCGCTGCTGAAGGAACCCGCGACGGCGGCGCTGAAGGCCTCCTGCACCACTGCGGTGGCCCGGCCCTGGCCCCCTCCGGAGGGCTTGGGCGCCATGAAGGACATCGCGGGGCCCGCGTGCAAAGCCGTCGGTGGCAGCGCGGCATCGTGGTCCACGGCCGGGTCGGGGACCACGTCGAGACCGAATTCAGCACCCACCTGGGCTTGGCTGATGATCCAGGAACCGGCCGGCACCATGAGCACCTTGCCGTCCTCGGCCCACATCGGCAGGATCTGCTGCCACGAGCGTCGCGAGCCCCCGGGGCGGACGAAACCTGCCTTGACGGCGGTGTGCATCTGCTCGACGGCCGACCGGATGGCGGGATGACTCCATGCCCGGGGCTCCAGCCCGTCCAGGGCGCGACGCACCTCATGGCCGCCCTGCTTGATGGCCGAGGCCAGAGTGAGCCCCAGAAAGCTGGTGGCCGTCTCACGGGCCCAGCAGAACAGATGCATCTTCTGGGTGCTGGCCTGCTCGCCGAGCGTCAGCAGGTCCTCCCAGGTCTGGGGTGGGGCCCACCCCTGATCGTCGAAGAGAGACCTGGAGAACCAGAGTCCGTGAACCACATGGACCCAGGGCAGTCGGACCAGATGCTTGCCGGAGATTCCCGCCTCCAGCGTGCCGGGGCGCAGGAGGCTGCGCAGTGGCGTGCCCTCGGCATCGGACATCGCGGCAGTGGTGACGGCTGTCAGGTCCCCCAACCCGCTGGCATATTGCCCGGCACCGAGCATGTCGACCCCGCCGTCCAGCACCAGATCAGGCGCATCCGGCGTCCCCATCCGGGTCTGCAGGGAGGCCGCGAGCTGCGCCGTGGGGTTCAGGTCCAGCCGCGTCCCGCGCTGGCGGACAGCCGTGGTGAGCTCGTCCGTCCAGCCCGCTGGCCAGCGGCTCTCGTCGAGCCACATCTCCACGGCCCCGGGTGCCCTGGTGGCGCGTGCCGATGCGGAGTTCGACGGGGGGTTGGGAATGGGTTGGTTTCCGCTACGGCAGCCCTGCAGGGCAGCCGCCGTCGTCACGGCTGCGGTGGCCGCTCCAGCACGGAAGAGCTCCCGGCGTGAGATCACCATTGCCACGCAATCCCGTACCGACGTGCGAGCTGGGGGCCATCCAGCCGGATGGCATAGGACCCGTTGGGCGTCGCCGTGAGCATTCGTTCGGGTGGACCGGGTGGCGGCTCGTCCTGTCCGTCGAGCAGGGGGCCAAAGGACCATACCTGCGTCGGACGGGGGCCCAGGAAGTTGAGGGTGACGCTGACCTGGCCCGTCGGACGGGTGAACATCACCGTGACGGTGGAGGCAGGCTCGTCATGGCTGACCCATGCGCGGGTGGCGAACTCGTGCACCTGACCGCGACGCAGCGTGCGATCGAAGTGGAAGCGGGTCAGGTGCATGTTCTCCCCGTCCTCCACCCGGCGACTGTGCCGCTCGATCCAGCCTCCCCAGAGGGATTCGGTGTCCAGGTCGAAGCTGCCCGAGTTGTTGCTCAGCTGCAGGCCGTAGCCGTCGTTGCCGTCGGTGAGCGCACGAATCCGCCGCACCTGCACGATCTCCTCTGGGGCACGGTGGTCCCGAAAGGTGTAGGCGTAGGTGGCATTGAGGATCTCGTACGGGCCGCTGAGCTCGAAGGGGGGATCCTGGTTCAGCTTGTGCGCGGCGTCGTACCACGGGCGCAGGGGCTCCACCCAGTCCGGTAGGTGGGTGGCAATGGCACTCCACAGTCGATTCGACGGCTTCTCGCGGCCAACCTCAACATTGGCCAACGTCGAGCGGGCAATGACGTGGTCCAGTGCATCGACCAGATCCTTCTGGCGCATGCCATGTGCCTGCCGCTGCCGACGCAGCGCATCCCCGAAACCTTCCACCCTCGCATGGTGGCATGCCGCAGGGGTTGGCACGTCATCGCGCAGCTGATTTCTTCCTGTTGAAGCGCCCCGCAGCGATGGTGTCGGGTGTGTCGAATGCGGCGGGTTGTGGTCGGGTGGCTGGTCTTTTGGCGAATTGATCGGCTGTTCGACGTGGAATATCCTTCACGTGGCCGCGTTCTGGACAATATTTTGTGGAGGGTGAGGGATGAGCTGGTTGCAGGCAACCACCCTGCTCTTCCTCGTCATGGACCCCATTGGCAATGTGCCGATGTTCATGACCGCCCTGAAGAAGGTGGCGCCCAGCCGCCGACAGTGGGTGATCGCCCGGGAGCTCTTGATCGCGCTGCTGATCATGGTGGTCTTCCTCTTTGCGGGCCGGGGCCTGTTGAACACGCTGCAGGTCTCCTCGGAGGCCCTGACGGCTGCCGGTGGCATCATCCTGATGCTGATCGCCGTTCGCATGATCTTCCCGTCGCCCGAGACACCGCTGGAGGAGTCCGGCGTGCACGACGAACCCTTCATCGTGCCGCTGGCCGTGCCCTACACGGCGGGGCCATCCCTGTTGGCGGTGGAGATCCTGCTGATGAGCCAGGAACCCAGCCGCTGGATGACCTGGCTGGGGGCGGTGCTGGCGGCTTGGGCAGCTTCGGCCGGGATCCTCTTCCTGTCCGGTTATCTGGAGCGCATCCTCGGTGAGCGCGTTCTGGTGGCGGTCGAGCGGCTGATGGGCATGATCCTGGTGCTGATCAGCACCCAGATGATCTTCAACGGGATCCAGCAGTTCTTCGGTCTGGCCTGATCGAGTCACCGGCGCTCCCGAACGGGACTTCGGGGCGCCCGTCTGGTGACGGACGCCCCGAAGAAGGTGGACTCACGGCGCAGGTGGGACTGCGACGATTCAGGCGACGGGACGGCTCAGAGGTGCCCCGCGAGCACCTGGCGAGAGTGGGTTCCCCGCACGGCGAGGAGGACTTCGTAGGCACCGCCGCTGGTTGCCAGGGTGATGCGACGACGGCCGAAGCCGCGCAACTTCACGGTGCGCGTCCGGCCGGCCTCGGTCACCTCCAGATGCATCGACTCACGATGGGGGTTGAAGAGCCAGACGCTGATCTGGTCGTCCTTGCACCGAAGGCGCGCCTCCACCTGCGGCTCGCCCACGCGGCCCTCGATCTGCCGGTAGGTCCCGTGCTCAGCATGCAGGGAGAGGTCATAGCCCGGGGTGGCCTGCCAGGCCGCCGTGATCTCCCGAGCAGCGGGCACCACGTGTTGGGCTGGTGTGTCCCCCAAGGTGAACGAGCGGGCGTGGACGGTCAGGTCCTTGCCGTCGCGGTTCTTGAGCGTGGCAACCACGGTGTGTCCCTGCAGGGACAGGTCGAAGGTGGACCGGGGGGCCGCCGACGCCGGGTTGAACCAAGCGGTGATGTGGGGGGATGTCAGAACGCTCATCGGGTCTCCTCCTGAAGATCTCCCTAGGAGTGTTCAGTATTCATGTGCCCCTCCAAAGTCGGTCTCATGAACCACAGGGGACCATGTGGTGAACGTCATACAACGCCGTTGCGCCCTACTGGTGACCGCCGAAGCACCCGCTTTCCAGCCCTGCCTGGAATCGGCTGCCCTCAGACCTCTCGACGGTTGGCCAGCGAGCCGGAGAGCAGCACGACCATGGCGGTGGCCAGCGGCATCACGCACAGGGCCGCCCGGAAGCTGACCGCGTCGGAGATCCGGCCCACCAGCGGGGGACCGACGAAGAAGGCCAGACGCAGGAGCCAGTTGACGATGCTGAGCCCAGAACCGGCGGGCAGTCCCGGCATGTGGTGGGCCGTGTAGTAGACGGCGGGCACCACGGTGGCCACGCCCCACCCGGCGCACGCGAAGCCCAGCAGGGTCAAGGGAATCGACGGGAAGGCCAGGGCCAGGGCCATGCCCACCGTGGCGACGCCGCAGCCCAACCGGGCCGCCCCACGGTCGCCCAGGGCGTCGACCAGTCGGTCGCCGGTGAAGCGCCCGACGGTCTGGGCGCCAACCAGACAGACGATGCCCATGCCCGCGGTGCCGGGGCCGGCGGAGAGCGAGTCGCGCAGGTACAGGGCACTCCAGGTGAAGCCGGCATCCTCGATGCTGGCAGCAAAGGCGCCAACCAGGCCCAACGCCACCAGGTGGCCCATGATCGGGCGTGGGATGCGAACCTTCCCGGTGGGGGCATCCTCGACGACCTCGGGGTCCGGCCCCTTGAGCAGGAAGGGGCGAAGCGCCAGGTTGATGGCCAGCATGATCGATCCGGCTGTCAGGGCGTGCAGGGGCAGTGAGAGGTGGATGCCCGCGAACCAGGATCCCAACAGCCCGCCGCTGACTGCGCCCAGACTCCACCAGGCGTGGAAGCTGTTGTTGATGGAGCGCCCGTAGAGCCCCTGCACTCGCATGCCGTGCGCATTCATCGCGATGTCGGTGTACACGTCGGTGGCACTCATCAGCACGATGAAGGTGGCGAAGGCCAGCGCAGTGGGGGAGTTCAGGACCAGGCAGAACATCAGGATCTGTGCCACCTGGGCCCACGTGGCCACTCGGGCGGTGGTGCTGGCACGCATCACCTTCGAGGTGAACAGTCCCGCGACCAGCCCGCCCAGTGGTCCAAGTGCGATTGCCAGACCGAAGAAGGTGTTGGTGAGGTCAAGGTTGTCGCGGATCAAGGGATAGCGGGGCACCATCGACGCCATCGTCGCGCCGTTCAGCCAGAACAGCGTGGCCACGGCGGCTCGGGCGCGACGCGCGGTGGTGGACGGCTGGCGCTCTGCCATGGGACTCCTGGGCTACTGGGCGGCCGGCGGGTGTGGCGCCAGTCCAGCGACGACTGATCCTGCGGAAGTCTAGATGACCTGGTGGTAAGTGCGAGGGGGCAACCAGTCTGGTCACCTGACCGAGAGCTGAGGGAAAGCGCGATGTCAAGCATTCAAGGAAATCGAGGTGCTGTACTTGTTCCTGCAGGACGATGGCGAGGCCCTGGGGGGCTGAAGCCCCGGAGGCACGCAAAACCTTCGGTGGGGGATCGAACCGCGATGATGGAGCGTATCCCCCCGTCGTCCCGGCTCGTCGACATCTGGGCAGCAATCGTGCGGATGGCGCGGTGCGGCATTCCTGCCGTTGTTCGGGGTGGGCCACATGGCCGGTGGAGTTGCGACCCCGGGCACCCATGGGACCACCTCCCGGACAGCAGCCGGTTTGTGGACGCGAGTCACCCCTGCGCCAACCGGCACCTGGGGCACCTGGCCGCAAGGTCGGGTGAACGGTGCACGACAGCAGCACCGAGGGGACGTGGTCCAGGCCACGTCCCCATTGCTGTGTCCCCATGGAATCGGTGTCTTCTGACCCCGACGACTTCTGACCCTGGCGACTTCTGACCCTGGCGACTTGAGGCAGGGGATCACCCTCAGGGCTCGACCTGTCACAGTGGAGTGGTGCGCGGGGCTCGCCCGCCGGAGAGGAAGCCAGTCATGCCACGTCCCGGTGAACAGGCTCGCAGTGCCCTGGCCGCCTTCCTGCGCGCCCGGGTGGCGGGGCCCGACGCTGAGGAGAGAGCCTGGCGCATCTGGGGCGCTCCAGGGCAGCGCGAATTCAACCCGCAGGACGCCATCTGGGAAGTGAACCAGCATCCCGCCATGTATGCCGGCGGCGTGTGCGCGCTCTTCCTGCAGTCCTTGCACCCCGGACCCATGGCCGCGGTGGCGCAGCACGACAACTACCGATCTGATCCGTGGGGTCGCTTGCAGCGGATCAGCAACCACATCGCGGTGACCACCTATGCGCCGCGTGAGGATGTCGAGCGCCAGTTCGCCGTCGTGCGGGCCGTCCACGACCGGATCACGGGCGTGGACGACTTCGGAAAGCCCTATCGCGCCGACGATCCGCATCTGCTCCGGTGGGTCCACGTCGCCGAGACCTGGAGTTTCCTGACCGCATACCAGCGCTGGGCCGACACGCCTCTGGATGCCGAACGGGCCGACGAGTACGTCCGTCAGGCTGCGCTCGGCGGCCAGCGGTTGGGTGCGACGGGGCTGCCGACGACCGTGCGGCAGCTCGAGGACCAGTTGCTGGCCTACCGCCCCGAACTGGCGTGCACTCCCGACGCGCTCGAGGTGGTCGACTTCCTCACCCACCGTGCGCCGCTGCCTGCCGTCGCCAGGCCCGGCTATCGCATGGTGATTGCGGGCGGGCGGGCGCTGCTGCCCGGCTGGGCTCGGGAGATGCTCGGCTTGGGCAACCGGAACCTTCTTGTCAGGAAGGATGCTGCGCTCGGCGCACTCGCCACGCGCCTGGTGGGGTGGGCGCTGGTCGGGCCCGACGGCGAGCACGACCGGCCGATGGGTGGACCGCAGCGCCGGGAGGCCTAGCGTCCAGGGGCCCCCTGTGGGGTGGGGGCCGGTGCCGCAGGACCTTCCGGCTGGTGCTGCGGCGGCAGCAGGTCCCGCATCGCGTCGAGCGAGAAGAAGTCGACGATCTGCCAGGCGTCCATCGCGCCGGCCATCGGATCGGCTCCCGCATGCAACAGGGCGCGCACCGAATCGTGATCCTGGACGAACAGCGCACAGGCCAAGGCCGACTGCCCGCGTTCGTTCACCCGGTTCGGGTCAGCGCCCCGGTCCAGAAGTCCCTGGACCAGGCCGGAATGGGCGTTGTAGGCGGCCAGGGCCAGCAGGGTGTCTCCCTTGTGGTCGGTCAGGTTCACCGGGATTCCGGCATCGATGATGGCTAGAAGGCGAGCTTCACTGCCCTGTCGGGCCAGGTCGAAAGACTCGTTCAGGAAGTCCAGCTGTTCGTCGGTGAGTTCAAAGCTGTCGTCGGAGCCCATGGTCCCACGGTAACCGGTGGGGCCAGCCGGTTGGTGGGAGCAGCTATCCGGTGCGCTCGTCTGGCCGCGGCGTCGAGTGTTGACCGCTCTGTCCCGAATGGGATCGGATGGCGCGGTCGATGAGCTCGTCAGGCGGTCAGAAGCGTGTCTGCGGAACCGGGCAGTTCTCTGAAGATCAGCCAGAATCCCTTGCGTGTCACCGGATCAGGGGACATGTCCACCGCTCGTGATGGAAGGTAACGTCAATGTCAGCCGACGCGGTGGGAACATCGGGTGGCATGTGGGCTGGTCAACCTCGGGGGAGGCCATGGGCGCGAAGGGCGTCCATGACGAGACCAAGTTCATGTGGTGCCCGGGTTCAACGGTGTGCACCGTGCGTTGCGGCGAACTCGGGGGAGTTCACGGTGGCCTGCCACCACCCGCACCGCACGCGTCAGGGATCTCGGGGGAGGCTCCTTGCACACTGCCCACCGTGTCGGTCTCTTCATGTGCGGACGAGTCTCGTCAGGTGCGGACGGGGCAGCGGCAATCGCTCCCCGAAACCAGAAAGCCCACAACCAGGAAAAGCCCGCCACCGAAGGTGGCAGGCATTCCTGCGGCTGGGCACTGTCGCCCCGGTCAGCTCTCGAAGTAGCCGTCACGCTCGGCGTGGCTGAGCGCATCGGGCACGCCATTGACGGTACGGCCGAGCTGTCGATACTTGCTGGAGACGCGACGCAGATAGGTGTCGACGGTGGACTCCGAGGCGGGAGGATTCATCAGCCGCCCCACGGACTTGCGGGGAATCCCCTGGTGCAGGAGTTCCAGCGCCTCGATCTCACGCGGCGCCAGGCGCGGGGTGAGGCTCGGGTCCTTGATCAGCACGTCGGCAAGCTGGCTGCTGACCGCGAACTCGCGCGCGGCCGCACCCTCGATGGTGCGGATCAGACCATCGAGCGGGTCATTCTTCAAAGCCAGGCCAAGGGCGCCCGCGGCCATGGCGCGCCGGATCGGCAGGGGCCGCAGTTCAGCGGTGTAGACGACGCTGGGCACGCCCATCTCGTCCAGGCGTTCGACCACCTCCGGTCCCTTGAGGCCGTCCTTGAGCTGCAGGTCCACCAGGGCGACGTCGACGGGCTGATCCGCCACCAGACGGTAGAGCTCATCGGGGTCGGTCACGGAGTGGACGATCTTCAGTCCGCCTGCGCTGGCCTGCTCGATTGCCTGCAGGCCGGCCAGGACCACGGGGTGGTCGTCCAGTGCTGCCA
Source organism: Luteococcus sp. Sow4_B9 (assembly GCF_052116585.1). NCBI lineage: Bacteria > Bacillati > Actinomycetota > Actinomycetes > Propionibacteriales > Propionibacteriaceae > Luteococcus > Luteococcus sp. Sow4_B9. Next base: position 36,027 of record NZ_JBQKKT010000016.1, on the reverse strand, counting down.
GGCGCAACGGTTCGTTCATCCTGCGGTCACCGCCATTCTCACGAAGTCAGGGTCAGAGTCCATTCTTCCACCCAGTGACTGCACTCTACGGCTCCACGACGCCTGCTGCCCATCAGAGGCGTCGAGGACGACGACCGAGGCCTCCTGGCCGATGGCGCTGAAGGTCACCACCTGCTCCGGGGTGGCTGGTGCGCCCAGCAGCGCGGCAATCTCTGCCGCGGCCCGCCTGAGCGGGGGAGGGTCCTCGGCGGTGAGAGAGGACCGCACCTGCCATCCGTTCTGCCGCAACTCCGCGATCCGCTCGCCGAGGCCCTGGTGGTCGGGGCCCAGCACCAACTCGTCGCGCACCCAGGACTCCAGCGTGCGGGCGGCCTCGCGCACCTCGTCGTCGGCGGGGCAGGCGATGTCCTCCGCAACCGAGCGGATCAACGGCAGCACGTCCTGTGTGACGCGCTGAGACCAGAACTGCTCCACCCGGTCACTCTGGTGCATCCTGGCCGTGGCATCCTGCGTCGCCTGCCGGGCATGCATCTGCTGCGCCATGTCTGTGGCCAGCTGGCAGGCCCACGCCAGGGCATGGTGTCCCGCCAGCACGACGACGATCGCGAGCGCGGCGCCGCCGCCCATCACGGTCACCGTGTCGACGATGCCGAAACGCAGGACGGTTCCCACGACGATCACCGCGGTGAACCCGACGCCGATCATGGCCGCATTGCGTCGTGGACGGGAGAACATGGCCAACTGCACCAGGCCGGTCGCACCCCACGTCATCCACAGGTCGTAGATGTCGGTGGGTGGTGAGGGAACCAGGACGAGGTTGACCAGCCAGGCAACCAGGGCCACACCCAGGATCAAGAGCGTCTCAGACCGGGACAACGGGCCGCGCAGGAGTCGGGCCGCGCCCCAGGCGCCCACCAGCAACGCGGCCACCGTGGCAGGCAGCACCGTGCTCAGCGCGTCCGAACGGCTGCCCACCAAGGCCATCACCAGCCCGCAGCTGACCAGGGCGGGGATGGCCGTGGCCACCATCAGGCGGCGGGTGCGTGCATCCGCCGCGGGAGAAGGCAGCTGTGATGGGGTGCCCACGTGCGCCATGGTGGGCTCCTGCGCAGTGGGCCCCTGCGACGTGGAATCTGCTGGGGTGGGGGCCTGCCGAGGAGCATCCTGACGGGGCCACTCCAGATCGATCCGGGTGCCCTCGCCCGGCCGGGAGCTGATGCTGGCATGTCCGCCGATGTCGTCCAGGTGCTCGATGACCGACGACTGCAGCCCCAGGCGCTTGTGGCGGCTGTCCGGGTCGAAGCCGCGCCCGTCGTCGACGATCGACACCCGGCAGCCGGCCGTGCCCCAGGACTGCAGCTCGATCGTGCAGTGCTCGGCGGCAGCGTGGCGCTCCACATTGACGAGGGCCTCGTGAGTGGCCGCGGCCAACGCCGTGGCCACCGCTCGCGGAAGTGGCTCGCCGTCGCCCACCAGAACTGCGCGAACCCGCTGGGTGACCGGATCCTCGGCCAGCAGCGTGCGCAGCGCCACCAGACCCTGCTTGGGGCTGTCGAGGATCCGGATCGCGTCGCGGCACTCCTGGCTGGCGTCCTGGGCGCTCACATGCGAACGCTCCGCCGCGATGGCGTGCAGCGCATGGAGCACATGGTCGTGCAGCAGCCGCTCAGCCTCACGGCGGGCCTCGGTCTCCGCCTGCTGGTGGCGCTGGGTGCTGCGGGCCTTCTCTGTTCGCGCCGCCGTGGCGTCGTGCTCCTCGGCCATGCTGATCAGTCCCAGCGAGAAGGACAGCAGGATGACGATGGGGTAGACGACGAAGATCTCGTCGGCAAGGCGAGCGGGCGACATCTGCCACCACAGCAGGAAACCCAGGATCTCGACGGATGCCAGCCCCGCGACCAGCGCGAACAGGAGGCGCCTGCGCAGCTGACGGCGCTCCACCAGCATGGTGGAGACCACCAGGGGTGCCGCCCAGTACCCCGGTCCCCACACGTCTCCGGGCACCATCACCATGCGGCCGGTGGTCAGCAGGAGATGAGCGGCGCCCAAGGTGGTGGCCTGCAGGAACCAGCTGGTCAGCCCGTGCCGACGATGCAGCACCACGGTCAACATGACGCACTGGGAGACCAGCAGGACCACCACGCCTGCGCGTGCGGTCCAGGGCAGGCTCCCGATCTGCGCCAGGAGGGGGCCGATGGAGAAGACGAGCTGGAATGGCATGGCCAGCAGCACCAGGGTGCGCAGCCCTTCGGAGGCAGCGATCGTCCAACGTGGCGTCGCGGGCTGCGACGGTGCGTCGCTCGCCCAGGGACTCATCTCCACGTCATTCCTCGTAGTAGGGCAGGGGTCCTGCGCCGACAAGTGCAGTACGTGAGTCTGGCAGGACTGTGGGCCAGATGACCCCCGGAAGTGTCCCTCCCTCAGGTGATCAGCAGCGCCATTCACGGGTGGATGGGGTGACTCGGTAGTAGTACGGGCGCGCCGCGCCAGGGCCCGGCGCTCTGGGCATTTTCGTGGCACGTCAATGGAAGCGCCCGGGGCGACGGGGTGATCCCACGGCTGGGAGGTGCGCGCAGCGCCTAGGCTGGGAGGTGTCCGGCCGATGAATCAGGCCGGGGCGTCGTCGACCGACCAGGAGGATTCATGCCCGCGCTCGTCCACACCGTCCAGCGAGTCGTCCCAGCCAGCCCTCAGGAGGTCTTCGACCTGCTGGCCCGGCCTGACCAGCACCGCACCTTCGACGGTGGGGGCACCGTGCAGTCGCAGGTTTCCGGCCCCGAGCGACTGTCTCTCGGGGCAGAGTTCAGGATGGGGATGAAGATTGGCCTGCCCTACGCCACGGGCAATCGTGTCGTGGAGTTCGTGGAGGGCGAGCGGATCGCGTGGCAGACCGGGGTCATCCGCAATGGGCGTCTGCTCCTGGGTGGGCAGGTCTGGCGCTTCGAGCTCCAGGATCGCGGCGACGGGAGCACCCTGGTCAAGGAGAGCTATGACCTCACCTCTGCCCGCGGCGGCAGCCTGATCAATCGAGTGGCCGGCAGCGCCACCGAGGCCAACATGCGCGCCACACTGGAGCGTCTGGCCAAGCACTTCGCGGGCTGAGGTTCGGCCCGTCGCGTGGGTTGTGTCACCCCGATGCGGCGGCGCGTGGGTTTGGGGGCCTCGCGACGGGTGTGGCCCACGCGGGGTGCTGGAACCCACGCGGGAGTCGGTGGGGGTGTCCAATCCCACGCGGTGCACAGAGCGGCAGCCCCGCACCGGGGCCTGCCGTGATGGCTGCAAAGGTCAGGCGGCCGGGCGCGTCAACCGGATCGTGAACCTGGGCAGGAAGACCTGCACCACCGGGCCCACACCGAAGGCGTAGACCAAGGTTCCCAGCCCCACCGGACCGCCGAGCAGCCAGCCCAGGGCCAGCACCGTCACCTCGATCACCGTGCGCACCACGCCGACGGACCGGCCGGTCAGCTCGCTCAGTGAGGTCATCAGGCCGTCGCGGGGCCCGGGGCCGAGCTGGCTGCCGATGTACATCGCGCCGGCGACGCCGTTCAACACCACCCCGCCCACCAGTGCGGCCACGCGCCAGCCCCAGCCGTCCAGCGACTCGGGCAGCAGCGCCAACGTCGCGTCGAGTGCGGTCCCCACCACGAAGATGTTGAGCACGGTGCCCAGTCCGGGCCACTGGCGCAGCGGGATCCACAACAGCAGGACGATCATGCCCACGAGGATGGACACCGATCCGATGCTGAGTGGGAGGTGGTGGGACAACCCCACGTGCAGCACATCCCACGGAGCCATGCCCAGACCGCTGCGCAGCACGATGGCGATCGAGGCGCCGAAGATGACCAGCCCCACCACCAGCTGGGCCAGGCGCAGCGGCATGCGTCCGGCCCGAAGCTGTTGCAGGGGGTCCAGGTTGAGCAGCGCGGGGTCTTCGGCGGCCATCGGGCCATCATCGCGGGGACGTGATGAATTGCCCGGATCGTCTCTCAGGCCGAGATGTGCAGCTGGTCCCCGTCGACCTTGACCTTCGCCCGGCCCAGCGGCTGCTCGGCCGGGCCTGACTGCACGCTGCCGTCAGAGGCGGAGAAGATCGAGTTGTGACAGACGCAGACGATGCCCCGCTCGTCGAGCTGGCTGACGACGCACCCGGCGTGGGTGCACTTCTTGTCGAAGGCCTTGAAGGTGCCGGCCTCGGGCTGGGTGACGACGAAGTTGGCGTCAGGCAGGATCACACCGCCGCCCACGGGCACCTGACTGACGGGAATGCTCACCTCAGGGCCGGACTGGCCGCATCCGCTGGCGGCGACGGCCGCGACGGACAGACAGCCCAGCTGCAGGGCTCCACGACGGGTGATCTCGAAGGGCATGACGACGACTCCGGTGCGAAGCAGATCCCCGGGCGGGACCGGCGGGTGCAGCCAGTCAATCCCGCCCCGGCACGCCGGTCAAGGCCTCACTCGTTGCGCCAGTGCGGCACCTGGGGCGGAGCGGTGCGGGCCAGTCCCTCGCGGATGTCGATCAGACGCTTCGCGTGCTCCTGCAGGGCCAGGTCCTCCAGCAGGGTGGGATTCCAGGAGCGGACGTGCTTCTTGTGCATGCCGGTGTGGTCCAGGGCAACCAGCACCATCAGGCAGTGCGTGGTGAGCTGCAGCTCACCCTCCTTGGGGTCGCCGGAACGGACGTGGACGCTGACATGCATGGAACTGTGGCCGGTGTGGATCAGCCGGGCCTCCACCTCCACCAGGTGGCCGATGTGGATGGGGCGGTAGAAGCGCACGCCACCGGCGAAGACGGTGATCGCGGGGCCCTGGTGCCAGGTCTCGGCCACCAGGTTGGCTGCCTCGTCGATCCACTCCATCACGATGCCGCCGTGCACCTTGCCGCCCCAGTTGACGTCCTGCGGCTTGGCCAGGAATCGCAGGGTGCGCTGCAGTGCCTCGGTCTGGTCCGTGTAGACCTGCTTGGCCATGTCCTCCTCGATGGCCTTGCGGCCGTCGATGCGTCGGATGGCGATCTGCTGCTGTTCGCGCTCCCAGTCGTCCTCGGGCTCGAAGGTGGGGACCTCGACGGACTTCCCGTTGCCATCGGTGGCGACGAAGATCATCAGGCACTGGCAGGTGATGTCCAGCTCACCCGTGCGAGGGTTGCCCGAGCTCACGGTGCAGACGATGTGCATGGAGCTGCGCCCGGTGTGCACGATGCGGGCCTGCACCTCCACCAGCTCGCCCACGTGCACGGGGCGCTTGAAGCGGATGTTGCCCACATAGGCGGTGACGCAGTAGCGGCCGCTCCACGCGACGGCTTCGGCATAACCAGCCTTGTCGATCCAGGCCAGCACGGTGCCGCCCTCGACGTGGCCCTTCTCATTGCCCTCCATCGGGGCGGCAAGGAATCGAAGGGTGGAGTGGCGCTGGGTTCCGGGCATGCATCGTCCTCGTGTCGTGGCTGGAGTCAGGCTAAGTGTGATCCAAGTCACGCGCTTCCACAAGGGCATGCAGCAGGGGACGGACCGCACTGTGGTCCGCCCCCTGCTGCATGCCCTTGGGGTGCCCGTGATGGCCGGTGGGGCCGCGACGGGCTCAGCCCTCCAGCGCAGCGTTGATCATGGCGGCCTTCAGGAAGGTCGCCGGGCTTTCCGGGTGCTGGATGAAGTCCGCGATCAGGCCCAGGGCCTGGTTGTCGTCGCGGTAGTAGGCGCGGATCGTCGGCCACTGGGTGGCGGCGGTGTGGCGCAGTTCGTCGGGGTTGGTAACTGTCTTCATGGTTCTTCCTCCTGCAACCCGTCGCAGCATGGACGGGTTCTTTGACGCGGGGATGCGCGGATGTCCGGAGGGGCCCGGTTCGCGACTGTCCCCAAGGTATGGGTGGCACCGTCTCGGTGGGTGCCGTGTCGGGACTGCCCGGTTTCCACCTCGGGCTGTCCGTTCGCATGACCTCGCATCGCCGTGGGGCGGCGTGGTCAGGTCGCGTTGGTGCGACCAGTTGTACAACGCTACCCCCTGGCGAAACATTCCCCCAGCCGTCACGCGCCTTGCGCGGTGCTTCGACAGCTGCCGCTCAGGAATCGTGCGGTCGCAGGCCCAGTTTGCGGGCAACGGCCTTGCCGCCGATGGCCCGGACCTGGTCCGGATCGCCCACGACGATGAGGCGGTCGGTGGCGCGGGAGAGCCCGACGTAGAGCTTCTCCGCGGCGCGGTCGCGGTCTGCGGTCTCGTTGACGCAGAGCACCACGGCGCGTCGCTCCAGGCCCTTGAAGGCGAGCACGTGGGAGTAGAAGACGTCCTCGCCCGCCCAGAATTCGTCCCAGTAGGCGTCATAGCCCACTGCCGCCTGACGTTCCACCTGGACGGGGTGGCGGCGGCCCAGGGTGAGCAGTGCGATGTCGCTCTCGTGCCAGCCCTCGTCGAAGAGTGCGTCCACCTGCTCGTCGGCCGTGCTGATGGCATCCTCAGGGTCGCAGGCGACGAAACTGACCTCGGGCCCCGCCTCGCCGCGCAACTGCATCGGCGGGGCCAGTGGGGCGAAGGTTTCCGCGATCTGCCGGGTATTGCGCAGGTTGTGGTCCAGGACCAGGGGGACGAGTGGCACCGGGGGGCGTCCGAAGCGGGGGAAGACTCGTTGGCGTTCGTCGGCGTAGACGAAGATGCCGCCGGCCTCCTCGTCGCGCAGGGCGGTGAGCAGCGGGGTCCACCAGTCATCGGCGAAGTCCTGGGCCTCGTCGACGATGATCGCGTCGAAGCGCTGCTCGGTGGGTAGTTCGCGGGCACGCTCGGCCATCAGGCGTGGGAGTTCGTGTTCCCAGAAGTCGGAGTCATCGCGGCCGGCCATCTCGATGCCCCACGCGCGGCCGAGCTGCTCGAAGGTGCCCACGAAGGCCGGCTGCTTGGCCCGCGACCCCTGACAGAGCTCGCGGGTCAGCAGACTGGCCAAGCCGTAGGAGTAGCACAGCACCGCGACGCGCTGGCGCTGACCGCTGATCCGCCCGGTGGCCAGGTCCTTGGCCTGCTGGATGGCCAATTGCGTCTTGCCCGAACCGGCGCCGCCGCGGATCTCCACCCGGTTCAGCAGGCGAGTGGCGCGCAGCAGTTGGGTCTGTTCCATGGTGAGTCGACGAGCCACCTCCTCGCGGTCGGCGGCGAGCAAGCCGGCATCGCGGTGGGGGAGGGCGCGCCCCATCAAGATCTCCTCGACGAGGTCGATGTCGTCCTGGCTTGGCGCGACGGCGTCATTGCGATGCCGCCAGGTGGTGTCCCAGATGCGGTCGCCCAGCTCGTCGAGCTGGTTGGCGCCGGTCACCTGCCAGGCGGGGCAGTCGGGGGTGGCGAAGTCCTCGTCCAGTGGTGTGCGGGCCAGGACCACATGGTGGCCCCACCGGATCCGGCGTCGGCTGCCCCAGCGGGGATCGGATTCGACGTAGTGCCGCAGGGCGTAGACAGCGTCGCGTGCCTGGCTGACGGGGTGCACCACCTGGTCGCACTCATTGCGTCGAATGCGCCAGTTGTGCCCGTCGTGCCAGACATGGCTGCCCTTGACCTCCACGACGACGATCCCCGATTGGGGCATGAGGACCACCAGGTCTGCCTCGTGGTCCTTGGTCTCGTCGCTCACGCGGAAGTTGGCCAGCACCAGGCAGTCATCCTCCATCTGGCGCACGACGCGGTCGTGGACCTCGCGCTCCGAGGGATTCGTGAACTGCGCGGGCGTGGTGGCGGTACGGGCCGTCATGCGTGGTGTCTCCTGGGTCAGGCGGCCCCGAACCGCTTTCTATTGCGACCACCATAACCCTTGGTCAAATGATCAATCTCTTTCTGGGCAAGGGATTCCGGAGATCATCAGAGGTTCGGAGCGTGGTCGTGGATCGGTCAGGGGCAGAACTGTCGGTGCGGGGGTGTTGACTGGGATCGTTCGATGATGAGGAGGGTTCGTGCGCGCACTGTTCGAGAATGATCCGGGTCGGCTGACCGCCCCGACGCCCCTGGGGCAAGCCGATCGGATGGATCCCGCCCTCGCCCGCGGCATCGATCCGACGCTCCGAGCCGAACTCGTCGCCCTGGTGGGGCAGGAGTGCGTGCTGGACCGGGCCACCGACCTGGTCAGGTATGCCTCGGACGCCAGCCCCTATCGTCGGACTCCGCGGGCCGTGGTGGCACCGCGCACAGCCGAGCAGGTGGCGGCGGTCCTGCGCCACTGCGCGGACCGCGGACTCAATGCCACCTTCCGCGCCGGGGGTACGAGCCTGTCCGGCCAGTCCCAGTGCGACGGAGTGCTGATCGACGTGCGCCAGCACTGGAGCGGGATGCAGGTGGAGAACGACGGTGAGCAGCTGCGGGTCCGCCCCGGCACGGTGCTGGAGCACGCCAACACGGTTCTGGCCCGGCACGGGCGGCGGCTGGGTCCCGATCCGGCCAGTGCCCGCGCCGCGTGCATCGGTGGCGTCGTGGCCAACAATGCCGCCGGCATGAGGTGTCGACTGGAGCGCAGCGCCTACGCCACCCTGCGGGAGGTGACCTTCGTGACGGCCTCCGGGACGCTGGTGAACACCCAGGAGCCGGGTGCGGAGGAGCGCTTCCGCACTGCGGAGCCCGCGCTGGCCGCAGGACTGATGGCGATCCGGGAGGAGATCCTGGCTGAACCGGAGCTGGTGCAACTCCTGCGACGCAAGTACTCGATCCGCAACACCACGGGCTACACCATGCGCGCCTTCCTGGACGGCACCACGCCCCTGGAGATCTTCAAGCGCCTGCTGGTGGGCTCTGAGGGCACCCTGGCCTTCATCGCGGAGGTGGTGCTCGACACCTTGCCGCTGCCCGCCGTCTCCGGCATCTGCTGGGTGCACCTGCCCGACACGGCCACGGCCGTGGACTTCGTCGCCCAGGTGCGCGAGCTCGGGCCGGAGGCCGTGGAGATGATGATGTCCACCAGTCTGGTCACGGCGGCGGCCAGAATGCCCGAGGCCCCACAGGCATGGGCCGATCTGCCCCCGAATGCGGTCTCGCTGCTCGTGGAGTTCGGCGCCGCTGATTCAGAGGAGTTGGACCGGCTGGAGGCGGCCACCCGGAAACTCGCCGCTGCCCATGGTCCGCTGCTGCCGGTTCAGATGGAGACCAGTGCCGCCTTTCAGCGGATGAGCTGGAAGATCCGCAGTGGGTTGTCCACCGATCTCGCCCTCAACAAGCCCGCAGGTGCCGTCAACGTCAACGAGGACGTCGGCTTCCCCATCGAGAACCTGGGTCCCGCCGTGCTCGACCTCGCGGCGCTGCTGCGCCAACACGGCTTCAGCGACCAGGTGGTGGGCCATGCCGCCTACGGCAACATGCACTTCACGCTCGCCGCACACCTGGACACCGACGAGGGACGCGAACGGTATGCGGCCTTCATGGAGGATTTCGTGCACCTCGTGGTGGACGTGTACGGCGGATCGCTCAAGGCCGAACACGGCACCGGCATCAACATGGCCCCCTTCGTGGAACGGGAATGGGGGCCCCGGATCACCGAGATGATGTGGCGTCTGCGTCGTCTGGCCGACCCCCGCCAGGTGCTGGGCAAGGACGTTCTGCTCAGCCAGACCGAGCAGGTGCACCTGTTGTCCTTCAAGCACGATCCGGTGGCCCACCCGCTGCTCGACGGATGCGTGGAGTGCGGCTTCTGTGAACCGGTCTGTCCCAGCCGCAATGTGACCACCACGCCCCGTCAACGGATCGCGTTGTGGCGGGAGATGGCACGCCAGGAGGAGCGGTCCCCCTTGGTCACCACCCTGCTGGAGGAGTACCAGTACGAGGCCATCGACACCTGCGCCGTGGACTCCTCGTGCGCCGAGGCCTGCCCCTATGGCATCGACACGGGCGCCGTGATGAAGCAACTGCGCGCCCAGCAGAAGAGCGCCTCCGCGCAGCGAATCGCCACCGCCGTGGGTGAGCACTGGTCACCGGCGCAGCGCGTGGCCCGAGCGGCGGTCGTCGTCGCGGACGGGGTGCAACAGCGTGTGGGCACCGCGCCGCTGCAGGCCCTGACCGGTGTGGCCAGGAGGGCGGTGAGCAAGGACCTGCTGCCCACGGTGCCCGGTCCGATGCCGCGTGCGGCGCGCGCACTGCCCGTGACGGCGCCGGACCAGGCCGCCGCGGTCTACTTCCCCGCCTGCGTCAACCGGATCTTCGGCCGGGACCCGGGCGTCGACGAGCCCCTGGGGCTGGCCGACGCCCTGGTCGAGGTCTCGGCGCGGGCCGGGCGGCCGGTTTGGATCCCCGGTGACGTGCAGGGGGAGTGCTGCGGGACGCCCTGGGGCAGCAAGGGCTTCACCAAGGGGAGGGACCGGCGCCAGCAGGCGCTGGCCGAGGCCCTGTTGCGCTGGAGCGATGAGGGTCGTCTCCCCGTGGTGGTCGACGCCACCTCCTGCACCCACGCGGTGGTCCAGGAGATCCCCAGACATCTCACGGGGGAACTGGCCGAACGTTTCGCCCGGGTCCGGGTGCTGGATGCGACGGTCTGGGCCAGTGAACTGCTGCCCGACCTCCAGGTCCAGAGCACAGTGGGGCAGATCACTGTGCACCCCGGCTGCTCGGCGGCACATCTGGGCATCACGGACGACCTCGCCCGGCTGGCTGGCGCGCTCGCGGAGCGCGTCCACATTCCCATGGCCTCCGCCTGCTGCGGCACCGCGGGAGACCGGGGCCTGCTGCACCCAGAACTCGTCGAGTCAGCAACCCGGCAGGAAAGGCAGGACCTGGGGGATTCCGAGGTCTACGCGTCCGCCAACCGAACCTGTGAGATGGGACTGCGGCAGGCGACGGGCAAGCCCTTCGAATCGCTGGTGATCACACTGGAACGACTGACCCGACCCGAGGCCGGGGCCACGCCGGACCCGCTGCCGGATTGAGTTGCAGCCGCACGAAGTCGTCGTCAGCCTGAAGGGTGCCGCCCAGCCGGTCCATCTGGCTCGTCCACTGCGATCGCTGGTCGGGGCTGGTTGGGCCCAGGATCACCAGGCACGCCCCCTTGCCCGTCGCGCTCAGCGTGACGGGTTGGCCGTGCACGTGCGGATCTCCCAGGATGCCGACGAGCAGGTGGGCCAGGGTCAGGGAGGCCGCGGGATCATCCCGGTCCAGGGTGGAATCCAGCTGCCAGCCGCGGCGGCGCGCGCCGGCCATCAGGTCGAGCAGGGGTTCGTGTTCGGGCCCCAGCACGAGTTCGTCGCGCAGGGAGACCTCCATCGTCCGGGCAGCGATGCGGATATTCTCGTCATCCGGATCGATGCGTCCCTCGGCCACCTCGCGCAGCAGCGGCAGCGCTTCGTCGGTCACCCGCTTGGACCACAGATGGTCTAGCTGGTAGGCGTGCTGCAGCGCCGCCGTGCGGTCCGCCAGTTGCAGCGCCAGCTCGGCCGCCTCCACCTCGCGCACCGCCTGACTGCGCGCCACCAGGAGCACCAGCACGGTGATGGCCACCTCCCCCGCGCCCGTGGTCACGATGCTGACCAAAGGGGCAAAGTGCTCGATGTCGGGGGCCAGCCACAACAGGCCAGCGGTCTGCAGCAGGGCCCATCCACCAGCCAGCCACGCGCTGATCCGCAGCGGGGAGGCCAGGGCCACCAGATGGATGATCGGCGAGGCCACCCAGGCCAACCACAACATGTATGTCGTCGTGATCTCGGTGGGTACCACGGCGACGTTGACCAGCCACGCCGCCATCGAGGCGAGCACCAGCGCAACTGCCACCGGCTGTTGCAGCGGCTGGTGCACCAGCCGGAGGGCACATGCGGCCCCCGCCGCCAGCAGCACCAGTGCCATGGGTATCAGCAGCTGCGGTGCGGGCATGTGCGGGCCGGCCAGCAGGGCGGTTCCGGTGGCGGTCAGGAGCCCGGGCCAGACCGTGTTGACCAGGGCCTGACGGGTCTGGGCGCTCGGCGTGATGTGCCAGGCACGCGCCAGAACGCTGACCTCCTGGCGCGGCCAGATCAGCATCGTGATGGGTCCGGAATCGTCGTGGCCGGACTGGACTGCCGCGCCGCTGGCCAACAGCTCGCGGTGCAGCTCTTCCGGCACGGTCACTGCCCGCGCTGCTGGCTTCTCCTTCCCGGGCAGTCCCGGCCGGATGGTGAGGCGGATGCTGCCGCCCTCCTGCTCCAGGCAGACTCCGGGGCTGGCCAGGGGGGTGCGTTCCACGATGGAGGAGCAGATGTCCTGGACCACCCTGCCCAGGACATTGGCCACACCGGGGGGGCACTGGCTGCCCGGCCCCCGCGACGGAGGTCCGGGGCAGGTCCAGATCCGCCAGGTGGTCGGCCAGCTGGATCGGGGAGTGGGCTGAGGTGTGTTCGGACATGGCGCGGCACGCGGTCCGGGCATCATCCACTACGTGCACCCGGTCTGCCTCCGGCCAGATCCGGGCCAACCCGTGCAGCGAGTGCAGGACGTGGTCGTGCAACAGGCGGGCGGCCTCACGGCGCCGGGCATCCTCGAGCTCCACCCGATCCTTTGCTGTGCGAGCCCGGCGCTGGGCGCGCAGGGTGCGGTCACGGGAGGCGGCGATCAGGAGTAGCGCGTCGCCGAAGAGCAAGGATTCCAGGATGGGTTGTGCCGTCCACACCAGGTCCACGGCGAACAACCAGGACGGTTCCCAGGAGAGCAGCAGGAGCAGTCCGCAGAAGGCGGTGCACATCGCGAGGGCGAAGGTGAAGTACCCGCGGCGATCAAGATTGGCCATGGCCAGGGCCAGCAGCGGGACGCCCCAGTATCCGACCCCCCACAGGGTGGCGTCGGCGCCCGCCCTGGTGAGCAGCATCCAGGCCAGACCTGCCGCGCTGGCCACCAGCAGCAGCCAGACCAGAGAAGGGCGGCACCGACGCAGGCTGAGCAGCGTGGCGCAGGCGAGCTGGGCACCGCAGAGGGTGACGAGACCGGGAATCGTCGCCGGGTGGGTACGGACCAGGTCCACAGCCATCGGCATGGTGGTGCCGAGCGTCGTCATCACGAAGACGGCAAGGCCGAGGACGCGCACGGCCCGGCGCGTCTCGTCGCGCGCCGAAGTGAGGCGGTGTGGTCGGGGCACGGGGGCTGCCTTCTGTCACGGGAGCGCCGCCATGGGGTGGGGGACGGCGCATCGCAATCCTTGCAGCCGAGCTCCGGCTGTGGGAGGCAGTGTTTGGCCGGTGCACGGCCCCAACACCAGACGCGAGTCTGACGTACCGTCGTCACAAGGGGCGTGTCCCCCGCTTTGGGGACAAACAACCGCCGAATCTGAATCCCACCTGAACTCGCCATGGTCGCAACCTGCCGCGGTGGCTGCCTGTCGACGCGAAGTCCAGGTGTGGGGCCCTAGCCGAACAGGCCGAGCCGCACGAAGTCCGGATCCGCCTCGTAGCGTCCCTCCAGCTGGTTGACCGCCACGGCCCAGTGCGCCATCTGTTCGGGGGAGGCGTCGAAGACCACCAGACTCGTGCGGGTGGCGGTGGAGCTCAGATTGGCGAGCTGGCCCGGCTCCACGGGCTCGCCCAGCAGTTCGAGCAACTGACAGGCGCGTGCAATGGCCTCGTCGGAGTCGTCCGGGGTCAGGGTGGACCGTACGGTCCACCCACGGGAGCGCACATGGGCGAGCTGCGGCGCGAGTTCCGATCCCCGGGGGCCCAGCACCAATTCGTCGCGCAGGGCCGCCTCGATGGCCAGGGCACGATCCCGAACCGACTCGTCCGTCGGGTCAACGAGACCCTCGGCGACGGCCTCGATCAGGGGCATCGCCTCCATCGTCACCTTGCTGGACCAGTACTGGTCCAGCTCGCTGGCGTGCTGCATTCGGGCCGTCGCGATGCGTGCCTGGGTGGTGTGCTCGGTCACTTGCGCGTCCTGTGCGACGGCGTGGTGGGTGACCATCAGCGCCACCACTGCCATGCCGGGGCGCAGCACCCCGACGATCAGCATGATGGCGAACCACAGTGGGCTGGCCTGCGGGAATCGGACCAGCAGCGCGGTGCACAGCACAGTGGCCCACCCCAGCAGGATCACGACGCTGAAGGAGAGTCGGGAGCTGAGCACCACGAGGTGCACCAGGGCGCTCGCGGCCCAGGCCATCCAGAAGAGGTAGAAGGTGTGCGGGCGGTCTGGCAGCAGCCACAGATTGGCGACCCAACCGGCAATGGCGGACACCAGCAGCACGGTGATCCCGCCGAAGCGCAGCGGACGGCGGGCCAGGACCACGGCCCCGGCAACGCCAACGGAGAGGGTGGCCAGCGCCGTGAGGTGGCCCAGCCAGGCGGGATCCAGGAAGGGCGCCCACAACAGGGTCATCAAGATGCCGATCACCAGCCCCGGCCAGGCCGCCCGGGTGAGCGCGGCGCGGGCGCGGTCGTCAGGGCCCCGGCGCCAGCGGCGAGCCTGTGCATCGGGCCGACTGGGCCACCGCAGTGACAGCCGTACGCCTCCGCTGGGCGTCGCCTCGGTGTCCACGTCTCCGCCGATGTCATCCATCAGTTCGAGCACGGTCTCCCCGGGCGGAGAGACCCGCGAGGCGCGGTGGGCGGGACGGAAGCTGCACTGGTCATCGCAGAGCTGCACGACGACGGAGCCGGCGTCCTCCCCGACGACGACGGTCACCGGACGTTCCGGTGAGCGCTGGACCCGGGGAGCGGCGGCATGCACCGCTGCCACCAGGGCACTGGCCACATGGGTGGGCAGGGGCGGACCGGAGCCGGTGACGGTCGCCGCCAGGGTTCCCGCGGTCGCCTCGTGCTGGAGTAGGGTCTCGATGTGGGTGGGGCCCACGCCGGGGGCGCGCTGGTTCATCGCCCGGTGGGCAACGCGGCACTCCTCCTCGAGCTGGGAGCGGCTGGCCTGCTGGTGGGTGCGCCCCAGCGCGTGCAGCGCGTGCAGGAGGTGGTCGTGCAGCAGTCGGTTGGCCTCCTCCCGGCTGGAGGACTCGAGTTCCTCGTCGGCTCGGTGCAGGGCGGCCTCCTCGTGCCGTCGCAGGCTGCGGTCGCGGGCGGCGGAGATGAGGCGCAGCGCGTGGCCGAACAGCACCATCTCCGCAACGGGCTGCACGGTGAACGCGACGTCGGAGATCAGGAGGCGAGCGTCGGGACGGCCTGTGCTGAGGATGGCGGTCGCCACCAGCGATCCCTCCAGGAGGGCAAACAGCACGTAGCCCGGTGGGGAGAGCATCAGGAGCGCGAGGGCCAGCGGTGCCAGGACCCAGTAACCCGGTAGCCAGTGGGTGACGAGCACAGGATCGGCCACCACCGAGGTCTGCGCCATGCCTGCCACCAGCAGGGCGAGCGGCAGCCAGGGCAGGGAGACGCTCGGCCGACGCAGGAACATGGCGCCCAGCGGGACCAGCTGGCTGAGCAGGACCATCGCCACGCCCGGAGCGGCCGCGGGGGAATTCTCCACCAGGACGCGGCCCCACTCGATGCTGCCCATGGCCAAGGAGGCCGCCACCCCGATGATGCCGATCAGGCGCAGGGCGCTGGTGGCGGTGCCCGGCACCAGGCGCCGGGCGGGCAGGCGCTCTGCAGGTGCTTCCTGCGCAGCGGTGCTCATGCGGTGCCCCCCAGATCCAACCGGACGAAATCGGGTTCTGACTCGATCGTGCCGCCCAGGACAGCCAGTCGCTCCCGCCAACGGCGACGCTGTTCGGTCGCCGCATCGATGATGACAGCTCGCGAGACGTCGCCGGTTGCGGACACCGTGACGGGCTGGCCCGGGTGCGTCGGCGGGCCCAGCACGGCCAGCAGGTGACTGGCTCCCACCAGCGCCGCGCGGCTGTCCTCCGGGGACAATGTGGAGGTCAGCTCCCATCCGTTGGAGCGGGTCTGGGCCAGCTGCGCGAGCAGGGGTGCCTGGTCCGGGCCCAGCAGCAACTCGTCGCGCAGCACGCCGTCCAGGGCGATGGCACGCTCCCGGACCCGGTCCTGCGCCGGATCGAGTTCTCCGTCGGCGACGGACTTCAGCAACGGCAGTGCTTCCTGTGTGACCCGTTGGGACCAGAAACAGCTCAGTTGGCTGGACATCCGCAGCTGCGCCGTCACCGACCTCAGGTGGGCGATCCGGGCGGCGCTCTCCGCCTCCTGCGCAGCGGCTCGGCGGGCGACGACGATGACGGCGAGTGTCACGGCGCACTCGCCCGCACCCCCGGTGATGGTCGACGAGAGGGTCCACACCCAGATTGGATCCCCGTAGCGCCACACCAGGCCCAGTGCCTGGATGGTGGTCCACAGTGCCACCACCACGGTTCCCACAGCGGGGCGCGAGGAGAGCACCACCAGGTGAACCAGTGCCGACGAACCCCAGGCCATCCACAACAGGTAGTCCAGCGGGGGCGGTTCTGGCACCACCCACAGCTGCACCACCCAGGCCGCGGTGGCCGTGAGCAGCAGGGTCGCCAATCCGGCGGGGCCCAGGGGGCGGCGGCGCAGCAGCAGTGCCGCCATGACGCCGATGCCCAAGGCGATGCCCGCGCTGGTCATGGCGACAACGGGTCTGTCCACCCGGGGGCCCGCCAGGGCGGTCATGGCAATGCCCGTGGCCAGGGCGGGCCAGGCCGTGCGGGTCAGGGCCCGGCGGGCCCGCCCCTCGGGGGCGAGTCTCCAGGTGCTGGCCGCAATGTCCACCTCGTGCCGGGGCCACCGCAGGCTGACCCGGGTGCCCTCACCCGGCGCGCTGGTGGTCACGGCCTCACCGCCCACATCGGTCATGCGCTGGGTGATCGAGCGGCCCACACCCATGCGGCCGTTGGGCAGATGGGCCGGGTCGAAGCCGATGCCGTCATCGGTCACGTCCACCTGGACTCCACCGGGCAGGGGCAAGACCTCAATGGAGCACTGGGTGGCGCGGGCATGCCTGGTGACATTGTTCAGCGCTTCGTGCACTGCGTCGGCGATGGTCTGTGCGACGCCCTGCGGCAGGGGAGCGGACTGGCCGACGATGACGGCACCCGCTTGGCGGACTGCAGGATCGGCCCGCACGATCTCCTCCACGGAGGTGGTGCCGGCAGGACTGGTCTGAGGGCCCATCCGTCGGTAGGCCTCGCGGCACAGCTCCACCGTCTGCAGGCGCGTGCGCTCGGTGCTGTGGGCCAACGCGTGGAGGGCGTGCAGGACGTGATCGTGCAGGAGGCGCGCTGCCTCGCGCCGAGCACTCGCCTCCAGTTCCTGTTCCCGCTGCACCTGTTGGGCATGTGCCTGCTGGTGCAGACTGCGGTCGCGCGCTGCGCCGACGCTGAGCAGGGCATCGCCGAAGAGGAGCCCCCCCGCCACAGGAGTGAGGATCCACACCATGTCACTGGCCGCCACCCAGTCCAATGGCCCCACGGCTGAGCCCATCTGCACCAGCAGGGCGAGTGAGCCCAACAGGGTGAATCCCAGGTAGTCGCGCCGAGACATGGTCATCATCGCGACGATGACGATGGGAAAGAACCAGTACCCCGGGATCAACAGCGATGACGGGTCGTAGCCGCCGCAGTGCCGCAGCACCCACTGCACGCCCAGCAGTTGCAAGGCGAGCAGGGCCGGCGCCACCACTCGGGTGGGGCGGGGGCGCATCAGCGACGGGAGGCAGCCCAGCTGGCTGAGCAGGAGCAGGAGCAGCCCCGGCGCCGTGGCCGGCGCCTCAGAGTGCAGGGTTGTGATGAAGGGCAGGGTTTCCGTGCTGCCGATCAGCAGCAGGGCCGCGATCCCCAGCACGCGCAGGGACTTGACCGTACCCGTGAGGGGTGCCGCCGAGGCGCGTGGGGAGGGGCTGCGATACACCGGGGGCTTCCTGGCTGTGGGGGATTCGGTGCACGGGAGATGTGCGCCTCACACTCTTTCACGGCCCCGCCGGGAGTCCACCGTGGGCGGGGAATGGAAAGCAACCCCGCAGGTGGCAGGGATCAGGCCGGTGCGCACTGCCCTTCCATCGAGCCACCCACGGTGTTCTCACCGCCGGTGGGCCGGCGGGTGTTCTCGCTGCACTCCAGATTCCCGTCGATGGTGTTGCCGATGAAGGCCTGGAAACCGGTGTTGCGCTGAGACTGCAGGTTGCCGTCGATCCGGACGCGCTGGATGGCGGCGCTGACCCCGTCGGAGAGCTGCACATTGCCCTCGACGTGTCCTTCGGTGATCTTGAGGTCACCGTGGCCCCGGCCCTCCACATTCCCCTTGACGACCACCTTGTCCAGGACCAGGCGGCCACCCTTCTCGACAGTGACATTGCCGTCGACGGTCAAGGCAGTCAGGGCGCAGGAACTGCCGCTGCGCACCAGCACGTCGTCGGAGACATCGGCATCCTTCCAGCTGACCGTGCAGTCCTTCGGGTCGAGCGGCCCGGGGGCAGCCTGGCCCTGCGGAGCCGCACTGGTGTCCGGGACGGGCGCCCCGGTCATCTCGGCGGGGCTGCTGTTCTGCGTGGCGGGCGCCGCTGGCTGGGAGCCCGAGCAACTGGGGAGCAGGGCGACGACTGCGGCGACGAGGACGGCGGCGGACATGGTGTTCATGGCTTCCTTCGGACTGCGGGCGGATGGTGAGTACCTGCCGGATTCTGGGTCTCGAGCGGGGGAGCGGTGCTCGAGGTTCGGGGGAGCCAGCATCGATGATGCCTCGTCGGCCCACTCCATGGCGAGCGGCCGAGAGCTTTGGGCAGGGCTGGTGACCCCGTCTGGCACGGCCCCTGTCACAGTCGGCCAGCTCCGCTTTCTGCTCTTGGCGTACTGGTCACCGTCCCCGTTCGATGGGCTCGTGACTGGGGGTACTCTCCGAAACAGTGCACGGGGTCCCCACCTCGTCCGCCAGACCATCCGCGGCGCCGACGCCGAGCGAGACCCCAGTTGCAGGAGGACAATTCGTGGCCATCAACATCAATCTCGACGTGCGCCAGGATGTTGAACCCCTGAATCAACCCATTCCTCGCACCTTCGTCGGCTTCGACCCCAAGATGAGCGACGAACAACTGTGGAATGCCAATCGGGGTGCTTGGCTGCTGCCCGAGGAGGCCGCCCAGGAGAAGTTCGCCACGTTCAGTCACGACGGGACGATTCGTCTGGTGGCGGAGCTGGAGGGCATCGAGTCCGTCGAGCAGGATGGCGAGGCCGTGCATGCGCTGATGGGTCGTCTCCTGCACCGCGGAGACCCCGTCCGGGACAGCCTGGTTGGCACGCCCGTCGAGGCCACCGCCGCCGGATTCACCTTCACCGACACCACGGAGCAGGACGAGATGACTGCGGCCGAGCGATACAGCCCCAGCGAGAGGAATCGACGGACCTTCCTGGTGCGCATGAATGCAGACCAGTGGTTCTGGACGCCTGAGGACGAGGAGGAGATCATCCGGCGGACCGCGGCGGGCGCACCCGTCCGCGAGACATGGCCGTCGGGTGGTCGTCGCCAGGGCATCGAACCGGGAGACCGGATCTACCTCGTCTATGTCAAGGACGGCCAGTTCAGCGTGCGCGGCAGCGGCCTGGTCTCCAGCCGGATCTACGCTGGCGAGCACTGGGACGATCCGATGCGCACCGCCAACTACATCGACATCGACTGGGACACCGTCCTGCCCATGGACCGTGCGATTCCGCGCGATGTGCTGCTGGACAAGGTTCCCGGCTACGCCTGGAATCCCCAGAAGGGCGGTGTGGAGCTCCACGAGCCGATGGCCAGTCAGATGGAGGAGTTCTGGCAGGAGGAACTGGGTGAGGAGAACCCCGCTCCGGTGGAGGCGGTCGTGGGCTGGGAGCACGACGACGCCCGCCGTCGGGTGCTCAACACCGCCGCCCGCGAGCGAATCCTCGAGACCTTCGAGTCCGACGGCTGGGAGGTGGCGGAGACCAATGAGGAGCGGCCCTTCTGTGCGGTGGCCTACCGGGATGACCTGGTGCGCTATCTCTTCGCCAAGGGTGCCGAGACGGTCGGACGGCCGGTGCTGTTCACGGCGCAGGAGGTGGAGCACATCCAGGCCCATCCTGACTCCTGCGTACTTGGTCTGCTGAGCGACGTCGAGTTCGAGCAGGGCAGCGTCGTGGAGGATGCCTCCGGTATCTTCACCGTTTCGGACCTCACGGTGGAGGAGGGGCGTTTCCAGCCCGTCCTGTTCAAGTACGAGACCGCCCCGGCCGCAGAATGACGAGGGGCCCGGCTCTTCGCCGGGCGGAATGACGACGGGCCCGGCTCTTCGCCGGGCGGAATGACGACGGGCCCGGCTCAGCGGTCCTTGAAGGGATCCGGGAGGGCGACGTAGATCGTCTCGAGGTATTCCTCGATGCCTTCTCGCCCGCCTTCGCGGCCCAGACCGGAGTGCTTGATCCCGCCGAAGGGTGCGGCCGCACTGCTCAGGACGCCCTGGTTCACCCCGATCATGCCCACCTCCAGCTGCTCCACCAGCCGCAGTACCCGAGCCATGTCCTGGGTGAAGACATATCCCGCCAGTCCCATCGCGGTGGCATTGGCCAGCTCCAGGGCCTCCTGCTCCGTGGCGAATGTGGTGAGCACCGCCACTGGACCGAAGAGCTCCTCGGCCAGGATGGGGGCATCGGACGCAACCCCGGTGAGGACGGTGGGGCGGTAGAAGTGACCGGGCCCGTCGATCCGTTCCGCGCCGGTGAGCACCCGGGCGCCGGCGGAGACCGCCTCCTGCACCAGCTCGTCCAGCCCCGCGAGGGCATCCTCGGAGATCATCGGGCCCACCTCGGTGCCCTCGGCCAGTCCGTCTCCCACGTTCAGGCCGGCGAAGTCCTCGGCCAGGCGACGGGAGAACTCGTCGGCAATCGACTCGTGGACGAAGAAGCGGTTTGCAGCGGTGCAGGCCTCCCCGATGTTGCGCAGCTTGGCGGCTCGGGCCCCGGCCAGCGCCACGTCGAGATCGGCGTCCTCGAAGACCACCAAGGGGGCATTGCCACCCAGCTCCATGGAGGTGCGCAGCACCTGGTCGGCCGCCTGCTTCAGCAGCGTCTGCCCCACGCCGGTGGATCCGGTGAAGGAGAGCTTGCGCAGCCGGGAATCGGCGATCAGTGCGTCGGTGACGTCGTGCTGGGTGCTGGTCACCACGTTCACCACGCCCTTGGGCAGGCCGGATTCCTGCAGGACCCGGACGAGCAGCAGGGAGGTCAGCGGGGTCATGCTGGCCGGCCGCAGCACCACGGTGCAACCGGCTGCCAGCGCCGGGGCGATCTTGCGGGTGGCCATCGCGAGGGGGAAGTTCCACGGCGTGATGAACAGACACGGCCCCACGGGACGTCGCGCCACCAGCTGGCGCATCGCACCTTCCGGTGAGGCGTTGTAGCGGCCGCTGATCCGGGAGGCCTCCTCGCTGAACCAGCGCAGGTATTCCGCGCCATAGGCCACTTCTCCGCGGGCCTCGGCCAGCGGCTTGCCCATCTCCAGGGTCATCACGCGGGCGAAGTCCTCGGTGCGTTCGGTGACCGCCTCGAAGGCGCGGCGCAGCAGCTCGGCACGCTCCCGGGCCGGGGTGCTGGCCCATTGGGCCTGCGCAGCCACCGCGGCATCGAGGGCCGCGATGCCCTGGGCCACGTCACAGTCGGCGACGCTCGCGATGGTCTCTCCGGTGGCAGGATTCTCGACGTCGAACTGGCCGCGCGCACCGTCAATCCACTCCCCGTCGACGAAGAGCTGGGTGGGCTGGTCCTCGGGCAGGCTGTGACTGGTCATGCCTCGAGTCTTGCACTCGTCTGCGGGGCAGACCAGAGCTCGCGGGGCTCGCGGGGCAGACCAGAGCTCGCGGGGCTCGCGGGGCAGACCAGAGCTCGCGGGGCTCGCGGGGCTCACCAGAGCTCGCGGGGCTCGCGGGGCTCACGCGACGAGTAGCTTCGCCGCCCCCTCGGCCGGGCCGGTCTCCTGCGAGGCCGTCTGGTAGCTGAGCCGCACGAAATCGGGGTCGATTTCCACGGAACCGCCACGTACCGCGGTGGTCTCACGCCACCCGATCCACTGCGACTGGGTGGCCTCCAGCACAACGGCACTCCCCGTGGTGCCACGGGTGCTCAGCGTGATCATCTGGCCATCCCGGTGCGGCGGGCCGAGCAGCTCGAGCAGGGCCATGACGCCCATCAGGCCGGCCTCGCTGTCGTCGCCGGACAGGGCCACCTGAATCGCCCAGCCCTGGCGCCGCCGCAGCCCCAACAGTTCCAGCAGCGGGCCGTGGCTGGGGCCCAGGCGCAACTCGTCGCGCAGGGCCACCTCCAGCCGAAGAGCCTTCTGGCGCACCATCGGATCATCCGGGTGGGCGATGCCCTCGGCCAGGTCCCGCAGCAGGGGGAGCGCCTCAGTGGTGACGCGGTGGGACCAGAAGTGGTCCATCCGGTTGTCCACCTGCAGATGTGCGGTGGCGGCGCGCACATGGGTGGTGTCCGCTGCAGCGTCGTGCTCGTGCGAGGTGATCCGGCGGGCAACCGCCATGCCCACCAGCACCGCGAGCAATTGCCACAGCACGGCCATCAACGTGGTGCCCAGCGCCACCCAGTGGGCCATCAGGTCAAAGCGCAGCTGCATGCTGACGAAGACGGCGGCGCTCCAGATTGCCGAGACCAGGAGTCCACGACGCAGGCTGCCGGACAGCGCGACGAGCTGTACCACGGTGGTGCCGAGCCACAGCACCCACAGCTGGTGCACGGTGGCCGGATCGCTGGGGACGACGGCGATGTTCAGCCCCCAGACTCCGAGCGTCGCGAGCATCACGACGGCGGCGCGCACCGGCTCCAGGGCGCGCTCGCGCAGTCGGGCTGCATGGAAGAAGCCAAGCCCGGCCAGCGTGGCGCCGGCCAGCAGGGCCAGCCCCGGCGAACTGGTGTGCGGAGCCATCACGACCGACATCAGGAGACCGGCGAGCAGGCCGGGCAGCGCAGCCGTTGCCAGTGCCGTACGCACCTTGTCGCTCGGCTCCTCCAGGATGCCCGGATTGCGTGTCTGCGCATTGCGTGGCCAGCGCAACACGACGGAAGTGCCCTGGCCTGGGGTGGAGCGGACATCGGCCTGACCCCCGATGTCATCGAGGCGCTCCAGCACGGAGCGGCGCACGCCCAGTCGGCCGTCAGGGAGGTTGTGGGGGTCGAACCCCTGGCCGTCGTCGATGATGCTCACGGTGCACTGGCGACCCAGCTGGGCCACCACCACCTGGCAGTGCTCCGCCTGCGCGTGGCGGGAGACATTGCGCAGCGCCTCATGGGCGGCAGCCTGCAGTGCCTCGGCCACGTGCGTGGGGACGGGTTCACTGCGGCCGACCAGTTGTGCACCGGACTGCACCAGGGCCGGATCACGGCTGAGCAATTGCTCCACCCGGGTGGTCTCGCCCTCTCGCGTTGGAGCGGTCATCGCCTCGACGGCGGTGGAACACTCCGCGCGAACCATCTCCGCGCTGATGGTGCTGCCGGGGGTGTTCAGGGCGTGCAGCGCGTGCAGCACGTGGTCGTGCAGCAGGCGGCCCGCTTCGGCCCGAGCTCGTGCCTCGGCCTGCTCATCGGCCAACTGGGCGCGGGCGTGCTGCTGGGCAGCGGAGGTGCGCTCCTGGTCCCAGACCAGGCCCATCAGCCCCTCGCCGATCAGGACCACGCTCAACAGCGGCGGCCACATCAGCACCACGGGAGCGATCTGGAAGGCGCTGACCGGCAGCCAGCTCAACCAACTGGCGATGGCCTCGCAGACGGCCAGCAGGATGACCACGGCCAGGGCGCCCATGCGGTACAGATTGCGTGGGAGGTTGGCGATGGCAGCCACCAGCAGGGGAATCGCCCAGGAACCGGGCGTCCACAGGGCGATGGGGTCCAGGCCGAAACGCCAGTAGTTCATCAGAGCCACGGCCGTCACCAGGGGCAGGCTCGTGGCGGCCAGCATCCGGGGCCCGACGGGGCGCAGCAGGCAGACCAGGGACAGGGCGAAGTAGGCCGCCAGCAGGGTGAATCCCAGGTGCGGGGCGCGCCCGGACAGGCTGGGCTGGCCGTACAGCGGCATGACGCCGAACAGCACGGAGCACAGCCAGCTGAGCAGGCCGAGGGCGCGCAGGCCCGCGGACACGGCGCGGCGCGGGCGGAGATCGTCGCGCGGGGAATGCGACATCTCCTGATCCACAGCAGAAGACACGGGGGCTACCTTCTCTGGCCCGAGGGGCGGGGCCTTGGACAACTGTTCAGATTCTGGCACTGCCAGCGCCCGGCGACGCACCGCAACGCCCCATCCAAAGCAGAAGCACAGGGGCCCTCTGCAGTGCTGGCGCACGGGGGTCTTCTGCAGTGCTGGCGCACAGGGGCCCTCTGCAGTGCTGGCGCACGGGGGTCTTCTGCAGTGCTGGCGCACGGGGGGCTACTACGGTGTTCGCCCACGGCGTGTTCGCTGTGGGCGCGCAAAGTCCCCAGTAGGAGTCGCGTCATGGCAGCGTGAGGGGCATGGACACGACTGTTGCCCCGTTCGACTTCCTCGGCACCTGGGATTCCCCCGTGGTGGCCACGGCCATCCACACCGGGCACGAGCTGCGCCCGGAGGTGGCCGAGCTGATGGTCCTCGACGAGCAGGAGCGCTTCCGTGAGGAGGACCCCTTCACCCACTTGATCGCCCAGCTGGTGCCCGCCCGGGTCAAGGTGAACCGCTCCCGCTTCGAGGTGGATCTCAATCGTTCTCCTGAGAAGGCCGTGTACCGCACCCCGGAGGACTGCTGGGGCCTGGATGTGGCGTGGCGGGGAGCTGCCCGAGGACGTCGCCCAGCGTTCCCTCGAGGAGCACGAGACCTTCTATGCGGCGCTGGCGGAGCGGCTGGACGAGCTGGCCGAGCGCGGGCCCTTCGTCCTGTTCGACGTGCACTCCTACAACCACCGACGTGACGGCGCCGACGCCGACCCGTCACCCCAGGAGGAGAATCCCGAGGTGAACGTCGGAACCGATCGCTCGACCGCGAGCAGTGGGGCGACGTGGTGGACCTGTTCAACCAGACAATGGCCGCCGCGCCTGTCAGCTGGGGCCAGCTGGACGTGCGCGAGAACGTGCGATTCAAGGGAGCACACCTGGCCCAGTGGGTGCACGACCGCTACCCGGGGCGCGGGTGTGCGCTCGCACGGGAGTTCAAGAAGACCTTCATGGACGAGTGGACCGGCGAGCACGATGCGGAACGCATTGCGGAACTTTCCCGGGCCCTGGCCAGCACCGTCGAGCCGCTGACCCAGCTGCTCGCCACGCGCAGCTGAGGGGGATGGCCATGACCACACCCACCGAATCCGCGACGCTCGCCAAGCCCGACGCCCGCGTCGCCCTCGCCAAGCCCGACGCCCGCGTGGATGACGAACTCGCGCAGCTCTCCGAGACCTTCCGCTTCCTGCTGGACCTCACCCCCGTCGACGCTGCCGACTGGAGACGTCGTTGGGTGGCAGGTGACCACACTCAGCCCGACTTCACCTACCGCGAACTGTCCACCGATCCCGACGTCGTGCTCGCCACCCTGGAGCGGATCGACATCGGTGAGGTGACCGATCCGACCGTCGCGGAACTGTTGGAGCACAAGCACCGGGAGCTGCGCCTGCAGGCCGAGCTGCTGCGCACCCGCAACACCCCAGACTTCCTGCCCCTGGCCATCGAGCTCTACGGCTCGGTGACGCCGGAGCTCCGCGACATCGCCAAGGCCATCCTCGACGAGGTGAGCGCCGAACCTGAGCCCTCCGACCCCGTCACCGCGGCGGAATTCCACCAGCTCGCCCAGGCGGAAATCGCCTGGTACCAGGAGCAGGACCCAGATGTCGTGATGCACGCCGAACTGCGTGAGGACGTCAACGGCGTCCTGGTCAGTGGCGACTCACTGCTGGTGGGGACGGACTCCGCAGTCCAGCGTCGCCGGGTCAATGCCCTGCTGCAGCACGAGATCGGCACCCACCTGGTGACCCAGGTGAACGGCGCCGACCAACCCGTGCGCTGCCTGGGTGCCGGTCTGGCGGGCTATGACGAGACCCAGGAGGGACTGGCGGTACTGGCCGAGATCGCCTGCGGGGAACTGACCCGCACGCGCCTTCGCCAGCTGGCGGGCCGGGTGCTCACCGTCGACGCGATGCTGGACGGGGCCAGTTTCGAGGACTGCTGGCAGCAGCTGGTCAGTCGTGGCTTCAAGCGGGGCAGCGCCTTCACCACCGTGATGCGGATCCACCGCTCCGGGGGTTTCCCCAAGGACGCCTGCTATCTGCGCGGTCTGGTGGACCTGCTGGTGCACGTGGAGCAGGGCGGGCACCTGGATCTCTTCTACCTGGGCAAGTTCGCGCTCTCCGATCTGCCGCTGGTGGAGAAGCTGGACGCCGCCGGCCTGCTCACCCCCGCGCGCATCACCCCGCACTATCTGGCCGATGCGATGGCCATCGAGCGGTTGGAGAGGGCGGCACAGTCGCCCCTCCAGGCCTTGGTGGCGGCGCCGGCGCACGAGTGATCCTCGACGCGAGACCCCCAGCACACGAAAACCCAGCACATACGTCAGTACCCGAACACCCAGCACACGAACACCCAGGGCCCTCGGCCCGGAGTCAGGAGAAGGCATGAAGATCGGATTCGTCGTCAACGACATCGCGACGGAGCAGGCCGGCTACACCACCACCCGGCTGGCCCTCACGGCTTCCCAGATGGGCCACGAGGTGGGCCTGATCGGGCTCGGGGACTTCAACTACCTGCCCGACGGATCGCTCGGCGCGCTGGTGCACTCCAGCTCTGACAAGACCTACCGCTCGCACAAGCGCTACCTGGACGACCTCAAGAAGGACGAGGGTCGCCAGACCGCGCTGGGCGACTTCGACGTCATCATGCTGCGCTCCGATCCCGCCTCCGATCCGGAGCGTCCGTGGGCCAGCACGGCTGGCGTCGCCTTCGGTCAGCTGATCGCCTCCACCGGTGTGCTCGTCGTCAATGACCCGGAAACCCTGGCCACGGCCATGAGCAAGGCCTACTTCCAGCACTTCCCGGAGATCGTGCGACCCAAGACGCTGATCAGCCGCGACGAGGGCCAGATCGCCACCTTCGTGAAGGACCTGGGCGGGCAGGCCGTCCTGAAGCCGCTGCAGGGTTCCGGCGGTTCCGGCGTCTTCCTGGTCACCAAGGAGGAGTCACCGAACCTCAACCAGATCATCGAGGCCATCGCCCGCGACGGCTATGTGGTGGCGCAGGAGTACCTGCCGGCCGCAGCCGAGGGTGACACCCGCCTGTTCGTGATGGACGGCAAGCCGCTGAAGGTGGACGGCAAGTACGCCGCCTTCCGCCGCGTCAACGAGTCCTCGGACATGCGCTCCAATGTCTCCGCCGGCGGCCACATCCGCGAGGCCGAGATCACCGGCGAGATGCTCAAGATGGTGGAGGTGATCCGCCCCAAGCTGGTCAGCGACGGCATGTTCCTGGTGGGGCTGGACATCGTCGGCGACAAGCTGATGGAGATCAATGTCTTCACCCCTGGTGGTCTGGGCAGCTCGCAGAACATCTACGACGTGGACTTCACGCCGAAGGTGATCGGGGCGCTGGAGCGCAAGGTGGCGATGCAGGCCCACTACCCACAGGGTCTGCCGAACAAGACGCTCGCCGCCATGTGAGTCCCTGCCGGTCACGATGTCCCAGGTCTGCGCGGCCGGGCACCCACGAATCGTCGCGGGTGCCCGGCCTCCGCTGTCTGGTGTGCCGGTCTGGTGACCGAGGAGGTGGGTGATGGCGCAGTGGTGGCGCTGCCCAGGTGCAACGGGCGGCGCACGGGCGTGAACTCCCGTCGGCCCCGGACCCCGACGAGCGGGTCGTCTGGCTGGTCTACTCCTCCGGGGTGGCGGCCATCAGCCAGGACCAGATGAACTCGGCGGAGTCGCGGCTGCTGGAGGCACTCGGCCGCCAGGTTCCGGGGCTGCACGTCGTCGGGGGCATCTATCCCTATTCCGTGCAGAACCGGGGACTGACGCGGGGGGCGGTGGTCGGCGCGCTGGTGATGGTTGGTGGACTGGTCCCGTCGTGCGGGGCATCTGTTGCTGGCCGAATGGCTGGTCAACCTGCGCAACATCTTCCAGGTCCTGGTGAGTGCCGATCCCCGGTACGGGCCGATCTTCTCCGCAGGCGTGGCCCAGACCATGACCGAGCGCCTGGTGGCCTCGGGCTACCGGGAGGGGACCGGGGAACCCGTCGTGCTCCTGGGCTGGAGCGGTGGCGCGCAGATCGCCCTTGGCGCCGCCTGGTTCCTGGCCGGACAGGGGATCCCCGTGCACGTCGTGACGCTGGGGGGTGTCTTCACCGCAGATCCGGGGTTGGATCGTGTGCAGCACTTCACCACGGTGCACGGCAGCCGTGACATGGTCTATCGGCTGGGTCCGATCGCCTTTCCGGGGCGACGGCGGTGGGCCAGACGGTCGCCGTGGAGGCGTGCCATTGCGCAGGGCCGGGTGAGTGACCAGCGGATCGGGCCGCTGAAGCACGTCGGGCGCGGCTCCTATCTGTCCGGTTACCGGATCGACGGGGTTCCCGGATTCGAGCACACGGCCCGTCAGCTCAGCCTTGCGATCGAGCGGAGTCTTGAGATTGGCCGCGGCTCTGGCCCCGCACCAGGGCGATGACGGCGACGACCACCAGTGCGACGAGGATGATGGCCAGGGCGGGGTGAACCCGCCACAGGGTCATGAAGGCGCCGATCCCGATGAAGCCGGCGCTGGCGTAGACGGTGGCCCAGATCATGCAGCCCAGCACCAGCGCGGGCAGGTAGCGACGAAGGGGCATCCGGGTGAAGCCGGCTGCCAGGTTCACCATCGTCTGCACACCGACGGTGAGGAAGCTGAGCGTCACGGCAGGGGCTCCCCAGCGGTTCAGCTTCTCCTCCGCGGCCTGGAATCCCGGGCGATGGGCCAGCGAGGCACGTCGGGACTGGTCGCTGCTGCGTCGCAGGAAGCGTCCGAGCAGGTAGGTGGCCGAGGCCCGGGCGGTGACGATCACGAACAGCGCCGCCGCGACGACGCCGAAGGGAGCATCCCAGCTGAGGGGATTCCACCAGGCGCTCTGCAGGGGAAGGATCGGCACCCCGCCACTCTATGCGGCCCCGGTGATGCCTGTGTGCGAACGAATCCCTCGGGATGCGTGGGCTGTTGGCGGGTGGGGGTGGAAAAGCGACGAGACCCCGCCGTGGGGTCGGGGTCTCGTCGGGAATGTGGGGTGGCTCAGGCGTTCACGAGCTCCTCGGAGCGCGTGGCGCCGTGGTGCTCGGTGCGGGTGGCCGACGGGCGGGTCAGCAGCTGGTCGATGCTGAACCGGCCGGCGCCGGTGGCCGCCAGGGCCAGGCCAGCAGCGCCGATGGCGCCCACGAGTTCCCAGCCGCCGTCGCCGACGAACAGGCCCTTGCCGGCGTGGGCAAAGAGGTAGGCACCGAACATGTTCAGGGCCACGAGCAGGCCGGCCACCGGGGTGAAGGCGCCCAGCAGGAGGGCCAGGCCGCCCAGGAGCTCAACGACGGCCGCGAATCCAGCGGACAGTGTGGGGGCGGGGACGCCCATCTGGTCGAAGTTCGCGGCGGTCCCGGCGATGCCCCACTCGGAGAACTTCTGCCAGCCGTGGGCCATCAGGATGGCGCCCAGGGCGATGCGGGCGATGAGCAGTGCGGTGTCGCGAAAGGCGGCCGGCGGGGTGGTCAGGTGACGCATGGGAAATCCTTTGGTGCTTCGGGGGTTGGGGAGCCCGGGGTATCCCGAACAGGATGCCCACACTACAGTTTAGATTTCAAGTATCAAATTCTGGATCACCGCCGGGGGTGGCGAAAATCCCTGGCGGGTCAGGAATTGCGATCGGTGCGGTGGGTCGAGGGCGCGTCACAGCTCATGACGAGGGGTGCTGGCTGCGTCCGACGTGCTCAGCGGTGCGGCCCGGCGCGGACCAGCGCCATTGGGCAGGGAGAGCACGATGCGGGCGAACTCGTCATCGGCCACCACGTCGACGAACTGCGACGCCCACCGTTCCCGTTGCGTCGGATTGGGCGCCAGCACCACCACCGAGATCTGGTTCGAGCTGGCGCTGAGCGTCATCTGCTGCATCACGTGCTTGGGTGGACCCATGTGGTGCAGCACCATCGCCGCCGTCTCCAGCTGGCTGTGGGTGTTCTCCTGGTTGAGGGTGGAGATCATCCGCCAGCCCTCGGCGCGACGGTCGGCCAGGGCGGCCAGCAGGTTGTGGGCGTCGGGCCCCAGCATCAACTCGTCGCGCAGGGTGGCCTCGATCAGCTCCGCCTGGCGACGCAGGTCCGGATCGCTGGAAAGCCGTCGACCCTCCGCGACATCCCGCAACAGGGGCAGTGCCTCGCCCGTGACGCGGCTGGACCAGTACTGGTCCAGGTGATTGCGGGCGCTGATCCGGTTGGACTCGTGATGCAGCGTGTGCTGGATGTGCTTCTGTGTGGCCTCCCGCTCCGCGATCCAGCGGCCCAGGTGCAGGGCGGCCAGTCCGAAGAATCCCTCGCCCAGCCCCACCGAGATCACCGGGTGCAGGTACTCCCACGGAAGTTGCCAGCCCAGACGGGCGACCATCAACAGCGTCATGGCCCCGGTCCACGCGGCGGCGATCAGCAGGGCCGTGCGCAAGCGCATCTGCAGCATCACCAGCTGCAGCAGGGAGGCACAACCCCACGAGAGCCACAGGTAGTGCACCGTCTCGACGTCATTGGGCACGCACATCAGGTTCGTCGCCCACGCGGCCATGGAGATGCCCAACAAAACCGCCGAGTCGATCTCCGTCAGGGGATGCTTGCGCAGGCGATGGATCTGCCAGGCGCCGGACAGCGTCACCACCGCAGCCGCGATCGCCACCGGCCACTGCGGATTGGCCAACGGCAACAGGATCAGCGTGAAGACCGGCACCATCGCCAGGTTCGGCCAGGCGGTGCGGCTGAGGACCTGACGAGCCTGGCCCGCCGGATCGGCGCTGGACAGGCTCGGCGGTTCGTCCAGGGAGGGCCAGGTCAGTTCCACCGTCGTTCCGCGACCGATGGCCGACGTGATGGCGGCACGGCCACCCACCTCGCGCAGGCGCTCGCCGATGGAGCGTCGCACGCCCAGACGGCCCTGTGGGACGCTCATCGGATCGAATCCGCGGCCGTTGTCCATGATCGTGCACGTCCACTGCTGTCCGTGGTGGCTGATCTCCACCACGCACTCGCTGGCGTGGGCGTGGTTCTTCACGTTGCCCAGGGCTTCATGGGTGGCGTCGGCCAAGGCGCGGGCAACGTGCTGGGGCAGGCGGGGGGCCGAACCGATCAGGGTGGCGTTCACCTGGCCCAGTGCGGCATCCGAGGCGATCAGCTCTGCCAGGTCGACGGCCGGCTCCACGTCGGGCGTCATGTGGGCCGACATCGCCGCCACCGCGGACTCGCACTCCTCGGCGGCCATGTGCTGCGGCAGGTTGGCATCGCGGCTCAGGGCGTGCAGGGCGTGCAGCACGTGGTCGTGCAACAGGCGGGCCGCTTCGCGCTTGGCCTCCGCCTGCGAGGCTGCGTTTCCGCGCTCCTCCTCCGCCTCGGCGGTGCGCTCCGTCGACGCGTCGCTGCGCCGGGCCATCTGCAGCAGCCCGTCGGCGAACAGGACGAGCGTGGCGACGATTAACACGATGCCCGGGATGGGTTCCATGGCCCATCGGTCAACCGGTGCACCCACCAGGTACTGGACGGCCACGTCCGCCACCGCGATCCCCGGGAACAGGGTGGTCAGTGTGATCAGGTATTCGCGCCGGTTCAGCACGATCACGGCCGTCATGGCCCACGGCAGGCTCCAGAAACCGGGCGCCCAGAAGTTCTCCGGATAGATCGTGGAGCGCCAGGGCATCATGGCCGCGACGCCGACAAAGAGCGGGATCGCGGTGGCGACGAGTACGTCGCGGGAGAAGCAGCGTTTCAGGAGAACCGGCACCATCAGCAGGTGGTGGAAGATCACCAGGGACAGGCCGATGATGGCATTGGTCGGGTGCTGGATCTCCTGGCTGAGAAGGGTGTACAGCGCTCCCGGGATGAGCAGGAGCCACACCCCGATCGCGGTCAGGCTGAGGCTGCGCAGTACGGCTGCCTCGGCCGGGCCGGCGGGTGTGCGGCCGGGGATGTCACGCCAGTTGCGGTCGAGCCGGGCCAGCAGTCGGCCCAAGGTTCGGCGCAGGCGGGGGTGTGACTGTGTGTTGGTGCGCGCGGCGGCGGCGTCACCAACCATCTCGTCCACACTCCCCGTCGTCAGTCGGGGGCGGCGCGAGGTGCTCGTCCCCAGTTCTCCATCCAATCCTGCGCACGGTCCAAGGGCAAAGCGATGTTGGCTCCAATTTCGCCCTTTAGCGTCCAGCAGGGTCACATCGTCAGCTCGCGTCCAGCTGACTGGCCGCGCGACCCAGTATTGCGACTGACTGGACATGTCCGTTCGGGTAGGTGATTTGGGGGTGTCGGTCCCGTTGGGCGGAAATTCGGTTGGTCCTCCGGGGTGCGTGGTGGGGGCTTCGGGATGTTTGGTGGGGGCGTGCCGTCGCGGGGTGGGATGCCGTCAGTGGCCGGTCCGTCAGGAGCGCAGTTCTCCCCGCACCCGCACGTCGGCCCGGCCGCCCACCCACAGCTGCATGCCGTCGTCGTGCAGGTGGATCCGGCCCGCGCGCCCCAGCTGGCCGCCCTGGGTGGCCTGGTAGCTCGGCGGCACCAGCCCCTTGCCGCGCAGCCACTGGGCCACGGCGCCGTTCAGCGATCCCGTGACCGGGTCCTCAAAGGTCTCGGCG
This sequence comes from Luteococcus sp. Sow4_B9, assembly GCF_052116585.1. Taxonomy (NCBI): domain Bacteria; kingdom Bacillati; phylum Actinomycetota; class Actinomycetes; order Propionibacteriales; family Propionibacteriaceae; genus Luteococcus; species Luteococcus sp. Sow4_B9. The sequence goes on along the minus strand of NZ_JBQKKT010000016.1, from coordinate 3,371 downwards.
AAGCCCCGCACCTCATAGGCGGTGGCGGAGTCGCCCGGTTCGAGGCCGACGATCCCCAGGTGCGCGCCCGGCCGGTGGGGCAATGGACGCACCGCCCGGACGGCGTCGGCGTCGCGCAGCTGGAGCATCTGCCACGGCGGGCCGTTCATTCCCCACGCGTGGTCCACGACATCGGCGGGGTCGATGCCGAGGACGCGGACGGCCTCGGCAAGGTCGTCGTCGCTGAGCGGTCCGGTGCGGGTGCAGGGCGGCGTGGCGAAGGCGAGGGTCTCGCCGTCGACGCGGACCTCCACCAGGCCGGCGCCGCACTCCTGGACGATGCGGCCACCCGTGGGTTGGCCACCGAGCTCCACCCAGGCGCGGGCCGTGCCCAGCGTCGGGTGGCCGGCGAACGGGAACTCTGCGTCGGGCGTCATGATCCGCACGCGGTAATCGGCGCCCGGCTGCGTGGGGGAGAGCAGGAAGGTGGTCTCCGAGAAGTTCGTCCACGAAGCGATCGCGGCCATCTGATCGGTGGTCAGGCAATCCGCGTCGGCGACCACGGCGACGGGGTTACCCGTGAACGGCCCGGTGCTGAAGACGTCGACCTCGAAGAAGGAGTGGCGCATGGGTCGATTGTGGCGCGATGGGCAAGCAGTCGGATCCGTGTGGATTCCTTTGGACTCCAGGACTCTGATGGTGGGCTGAAGTCTCATTCGCTGTCGCGTATTGAGACGGACGCGAAGTTTAGGGTCAGGCTCAGATCAGGTGTGAGCGTCGTATTTCCCACCACAGAAGGAAAAACATGTCCAACCAGGTTCCCCCTCCACCGCCCCCGCCGAATTGGCCGCAGCACGACGGGCGAGCTCCCTTGAACTCGGGGTCCACCGCGGCTCCAACCGCTCAGCGACCGCTCTACAAGAAGAAGCGATTCTGGGCGGTGGCGATCCCAGTAGGCCTGATGGGCATGGCGCTGCTGAATCCTGCCCCACCGAGCACCAACCCGGTGGCAGCTCCAGCTCCGACGGTGACCGTGACCGCAACCCAGACTGTGGCTGCCCCCACGGTCGCCACCACGGCTACCGCCACGACGACGGTCACCGCGACGGCGACCACAACCGCCACTGCTACGGTCACGGCCGATCCGCCCCTGACCGTGGTGGAGCAGGAGTCGACTTCGGAGCAGACCAGCAAGGCTGGCTTCGCGCAGGCTGCAGTGGAACAGACTCGCGCGTCGGACTCCGGCTCGACGGACACTCGGTTCAGTAGTTGTACCAAGGCGAAGGCTGCCGGTTACGGGCCCTATCGCCAGGGGGCGGACCCGGAGTACGACTGGTATGACGACCGCGACAATGACGGGGTCGTCTGCGAGTAGCTGTTCGTGGACGGGGCGCGGGTGCCGGGAGACTGACAGGGGCGTGCGTCGACAAATGGTTGCAGCTCCCGACTGGGGTCCTTGGCTGACCGCTGTCCTTCTGCGCGTGCGCCTGTGAGAATCCTTGTATGGATCAGAAATGGTGGCTCGCCACCATCGTCTTTCCTGTTCTCCTGGCTCTACTGGGAGCGTTGCTGACCTACTACCGATACCGGCTCGAGATTCGTCGCTACTACGGCCGCGAGGTCTACCTGGCGGGATCCGGGCTCCTGCACCGGCTTCACATCCTCAACAACACCCACCTCGGTGAGCAAGAGCATCCTGACCGGGAGTCCCATCTGCGAGCATCGTGGAAGGCACGCGACGCAGTGTGGGAAAGCCAGAGCCAGATCAGGCTCATCGGCAGCCCAGCGCTGCTGGCAGCCTCCGAGGCGATGGTGGCCGAATACAACACGAGTTCCCCGGCATTGGGGGATCGGCGTCAGCCGATTGACCGTGACCGGCGGCGAGAACTCCGCAATGCCTTCATCGAACAATGGCGTCGTGAATGCCCAGGACTTCCAGGAGGGCGACGGGCCTTGGCGATGGCGGCTCGTCGATGACGCAGAACGCCCCCGGCTCTCACATGGGCGGGTTCGACCGGTCCTCGCAACACCCAGAGATTTTGGGAGTTGCGAGGACCGTGTCATTTGAGGAGTTGAAGGCAGCATTCTTGGCTGCGGTGGACGGGTGTGACGGGGACCTTCGGGCTGCTGCTCGACAGGTCGGGGCGAACCCGAACACGGTGTACTCATGGGCTCGTCAGGCTGGGATTCGTGGGAGGGGAACCCAAGGACGCGGGCCGCATCCGCGTCGGGGTGAGTACGAACGTCTTCGCAAGGCTGGGGTTCCCCGAGTGAGAGCAGCGGCTCAGGTCGGGGTCAACGTCCGTACGGCGAAGGACTGGGATCGTGGCGTGCGCCGCACGGGCAATGCCCGCGTCTACCCCGACGGCCGGCGGATCGACTACACCACCGGTGAGGTCACCATGGTTGCTGTGAAACCTGCTGGCCCCGGGATAGGGGAGCTGACGCGTGAACTTCATCCTCGCTATCTGACGCTCCAGGAACGGGAGAAGATCGCCGACCTGGACCGAGAGGGCGCGTCGATCCGGCACATCGCCAGGACCTTGGCTCGTCCGGCATCGACCATCAAGCGCGAGCTGGACAATCATCGCGATCCCACGGGCCGGTATCGGGCCTATGAGGCGCACCGGGCCTGGACCGCGTCCCGGGCCAGGCCGAAGCCCTCGAAACTGGCGCAGCCGGGTCCGTTGCGGGACTACGTCGTGGCGAAGTTGGGGTTGCAATGGTCGCCCGAGCAGATCGCGCATGCGATCGTGGAGGCCTATCCCGGCGACGAGAGTATGCGCGTGAGTACCGAGACGATCTATCAGGCGATCTACCTGCAGGCCCGCGGCGGACTGAAACGTGAGGTCGCGATGGCGCTGCGCACCGGCCGGGCCCAACGCAAGCCCCACAAGAACCCAGACGAACGCAGGTCCCGGTTCGTCGACGAGATGGTGATGATCTCCGAGCGGCCCACCGAGATCGCCGACAGGACCGTCCCCGGCCATTGGGAAGGCGACCTGATCCTGGGCAAGGACCATGCCTCGGCGATCGCGACACTGGTCGAACGCCAGACCCGCTATGTGATGCTCGCCCACCTTCCCGGGAGCCGACACGACGCGGTCACCGTGCGTGACGCACTCATCAAGACCCTGTCCACCCTGCCGCAGCATCTGCGCGGGTCGTTGACCTGGGACCAAGGCGCCGAGATGGCACTCCACAAGTCGTTCTCCATGGCCACCAACATGCAAGTCTACTTCTGCGACCCGCACAGCCCGTGGCAGCGAGGATCCAACGAAAACACCTATTGGTACAAGATGGCGGAGCCGGAAGCGTCTTCGACGGGAGTCGCTCTGGCACGGGCCGCCCGGTGACTCGGAGAACACGTGCCATCAGGCTTGCCGTTGATT
>NZ_JBQKKT010000015.1:0-74996 GCF_052116585.1 Luteococcus sp. Sow4_B9 | reverse complement strand
CCCCCCCCCCCCCCCCCCCCCCCCCCCCCCCGCGATGCATCTGTTTCGGTACGCCTACCGCCCTCTAGACAAATATAGGAATATGGCCAGAATCAGGAATAGTCCTTGATCGAGGGGGGCAGGAGACTGTGCCCGGCCACATACGCCTCATGGTCCAGCAGCCAGGCCTTGCGAGCCTCACCACCAGCAAATCCGGTGAGCTTCCCACTGGCACCCACCACCCGATGACAGGGCACCACGATCGACAGCGGATTGCGGCCGACGGCACCACCCACCGGCTGCGCCAGATTGCGTTCGCCCAGCGCCTCGGCAATCTGCCCATAGGTCACGGTCTGGCCAAAGGGGATCTGCTGCAGCTGCTCCCAGACCCGGGGATCCAGGTCATTGCGGGCGTCCGGCCGGAGCGGGAGCGAGAACTCCGTACGCTCCCCCGCGAAGTACTGTGCCAACTGCTCCGCCGCTCGGAGGAAGAGCGGGTCGGCCGACGGGTCCACCAGCACTCCCCTCTCGGCGCGTTCGGGCTGCACCCGATGCCCGTCGAAGAAGAGCCCCACCAGGAAGTCCCCCTCGGCCACGAGGGTGAGCGGCCCGAGCGTCGAGCCGACGATGGCGCGTCGCAGGTCTGCTGAAGTGTCCACCCCCTGATGGTGTCATGCGCCGGGGATCGGGGAGGATGGGAGCACCAACAGCAGGAGGATGCGATGGCGCAGTCCACATGCCCGATCTCGGGGGAGAACAGGCGCAAGACGAACTATCCGGGCGAGAGCCTGGCCGCCGGAGTCGAGGTGATCGACGGGGTCTGGCACGTCCGGGACATGAATGTTGCCCGCGAGGTACTGCGCAGCCGCGACACCACGCAGGCCGGTTTCAACGTCGAGAAGACCAGGATGGGCCACATCCGCCCGCCGATCCTCTTCTCCGACGGGGAACCCCACCGAACCCAGCGCGCAGCCATCGCCCGCTACTTCGCGCCCAAGACTGTCGACGCGAACTACCACGAGCTGATGGAGACCTACGCCGACCAGCTCGTCGAGGAGTTCCGCCGCGACGGGGTGGTCGATCTGGCGCAGATGTCCATGCGCTATTCGGTGATCGTCGCAGCCCAGGTGGTGGGCCTGACCAATTCCGACTATGACGCCATGGCCACCCGACTCAACCGCTTCTTCGACATGCCACTGGCTCCGGCGGAGAGCACTCCCGGCAGGAAGACACTGCGCAGTCGGTTCGAGGTGCTGCGGGTCTCCAGCAAGGCCCAGCTGCCGATGCTCGACTTCCACCTGCGTGACGTTCGTCCCGCGATCAAGGCCCGCCGCAAGGAACGCCAGTCCGACGTGATCAGCCACCTGATCGACGCCGGGTACTCCGAGCTGGAGATCATGATCGAGTGCATCACCTATGGCGCCGCCGGGATGGTGACCACCCGCGAGTTCATCGGCATGGCCGTCTGGCAGATGCTGGAGCATCCGGAGCTGCGCTCTCGCTACCTGGCCGGTGACAAGGCAGAGCGCTACCAAGTGCTGCACGAGGTACTGCGTCTGGACCCGATCGTCGGGCACCTGCTGCGCCGCACCACTGCTCCCGTCCCGGTCGTGGTCGACGGTGAGGAACGCACCATCCCGGCCGGCACCCTGGTGGACCTCTACATCCGCAATTCCAATGCCGATCCGGCCGTCGTGGGCGAGAAGCCGTTGGAGCACTGCCCCGGGCGGGAGCTGCCGCCGCGGGTTGGCGCCGAGGTGATGAGCTTTGGCGACGGCGCCCACAAGTGCCCCGGCAACTCGCTGGCGATCCAGGAGGCCGACGTTCTGCTGCAGCGCCTGCTGAAGCTTCCGATCCAGTTGGCGACCAAGCCCGTCGTGCAGTGGGACGAGCTGATCAAGGGCTACGAGGTGCGCAACATTCGGCTGGTGCTGGAACAGGGAGCTTGAGCCCGACCCCGCACGTCCAACCGCCAAGGGCACGCGCTGCACCACGTGCCCGACGAACTACCACGTGCCCCGCAGAGATGGGTGGGGGCAGCCCCTCAGGCGCCCACGTACTCCTTGAGGTGCTGCCCGGTCAGGGTGGAGGCGTCGGCGACGAGGTCCGCGGGGGTCCCCTCGAAGACCACCCGACCACCGTCGTGGCCGGCGCCGGGGCCCAGGTCGATGATCCAGTCCGCGTGCGCCATCACGGCCTGGTGGTGCTCGATCACGATGACCGTCTTCCCGGAGTCGACGAGCTGGTCCAGCAGCCCCAACAGCTGTTCCACGTCGGCCAGGTGGAGGCCGGTGGTGGGCTCGTCGAGCACGTAGACCTCACCCTTGCCAACCATCTGCGTCGCCAACTTGATGCGCTGCCGCTCACCACCTGACAGCGCCGTCAGCGGCTGCCCCAGGGTGATGTATCCCAGGCCCACGTCAGCCAAATTGCGCAGGATCTTCGAGGCCGCCGCCACCTTCGCCTCACCCTCGCTGAAGTGCGCCAGGGCGTCGTCGACGCTCATCTGCAACACCTGGGCAATGTCCTTGCCACCCAGCGTGTACTCCAGGACGGAGGCGTCGAAGCGGCGTCCCTCGCAGTCCTCACAGACGCTGGACATGGTGTCCATGAAGCCCAGCTCGGTGAAGATCACGCCGGCGCCCTTGCAGGTGGGGCAGGCACCGTCGGAGTTGGGGCTGAACAGGGCCGGCTTGACGCCATTGGCCTTGGCGAAGGCCTTGCGGATGGGCTCCAGCAGGCCGGTGTAGGTGGCGGGGTTGGAACGTCGGGAGCCCTTGATGGCGGACTGGTCGACGGCAATCACCCCGTCGCGGCCGGAGACATGGCCATGGATCAGGGAGCTCTTGCCGGAGCCCGCGACGCCGGTGACGACGGTCAGCACCCCGGTCGGAATGTCCACGTCGACGTCCTGCAGGTTGTTCTCGCTGGCACCGCGCACCTCGATCACGCCCTTCGGGGCACGCACCGACGCCTTGACGGCCGCCCGGTCGTCGAGATGGCGGCCGGTGAGGGTGTCGCTGGCGCGCAGCCCCTCCACGGTTCCCTCGAACTGAATCTCGCCCCCGTGGCTGCCGGCGCGGGGGCCCAGGTCCACGACGTGGTCCGCAATCTGGATCATCTCGGGCTTGTGCTCCACGACGAGCACCGTGTTGCCCTTGTCCCGCAGCTGCAGCAGCAGCCGGTTCATCCGCTGGATGTCGTGCGGGTGCAGGCCGACGCTGGGCTCGTCGAAAACATAGGTGACATCGGTGAGCGCCGAGCCGAGGTGACGGATCATCTTGATGCGCTGGGCCTCACCGCCGGACAGGGTGCCGGTGGGGCGCTCCAGGCTGAGGTAGCCCAGGCCCACCTGGACGAAGGCGCCCAGCTGGTGCTTGAGCTGTGCCACCAGAGGACCGACCGACGGCTCGGTGATCCCGTCGATCCACTCGACCAGGTCGCTGATCTGCATCTGGCAGACGTCGGCGATGGACTTGCCGTTGATCCGCGAGTTCCGGGCGCCCTCGGTCAGACGGGTGCCCTCGCACTCGGGGCAGGTCTGGAAGACGATGGCGCGCTCGACGAAGGCCCGGATGTGCGGCTGCATCGCCTCGACGTCCTTGCTGAGCATCGACTTCTGGATCTTGGGGATGAGCCCGTCGTAGGTGAGGTTGATGCCCTCCACCTTGATCTTGGTGGCCTCCCGGTACAGCAGGTCGTCGAGTTCCCGCTTGGTGAAGTCCTTGACGGGCTTGTCCATGTCGAAGTACCCGGAGCCTCCGAAGATGCGCCCGTACCATCCGTCCATGGAATAGCCGGGCACCTTGATGGCTCCCGCAGCCAGGCTCAACTCCTTGTCGTAGAGCTCGTCCAGGGCAAAGTCGCTGACGCGCCCGGTGCCCTCGCAGCGGGGACACATACCGCCGGTGACGCTGAAAGTCTTGTGCTCCTTGACCTGCCGACCGCCCTTGGTGGTGGTCACGGCGCCGCCACCGCTGACCGAGGGGATGTTGAAGGCGAAGGCCTTGGGCCCACCGATCCACGGGTCGCCAAGCTTGCTGAACAGGATGCGCAGCGAGGCATTCACGTCCGTGGCGGTGCCGACGGTGGAGCGCGGATTGGCGCCCATCGGGTCCTGGTCCACGACGATGGCGGTGGTCAGCCCCTCCAGCACGTCGACGTCAGGACGACCGAGGCTGGGCATCATGCCCTGCAGGAAGGCGGAGTAGGTCTCGTTGATCATCCGCTGGCTCTCGGCGGCGATGGTGGCGAAGACCAGCGAGCTCTTGCCGGAGCCGGAGACGCCCGTGAAGACGGTGAGACGTCGCTTGGGGATCTCGAGGCTGACGTCCTTGAGGTTGTTCTCTCGGGCGCCCTGGACTCGGATCAGGTCGTGGCTGTCGGCGGGGGTGGTCATGGGGAGTCTCCATCGTCGGTTCGTGCGTGCACCCCCGACCAGCCGGTGGTTCACCCGTCAAGTGAAGCAGATGGCACCGACACTTCCCTGACGCGTTGTCCCCTGACGCGTTGTCCCCTGACGCGTTGTCCCCCGCCGCGATCCTCCCGTGCCGCACAGGCGCGCCTCGAGCCCTGCCCAGAACTCCGCAGATCACCCTCTGACTGAGCCTCCGCACTGACCCCGCCACGCCACCGGGTGACCAGAGCCCCAACGAGCGGTCAACTTGCGGAGGCAAGATCGCCCAACCCCTGTGCACCCTCGCTCGTCGGGAGTAGTTTCGACGCCATGAGCACCCAGACGAGCACTGACCTGCCCCAGGGCATCACCGCCGAGACCGTCAATGGCCTGCCTGCCCTCCGGGTGGAGACCGAGCTGGGCCGTGGCCTGGTCTTCCTGCACGGAGCCCACGTCGCCGAGTGGCAGCCGGCTGGCAAGGAGCCGGTTCTCTGGATGAGTGGCGCGTCCGAGTATGCGCCGGACAAGCCGCTGCGCGGTGGGGTGCCGATCTGCTTCCCCTGGTTCGGCCCGGGACGCGAGGGTGACCGGACGCCTGCCCACGGATTCGCGCGGCTCAGCGACTGGACGCTGGTGGAGGCGCGCGTGCAGGACGGCGCTGCGACCCTGGCGCTGGAGCTCACCGCCGGGCAGGTTGCCGATCTGGGAGGCTTCCCCGACGACTTCACCGCCCGCCTCACCGTCACCCTGGCGCAGACCCTGACCCTGGATCTGACGGTGACCGCCGGCGAGCAGCCGTTGGACTTCGAGGAGGCGCTGCACACCTACTTCGACATTGCCGACGTGCACCAGACCGTGGTCCGGGGGCTCGACGGAGCACGCTTCCTGGACAAGGTAGCGGGCGGCGACGAGATCCAGCAGGGAGAGGTCAATTTCACCATGGAGACGGACCGTGTGTACTTCTCCGAGGAGACGACGCAGATCGTCGACGGTGGCCGAAACCGGACCATCGTGGTGGACAAGTCCAACTCCTCCAACACCGTCGTGTGGAACCCCTGGGTGGACAAGTCTTCTCGAATGGCGGACTTCGGGGATGACGAATGGACGGGGATGTGTTGCGTCGAATCAGCAAATGTCCTTGCCAACGCAGTTTCACTCACTCCAGGCGGCCAGCACACGATGAGCGTGACCATTTCTGCAGAGTGACATACCCAGCGCGCACGGATTCCCACAGGAACCCACGCGGGGGTGTCACCCCACGCGTGGTCAGTCCTCAACTTGAAGACTTGAAGGAATGCTGTGTGCGCTGGTTCGTTCATTCATCGATTCAGTGGCTACCCTAGCGTTTGTGCCATCATCCGATTCCAAGAACGACGCGCTGCGACTCAACAAGTCCCTGCGCATGCTGTGCCGCGCCAATGAACACCTGGGTCATGCGTGCGCAGAGAACCAAGACCTCTACCTGACCGACTTTCGCGCCCTGCTGCTGATCCGCTCCGCCCAGGAGGAGGGTCGGTCGATCACCGCCGGTGAGCTGGCCAGCAACCTGAGCCTGAGCAGCGGCGCCGTGACCTACCTGGTGGAGCGCCTCTCCCAGTCGGGCCACGTCCAGCGCGAGGTGGATCCGCAGGACCGACGCAAGGTCCTCCTGGTTCCCACCGAACTGGGCATCCAGTCGGTGAACAACTTCCAGGATCCCCTGAACGAGACCCTGCGCCAGGTGCTGCAGGACGTCGCCCCGGAGAAGCTCGCTGCCACGCTCGACGTGCTGGAGCGCGTCAACTCCGCCGTCCAGGCCCACACCGTCGGTATCCGCGCCGGCGGCCAGTCCAACTGACCTGCCATTTCGCCCAGCGGGTCGCCCACGCCCGTCGACGGCCCGTCTCTGCCGCATGCAGACCCGCAGGAATGAAGGCCGAGCCGCACTCGTCGGGACACCGGCCCGTTGTGCCACACTGACCCGATGACCTCACGCCACCCGAGTCGGCTGCGCCCCGCACTTGTGGGCCTTGCCCTCATTGCCCTGGTCTTTCAGTGCTGGGCGCTCTACTCCCCCAGCGCCGGCGGCTCCCAGCCCTTCCCCCACGCCGACAAGTTGGTGCACCTGTTGCTCTTTGGCGGCGTGGCCTGGCTCTTCCTGCTGGCTGGCGCCCGACGGGCTGCCGCGCTGGGGCTGAGCGCGATCCATGCCGTCGTCAGCGAGATCGTGCAGTGGCAGCTGATCCCCACCCGCAGCGGCTCCGCCCTGGACCTGCTGGCCGATTTCGCGGGCATTGCACTGGCCTGGCTCGCCCGCTCCAGTCCGCCGCGGAGCGTGCACCAGCCCTCCTGACCCCGACGGGCCCAGCAGACCTCGACGAACCCAGCCAATGACGGTCCCAGCCAATGAACGGGCCCGGCCACCGACGAATGGTGGCCGGGCCCGTCGCTCTCCGGCGTCAGTCAGGAGCATCCATCAGAAGGTCGAGGTGTCGATCACGTAGCGGTAGCGCACCTTGGATTCGACCACCTTGTCGTAGGCCTCGGTGATCTCCTCGCCGCTGATGATCTCCACCTGCGGCGCGATGCCGTGCTCGGCGCAGAAGTCGAGCATCTCCTGGGTGGCGGCGATGCCGCCGATGTTGCTGCCGGCCATCGCCTTGTCGCCGCGGATGAGGCTGCCGAAGCTGAAGGTGGACGGGTGCTCGGGCAGGCCGACGTCGACGAAGACGCCGTCCACCTTGAGCGTGCCCAGCAGGGCGTCCAGGTCACTCTCCGCGGAGATGGTGGAGATGATCAGGTCGAAGTGGGCTCGCAGCTTCTTGAGCGTGCCCTCCTCACTGGAGGCGTAGTAGTGCTTGGCGCCGAACTTCTTGCCGTCGGCCTCCTTGCTCATCGTCTGGCTGATGACGCTCACCTCAGCGCCCATCGCGGCGGCGATCTGGACGGCCATGTGGCCCAGGCCACCCATGCCGACCACGGCCACCTGCTTGCCGGGGCCAGCGCCCCAGCGCTTGAGCGGCAGGTAGGTGGTGATGCCGGCGCACAGCAGCGGTGCGGCCTTCTCGAAGGGGATCTCGTCGGGGATGCGCAGCACGTAGTCCTGCTCCACGGTGATGCCCTGGCTGTAACCACCGGCGGTGGGCAGGCCGTCGCGACCGATCGAGTTGTAGGTCCAGACCGTCGGCTTCTCGGTGCTGGTGCAGAAGTTCTCCCGGCCGGCCAGGCAGAGCTCGCACTCGCCGCAGGAGTCGACGAAGCAGCCGACGCCAACCTTGTCCCCCACCTTGTACTTGGTGACCTCGGAGCCAACCTGGGTGATGATGCCTGTCAGCTCGTGGCCGGGGACCAGGGGATAGTTGATCGGCCCCCACTCCTCGCGGGCGGTGTGAATGTCCGAGTGACAGATGCCGGCGTACTTCACCTCGAAGAAGACCTCGGTGGGGCCGGGCTCACGACGGGTGATGGTGGTCTTGTGGAACTGGCAGGACTTGTCGTCGGTCGCGTACGCGAGGACTTCTGGCATGGCTGTTTCTCCTGAGAAAGGGGATGCGTGCCACTCCATTGTTGCGCGGTGCCAACCTCAGCGGTCCAGCGACTCCTTGAGTACCCGCGTCACGGTGGTCTCGGCGGCCAGGGTCTTCGGGACCCGGTTGACGGTGGCCACGGATTCGCTGGGCACGCGCTTGATGGGTTCCTGTGCGGCGCGCGGCTCAGGGCTCGGCGTGGTGCGCGGGGTCAGCGAGCAATCAGGCGTCTTGCCAACGCCCGGGCCGAATTCACGCCCGTCGAAGACCTCTTCCTTGACCAGCTCGTAGTACTTGTCGAACTGCCCCTGGTTGCGGACCTTTGCGTCATACGGGTTCTGCGCGGCACAACGCGCCACGTAGTAGCCGACGACCTCGCTGAAGTTCTCGTTGGCGCTGCCTCGGCCGTAATCGCTGAAATTCCCGGTGGCGGCGTACAGGGTGCCAAAGCGGTTGTACGCCTTCTGCGCCTCGGGGGTGCGACTGTAGGCGTGGCCCAGCTCGTGGACGAACAAGCGCACCAGACGACCCTTGTCACCAGCCTGGTAGGGCGCCTGCCACTTGGCGAAGTCAATCGTCACCGCACCCGGACGCGTCAGGCCCCAGTCACCAAAGGCCCAGCCGCTGATCGCGCTGGCATTGAGCGTGAAGTCCGGGTGATTGCTGGTGATGGTGGTGACGTAGTCGGTGCAGCTGAGCGCCTCGAGGGTCTGCCAGACGATCTTGACCATGGGCCGGTTGGCGGGATCCGTCCACCCGGATCCCACCAGCTTGATGCCGGTGTTGCTGGCCAGCTGGGTCTTGATCTCGTCCAGCGACGCGTCGGACGGCCATTCGTGGGACGTCGCGCACGGCTTGGGGATGCCCACCACCGGGTCCCCGACGGAGACCGCCGCGTCGGATGCCTCGACGGGCGCAGCAGCGGCGGGTGCCACGACGCCACCGAACAGGCCGCTCGCGGCCAGCAGGATGCCGGTTGCCAGCGTGGCGAGGCGCTTGGTGGGGTGGCTCACGGGACTCCGTCCAGAGGTGTGGGGCTGTGCGTTAAGAATTTTCTCAGGAAATCCGCTGAGAGCAAATTCCGTGCCGTCACCTGTTCAGGGGACATGCGTCCAACCTGGAGGTGGGGCCGGTACGCTTCCGGCGTGAGCACCCAAGATCCCGCCAGCCGCCCGCACCCCGCAACCACCGCCCGGGAGTGGGATGAGCGTTACTCCGGGGATCCGGTGTGGAGCGGCAATCCTAACCAGGCGCTGCTCGACGAGGTGTCCGGCCTGCAGGCCCGCCGGGCTCTGGACGTCGGCTGCGGCGAGGGCGCGGACTCCGTGTGGTTGGCGCAGCGCGGCTGGCACGTGACCAGCCTGGACATCTCCCCAAAGGCCATCCAGCACACCTTGGCGGCGGCTGACCGGGCTGGCGTCACCGTGACGGGAGTGGCCTCCGCCTTCCTGGACGCGACGCTGATGCCGGCAGGATTCGAGCTGGTGAGCGCCATGTACCCGGTGCTCTTGAAGACCCCTGACCGGGCGGCGGAGAACCGTCTGCTCAACCTGGTTGTCCCGGGTGGGCACCTGCTCTTCGTGCATCACGTCTTCGACGCAGATCACGGCCACGGCCACGGTCACGGTCACGAGCACCATGCCAGCGACTCGAACGGGAGCCAGCCCGCCGCGGGACCCGACCACGAGCGCATCGTCCTGCCGCAGGAGATGGCGGCCCTCGTCCGCGCGCGGGAGGACTGGGAAATCCTCGTCGACGAGCAGCGCGAGCGGCACGTCGCCACGGGTGGTGGCGCCCACCACCGCGCCGACCACGTGCTGCACGCCCGCCGCCTGGCCGTCTAGCACGGCAGCGGCCGGTCTTGGGCTGCAGCGGCCGGTCTTGGGCTGCAGCGGGCGGGTCTCGGACGGCTCCCCGCGTGGCTTCACTCCCGCCGCGTCGGCTACAGCACACGCGAGCGCCCCAAACCCACGCGCCGCTGAACCCGAGCCCACCAGAAGGGCCAAGACCAGCGCGACTCAAGTCCCGGGCCACCCCTGACAACAATCCCTCAGCCGCAATCCCAGCCCCGCACTCTGGGTTCAGCGACGCGGTGGGCTGGGGAGCTTGCTCGCGGGTTCGGTCAGTTCAATGGTGGGCAGCACGTGACCGTCGATCCGGTCCAGGGCGCGGCGGCAGTCGTCGCCCGACGGCAGGTGCTGGCGCAGGAAGTCGCGCACCGGGGCGGCCGCCACCTCGTGGTCCGGAGCGCGACCGTCCTCGCGCAGCACGACGAGCATCAACCCGTCAACGGCGCGACCCCCGGGCCGCAACGGGGGCTGGGCATAGGGCAGCGGGAGCGCCCGTGCCCCCAGCCGGGCGTAGAAGGCCACCCGCGCCACCGGGTCGCCGTGCGCAGCCTCCCGGGCAGGTGTGCTGGGGTGCTCCACCTCTGCCAGCACCAGACGCGGGCCGAACTCCTGTTGCCAGGTCTTCAGGGCAGCGGTGAGGGCCCGGCCGCCGATCCCTCCGCCTCGCGCCGAGGGCTCCACCGCAAGGTAGTCCACCAACAGGACCCTCGACTGCGGGTGGAATTCCGCGGCAACCAGGGCAATGGGCCGGCCCCCGTCGCGTTCGACGTGCAGCTGGATCGTGCCGGCCAGACAACCGTCGACGAAGTCCTCCTCGGTCAGGAGCTCGTCCTCGGGGAAGGTGGGCTGGAGCAGCTCGCGATGGAGCTGACGCAGGTCGTGCTCACTGATCTGTGCGCTCATGCACCCACGCTAGTCGCCACAGGGCTCCCGACGGCGAACTCCGCAGATCGCCCTCGCCTTTCGCCATCGCAGCAGGGGCCCCGCCGCAAGACGCGAGCTGCTCGGCACCTGGCGGCCAAATTGCGGAGTTCTGGGACGACGCCGCGTCCCGGCAACGCCAGCACCCCCTGAAGCCGGCAGCCCTGAAGCCCGGCGGCCCGGCGGCCCGGCGGCCCGGCGGTACCCACCCGGTCATAGGATCGCGGCATGGACATCCATGGCATGCGACGCGACTACCAGGGCGACGAACTGGACGAGGCGAACGCCGCACGGACTCCCGTGCAGCAGTTCGAGCGGTGGTTTGAGGACGCCCGCCAGACCGACGCCCTCGACCCCAATGCGATGACCCTGGCAACCGTGGGCCCCGACGGTCGCCCCTCCACGCGCATCGTGCTGGTGAAGAGCTTCGACGAGCAGGGGCTCGTCTTCTTCACGAACTACGACTCCCGCAAGGGGCAGGAGCTGGCAGGCAATCCCTTTGGCGCACTGCAGTTCCACTGGCCCCAGCTGGAACGGGTGGTGCGCATCGAGGGAAGGATCGAGAAGGTCTCCGCCCAGGAGTCCGACGAGTACTTCGCCCAGCGCCCGCTCGAATCGCGGATCGAGGCGTGGGCCTCGCCGCAGAGCCAGGTGATCGCTGGCCGCGATGCCCTCGTGGCCAGCGCCGAGTCGGCCGCGCAGGAATACGGCGACAACCCTCCGCGTCCGCAGAACTGGGGTGGCTACCGGCTGACCCCCGACGTGTGGGAGTTCTGGCAGGGTCGGCCTTCCCGACTGCACGACCGGCTGCGCTACACACTCGCCGATGGTCAGTGGCGGCGTGACCGACTGGCTCCGTGAAGCAAGCCCTTGCTTCATCCCCTGAATTGATGACGCCTCCACAAGACGCCGGAGGCAATCCCAGCGAGCCGGGGATCCCCTGCCGCACGGGCAATCCCGAATGACCATCCTGCGCCCCAAAATGACCTGTTAACAGAATGAAGTTCATCAACTTTCCCGCGGTGAAATCGGGCAGTTGTTCAAGTTCGTCCGTGAGACGACCTTTCTCCCCAAATCGGTGGGTCATCATGGTGCCAGGAAGGTTCGCGGCACAGACACCGCGCAGGACCAGGGAGATGCGAAGCGTCATGAGGGTGGCAATCATCGGTCAGGGGCCACACGGCATCCACGCCCTCACAGAGCTGGTGCACGCGTGGTCCGGCCCCGACGCCCTGGAGGTTCACTGCTATGACCCGGTCCTGCCGGGCACCGGCAGCGGGTTCGCACTCGACCAGCCAGAGTTCCTACGCCTCAACATCCACACCCGCGGCGTCCAGGTACGCCCGATGGAGCCCCTGTCCGAATGGCTGCGCACCCACGGCATCGACCCCGACGGCGAGGTTCCACGCCACCGCGTCGGTGCCTACTTCCACGCCGCCCGCACCCGCACCATCCAGGAGCCGCCCACCGGCGTCCGCGTGCTCACCCACCCCTGGCCGGTCTCCGGCATCACTCGCACCGAGCAGGGCTGGCTCGTCGAGTCGGACATGCCACGCATCGTCGACGAGGTTCTGCTGGCCACTGGCCATGCCCCGGACCACGACGACCGCCTGGCACACCATTGGGACCCCGAGCAGCCCACGCGACTGGTGGAGGCCGTCTACCCCGTCGACCGCTGGCTCAATGAGGAACAGGTTCCCGCCGGCTGCACCGTCGCCATGCGCGGTGCAGCTCTGACCTTCGTCGACGCAGCCCTGGCCCTGACCGAGGGGCGGCCCCGCTCCCAGTGGCCGGCCCGCATCCTGCCCCTGGGCGTCACGGGACGCTTCGTGATGGCGACCCCGTCGCACGGTCACGAGCTGCTCCCCGATGAGCAGGAAGCGATGGACCTGTTGGCCGCCACCATGCCGCCCGACCCGATGGGCGTCGTGGACACCGTGGCCGAGGCCGCCACCCAGCTGATGGTGCTCAACGGCCACAGCCCCGACCTGGCTCGCGCCGAGGTCCACACGACCATCACCACTGGCTGGGAGCCCGATCTGCAGGAGGCTCCGCGCGCGCTGAGCGCCCTGAACCGCTCAATCGCCCACGCCGAACGCGCCGCCCGGCCGGGAGCTGCGTGGATGTTGGGCCGGGCCTGGGCAACACTGCGCCCCGTCGTGGTGTCCAGACTTTCCTTTGCCGACGCCGGGGCAGACAGCTGGCAGCACTACCGGGAAGTGGCCAGTAGCCTGGAGCGCTTCGGTTTCGGCCCGCCGCTGGGTACCGCGATCCGCATCGCCGACCTGTGCGAACGCGGTGTGATCGACCTGTCCTGGTTGGAGTCGGGCGTGCAGGTCGGTGAGCGGATCACGAACCTGCCCGCTGGTGATTCCCAGCCCGACGTCGTGGTGGATGCCGTCCTCAGCCCGCCCGGCGCCCGCAGGGCCCGCACGCCGCTGATCGACGATCTCGCTGCCCGCGGCCACGTGCGGCTGGCTCGTGGCCGACGCGGCCTCGACATCGACCGCGATGGCACCTGCCTGGGCCGCGACGGCCAGCCGACGGCGGGGCTGGCGGCCGTCGGGCTCCCGGTGGAGGACGTCGTGATCGGCAATGACACCCTGGACCGCAGCCTCAGCGACCTGGCCAGGCGCTGGGCCCGTCGGGTCGCGGCCGCCTGATCAGGAGTCGGGGAGGAATTCGTCGGAGACCAGCTCGCCGGACTGCGCGTCGAAGGTGAACCGGTGCGCATCGGTGGAACTGGAGGAGGTCTGCGTCGGCGCTGCGCTGGGGGACGGCGTGGACCCGGTGGCCGCCGACGGGATCCCCACCAAGGTCCAACTGGTGGTGGTGCTGGCCTTCACGACCCACCGATTGCCCTCGCGCTTGGCTTCCTCCACGACGCTCTGCGAGGCAGCTTCCGTGATCTGGAAGCCCTCCGCCTGCACCGCCGACCGGATCGGGCCAAGGGACTTCTCCAGCGCCGGCCACTCGGTCCGGCCGGTGCGCCAGTAGGCGGCCGCCTGCCCGTCGTAATTGGCCAGGAAGGGTTCCACGTCGCGTTCGACGGTGGACTGCTGCGGTGCGAGGGCGCTGACGCCGAAGCCAGCCGCCAGTGCCACGCCCAACAGGATCACCACGATCTTTCGCCACATGGACCCCAGTCTCGCCCATCGGGCCAAGCCGCTGGCGGGCGGCCCAGCCTGTTGGCGCTTCGGTGAACTTCACGTCAACAGTCGCACCCGGCCTGTCCTGTGCACTCCCGGCCAGCAAGAATGGTCGGGTGAGCACTTCTGACCACGTGACCCATCAGACCAACCCGTCGGGCGAGCCCGTGAAGATCGGTGTCCTGACCTCGGGCGGCGACGCCCAGGGCATGAATGCCGCGGTCCGCGCCGTGGTGCGCACCGCCATCCGGCTGGGAGCCGAGCCGTACGCCATCTACGAGGGCTACCAGGGGATGATCGACGGCGGCGACGGGATCAAGAAGTTCGACTGGGATGACGTCGGCTCGATCATCCACCGCGGCGGCACCCTGATCGGAACCTTCCGGAGCAAGGAATTCCGGGAGCGCGACGGGCGGCTCAAGGCGGCCGAGAATCTCGTCGAGCACGGCATCGACCACCTGGTGGTGATCGGCGGCGACGGATCGCTGTCCGGCCTGGACATGTTCCGCCAGGAGTGGCCCGGCCTGCTGGACGAGTTGGCGACGGCCGGGCGGATCACCCGCGAACAGGCCGACGCGCATCCCACCCTGATGATCGCGGGCATCGTCGGCTCGATCGACAATGACCTGGTGGGCACCGACATGACCATCGGCGCCGACAGCGCGCTGCACCGCATCGTCACCGCGATCGACGACCTGGCGAGCACGGCAGCCAGCCACCAGCGCAGCTTCGTCGTGGAGGTGATGGGACGCCACTGCGGCTACCTCGCCCTGATGGCGTCCGTCGCCGGCGGCTGTGACTTCTGTCTGATCCCGGAGAATCCGCCGGCCGACGGCTGGGAGGACCGGATGTGTGCCGAGCTGAAGCGCGGCCGCGATGCCGGCCGTCGCGACTCGATCGTCATCATCGCGGAGGGCGCACAGGACCGCGACGGCAACCGCATCACCAGCGAGTACGTGCGCTCCACCCTGGAGGAGCGGCTGGGCGAGGATGCCCGCGTCACGATCCTTGGCCACGTGCAGCGCGGCGGAACGCCCAGTGCCTACGACCGCTGGGCCTCCACCTGGCTGGGCCACGAGGCCGCCAAGGAGGTGCTGGCCGCCACCCCGGACAGCCCCGGCAATGTGATGGTGCTGCGCGGCAACCGTGTGGTGCCAACGGACTTGATGGAGGCCGTGAAGGACACCCGCAGGGTGCCGGAGTGCATCAAGGAGGGCGACTTCGAAGCCGCCATGGAGCTGCGCGGTGGCTCCTTCACGGAGATGCGCACGATCTTCCACGAATTGGCGGAGCCCAGCCAGGTGGCTCCCGGCACCGACGCCAAGCGCGTCGCGATCGTGCACGCGGGCGGTCTTGCCCCGGGCATGAACACGGCGGCCCGCGCTGCCGTGCGCCTGGGCATCAGCCGTGGTCACACCATGCTCGGCGTTCGCAATGGCTTCGTCGGCATGCGCGACGGCCAGATCGAGGAGCTCACCTGGGATGACGTGGAGGGGTGGACGGGCGAGGGCGGTGCCGAGCTGGGCACTCGTCGCACCATCCCCGGCCTGGAGCACCTCTACTCGATCAATCGGGCCCTGGAGGACCACGACGTCGACGGCCTGCTGGTGATCGGCGGCTGGAATGCCTACCAGGCGGCCCACCTGCTGCACTCCGAGCGGGATCGCTACCCGTCCTTCAACATCCCGATCGTCTGCGTACCGGCCACGATCGACAACAATGTCCCCGGCTCGGAGCTGTCGATCGGGGCGGACACCGCCCTGAACGTGGCCGTCGAGGCGATCGACCGGATCAAGATGTCGGGGTCGGCCACGAAGCGCGCCTTCGTCGTGGAGACGATGGGCCGCTACTGCGGCTACCTGGCGCTGATGAGTGGTCTGGCGTCCGGCGCCGAGCGCGCCTACCTGCATGAGACCGGCATCAGCCTGGGTGACCTCTACCGCGACGTCGAGTGGCTGCGCGGCTCCTTCGAGAACGGACGTCGTCGCTTCCTGGCGATCCGCAATGAGCGTGCCAGCGAGCACTACGACACCGAATTCCTGGCCAAGCTGCTGGAGGAGGAGGGCAAGGACAGCTTCGACGTGCGCCACCTGGTGCTGGGGCACATCCAGCAGGGCGGCGCCCCGACCCCCTTCGACCGACTGCTCGCCACCCGACTGGTCTCGCACGCCATCAACCTGCTCGACGAGAGCTGGGGGGACACCTCCGGACGGCAGAACAAGGCCTGGTACATCGGTCTGCAGCAGGGGAAGGTGGCCAAGCAGCCCCTGGCCCACATGGACGAGCACGTGGATCCCGAGTTCCGTCGCCCGCTCGACCAGTGGTGGCTGAACGAGCTGCAGGATGTCTTCGCCGACGTCGCCTACGAGCCCGACACCCCGGAGCACGAGACGCTCTGACGCCTTGGCCTCGCTGCTGGACCAGACGGCCGAGGCCCTGGCCCGTCGAGATCTCACGTCGATCCCCACCCCTCACCCGAGTGGGGATCGACGTCTGTTTCGGGCAGAGGGCGACGCGCTGGGCACGGCGGCCGACCGGCCTTGTGGGATCCCCACCAGCAATCCCCTGGCTGGTTGTAGTCCTTCCAGGTAGGAAGTCCAGCTTGCTACGCTAGCGTAGGTTACGCACGAGTAACTTACGCCCGCGTAATGAGGAGTCCTGATGACCGAGCACCCCCTTCCCACCGTCATCCAGGGCGGCATGGGTATCGCCGTGTCCAGCTGGCAGTTGGCCCGTGAGGTGAGTCTGGCCGGCGAACTGGGCGTCGTCTCCGGCACCGCCCTCGATGCCGTCCTGGCGCGCACCCTGCAGGACGGTGACCCCGGAGGCCACTACCGTCGCGCCCTGGCGCACTTCCCCAACCAGGCGGTAGCGCAGCGAATCATCGACAAGTTCTACCTGCCCGACGGACGTCAGGGAGCGCCCTACCGGCCGCACGACACGATCACCATCAACCCCAAGCAGGCCATCGCCGAGCTGTGCGTCGCGGGCAATTTCGCCGAGGTCTGGCTGGCCAAGGAGGGCCACGACGGCCTGGTGGGGATCAACTTCCTGGAGAAGGTGCAGATGGCCACCCCAACCGGCGCGCTGGGCGCCGTGCTGGCGGGCGTCGACTATGTCCTGATGGGGGCCGGGATCCCGCGCGAGATCCCGCAGCTGCTCCGCGATCTGGCCGCCGGCCGCCCCGGAGGTGTGCACGTGGACGTCGACGGCGGCGAGGCCGTCTGGTCCAGCGCCGATCCGACGGCCATCCTGGGCCAGCCCATGGAGCCCGTCGAGCCACCCCGCTTCCTGGCCATCATCTCGGTGCACTCGCTGGCCAACTTCCTCAACCGCGACGAGAAGATCAAGCCCTTCGGCTTCGTCGTCGAGGGGCCGATCGCCGGTGGCCACTCCGCTCCCCCGCGCGGCAGGATGAGCCTGGACGAGAAGGGCGACCCGATCTACGCAGACCGCGACATGGCCGACCTGGCCAAGATGGCCGCCGTCGGTTCGCCCTTCTGGCTGGCCGGTGCCTACGCCACCCCGGAGCTGGTGCAGCAGGCCAAGGAAGCCGGCGCCGAGGGCGTGCAGTGCGGCACGATCTTTGCCCTGGCCAAGGAGTCCGGCATGCGCGATGACCTGCGCGAGCAGATGGTGGCCCGGCTGGGTACCGGCGAGCTCGACGTGCGCAATGACCCCCGAGCCTCCCCCACCGGCTTCCCGTTCAAGATCGCCCAGGTGCCCGGCACCCTGAGCGACCCGGAGGTCTACGAGGCCCGCCCCAGGCTCTGCGACCTGAGTTACCTGCGCGTGCCATACCAGCGCGAGAACGGCAGCATCGGCTACCGCTGCGCCTCGGAGCCCGTCGACGCCTACCTCAAGAAGGGCGGCAAGATCGAGGACACCGTGGGTCGCAAGTGCCTGTGCAACTGCCTGATCACCAACATCGGGCTGGGACAGGAGCGCAAGGACGGCTACCGGGAGGTGCCCGGCATCACGCTGGGGCAGGACCTCACCGGCGCCCAGCGGTTGCTGGAGCTGCACCCCGACGGCTGGACCGGTCGCCAGGCGGTCGACTTCCTGCTGGGGAAGAGCTGACGCCGACGCACACCCCGATCAAGTTGCTGGCCGGATCCACGCGACAACTTGATCGTGCCAGCACCACCCCCGGCGAGACACCCCGACTTTGGTCTGAGTCGGGGTGTCCTTGCGTTACCGGACGCCGTGCAGCTGCCGAGATGCGCTCATGGTTCACGGGTTGAAGAGTTCGCTGCACCGAAGGCGTCGCCCCCCACAGCGGGAGAGGCTCATCGCGCCGCGCTGCTGCGCCGTCATCGACTTGCCCGCTGAAGCGTCTGGCCAGCTGGCCAACCAGACGGAGAGGAGATGTGGCACAACTCTTCACTTGGGGTGTCCTTGGCACCGCAAATGCTCTCCGTAAGCCCGCCAAGGTAGGAGATTTTTCGTTGTGGGCCGGAATTCCGGGCTGCTAACGTGATGCATGGAGGGAGCGCCCGCCCCCCTCCGACCACACCAAAGGAGATACCGATGAAGACCATCACCACCCTGGCCGTCACCGGCCTTGCAGCCCTCGGCCTCGCACTGCCCACCACGGTCGCCACGGCCGCCGGGCCCGCCAGCACCAGCGATCCGCGAGTCACGCAGGCCATGTTCGACCTGGCCCAGCGTGAGGGCGTCTCGATGACCGACATCAGCATCACCTCGCTCCAGGGTGGCACCTGGAATGACGGTTCCCTGGGATGCGCCAAGGAAGGGTACGTCTACATCCAGGCCCTGGTTCACGGCAGCAAGCTGGTCTTCTCCGTCGACGGCGAGAAGTACGACTACCACCGCAGCGACAAGGGCTCCTACTTCTACTGCGAGGCGCCCACTGGCTCCTTCCGCCCCGACGCGCTGGCCTGATCCGTCACCGGCCGTTCACGACGCAGGGTGCGGGCCCCCACGCCACGGTGGGGGCCCGCACCCTGTGGGTGCATGAATGATTCGACCGCCCCCCGATGATCGCCGCCTCTACCCAATTCTTGGGAATTCGAGAGACACATCCAGAAAGGTCGAGCTTCGCCCACAAACGCCAGGTAGCGAGCGGGAGCAGCCACCGGACCCGAAAGCTCTGGGGAACTATTCCTTGGTATAGAAAAATATAAATACAATTTAATACTGTGAGATCGTTGCACGTGAAACGGCCGTGTCCGCCCGGCCGCAGGTGACCCGATCGACGACTGCGAACCACAGGATCGGAAACAGGAAGAGCAGGGCCGGCCCCAGCGGCCAGGCGAAGACCCAGATCCCAACGCCCCGAAAGAAGCTCCAGGCCAGACCCGGCCACGCAATCATCAATCCAGACCAGGACAGCACGTGGGACAGGGAACGCCGGCCAGCCTCCACCAAGAGGCGATCCATGACCAGGGCGCACAACCCGGTGATCGCCACCTGCAGCGCGATGAACCATGCTGCTGGGGCATTCCGCGCAACCAGGGGACCCAGCACCAGCCCGTAGGCCAGGACAGCCAGGAGCACGCTGAACGTGAACAGGATGTAGCCGGCAGCAGGAACCGATCCCCACGCCGCCCGCCCGACCTCCTCGGGGTACTGATCACTGACCGTCTCCATGCCACCAGTGTGCACCATCGACGGACACCACGGTCGGCCTTGTCACGATTCCCGCCCTGTCGACTTGTGCCCAGCACCCAGCACCAGCACCAGCACCAGCACCAGCAGTACAGAAACAGATGCATAGGCGGTGTCCAGTGCATCTACTGCACTGGACACCGCCTATGCATCTGTTTCTGGCAGCGAGAGGCGAAGGGCAGACAACCCGGGCGCCCGAGAGTGGCCACCCGGCAGCCGGCAGGCGGACACTGCAATCACAACCCAGCGGCGCACCACACCGCGCGGCGCGTCAGCGGGCGTAGTGCAGCGCCACCCGCTCACCGTCGATCTCACGCACCCGGATCGGCAGCCCGAAGACCTCGCTGAGTAGTTCCTCCTGCATGATCTCCTCCGGCGATCCGGCCGCCACCACCTGGCCGTCGGCCATCACGACGATGTGGTCGGCGTAGAGGCTGGCGGCATTCAGGTCGTGCAGGACGATGACGATACTCTTGCCCAGCTCGTCGGCCGCGCGTCGCATCTGGCGCATCATTCGCACGCCGTGGCTCATGTCCAGGTTGTTCAGGGGCTCGTCCAGCAGGATGTGGTCGGTGTCCTGCGCCAGCACCATCGCGACGAAGGCGCGCTGCCGCTGACCACCCGAAAGCTGGTCGAGAAAACGGTCGGCGAAGGGAGCCAGGTCGAGGTATTCCATGGCCTGCTCGATGTGGGCCTCGTCCTCGATGGTCAGCCGCCCCTTGGAGTGGGGGTAGCGGCCAAAGGCCACCAGGTCTCGCACCGTCAGGCGCACCGCCAGGTGGTTGTCCTGGCGCAGGATGGCGAGCTTGCGGGCGAGCTGGTCGCTGGGCGTCTTCTGGATGTCCAGGTCGTCGACCAGCACCCGGCCGTAGGCGGGCTCCAGCAGGCGCGAGATCATCGCAAGCAGCGTCGACTTGCCGGCACCGTTGGGCCCCACCAGCGCCGTGACACCGCGGGCGGGGATCTCGATCGTCACATCATCGACGACGACCGTCTCGCCGTACTTGGCCTGGAGGTGGTCGGTGATGATCATGCGGGCCTCCCGGCGCGTGAGGATCGAAGGAGCAGGACGAGGAAGGTGATGCCGCCGACGAACTCCACGACCATCGAGAGCGAACCCTCGAAGCCCAGGATGCGTTCGAAGAGCAGCTGGCCGCCCACCAGGGTGATGATGCCGGCGAAGCCGACGGCGGGCACGGTGAAGGCGTGATGGTGGGTGCCCACCACCCGGTAGGTGAGGTGTGCCACCAGCAGGCCAAAGAACATCGTCGGGCCCACCAGGGCGGTGGAGGTGCCCACCAGCAGCGCGACCAGCACCAGGTGCACCAGGCTGGCGCGACGGTGGTTGACGCCCAGGCCGATGGCCAGGTCACGCCCCAGGGCGATCACGTCGAGCTCACGCCGCGAATGCCAGACCCAGGCGACGGCCAATCCCACCAGCACCGCACTGATGCCCAGCAGACCGGGATTGGTGCCGGTGAAGTCTGCGAAGAATCGGTCGCTGAGCACCACGAAGGCCTCCGGATCGAGCACGCGCTGCATGAAGCTGGACAGGCCGCGGAAGAGCCCGCCCAGCAGCACGCCCACGAGCACCATCATGGTGACCGAGCGGTTGAGCTTGACCAGCATGAAGCCGAACAACAGCAGGGCGAAGCCCACCATCGAGACCAGCACCACCAGGTATTGCGCCACGGGGTTGACCACGACGATGCCCAGGAAGAAGACCGAGGCCGTCTGCAGGGCCAGGTAGAGCGCGTCCAGGCCCATGATCGACGGGGTCAGGATCCGGTTGGCGGTGACGGTGTGGAAGAGCACCGTCGCGACCCCGATGGCGACGGCCACCAGGCTCATCGTCGCAATCGTGACCAGGCGACGGTTGAGCACGAAGTTGGAGCCCACCGGCAGTTTGTAACCCAGGTAGAAGGCGACGATCGCCGCCGCGGCGAGGGCCAGCAGGCCCACCCGGGTGGCGGGGGACAGGCTGCGTCGCCCGCGGCCAGCAGCAGTGGCGGCCACGGGCGACGTCTCAAGGGTCAACGACGTCCCCGCAGCAGGATCACGAGGAAGGCGATCGCGCCGGTGACACCCATCACGGTGCCGATCGGCATCTCGAAGGGGTGGATCACCATTCGGGAGACCAGGTCACAGACCAGCACGAAGGCGGCGCCCAGCAGGGCCACCCACGGCACGGCGCGGCGGCAGTTGTCACCGATCGTGTTGCGCACGATGTTGGGCACCACCAGACCCAGGAAGGGCAGGGCGCCGACGGTCACCACCACGGTGGCGCTGACCACGGCCACCACCGACATGCCGATCATCACGGTGCGACGGTGGTTGAGCCCCAGGTTGGTGGTGAAGGCCTCGCCCATGCCGGCGACGGTGAAGCGGTCGGCCAGCAGTGCGGCCAGCACGGTGAGGGCACCGGCGATCCACAGCAGCTCGTAGCGTCCGGCCAGCACGGCGGAGAAGTCGCCGGTGGTCCAGGAGCTGAGCGACTGGACCAGGTCCATCCGGTAGGCCACGAAGGTGACGCCGGCGCTGACCACGCCACCCAGCATCATGCCGACCAGCGGGGTGACCAGCATGTCGCGCAGCGGCACCACGGCCAGGATGCGCAGGAAGATGGCGGTGCCCAGCAGCGCGGCGACCGCACCGAAGATCATCTTGACGACCACGGGCGCCCCGGGGAAGAACAGCGCGCTGACCAGCAGCCCGGCGGTGGCGAATTCCATGGTGCCGGCGGTGCTGGGCTCGACGAAGACATTGCGGGTGAGCAGCTGCATGATCTGGCCGCTGACCGCCAGGGCGCTGCCGGACAACACCAGGGCGATCGTGCGGGGAAGGCGCGAATTGAGCAGCACGTTCGCGTCCAGCTCGGCGACGCCCACCACCAGCGATCCGGCGGCCAGCACGGCCAGGCACACCAGCCCGGCGATCATCGCGACGGCATTGCCGGTGCGGCTGCGGCGAGGGGCCGCGGACGCGGCGGCGCCCGCCGTGCGGGGGCGCACGGCGGGCGTCGGGGCGGCAGCGCGAGTGGCGCTCCTGTCGATCGTCAGGAGGCTCATGCCAGACCCTTCTTGATCTCGTTGGCCATCTCGACGGTGTTGTCGAGGCCGGTGCCCAGCAGGTACCAGCGGGAGCCGTCCAGGTAGGTGATCTTCTTGTCCTGCGCGGCCTTGGTCTTGTTCACCAGCGCGTTGTCGAGCACCTGCTGTGCGCTGTTGCCGCCCTGGCCGGTCGCGGCGTCACGGTCGATGACGAACATGCGGTCGGGGTTGGTGGAGCTGATGAACTCGAAGCTCACGGCCTGACCGTGGTTGTCCACCTTGAGGTCCTTGGCGGCGGGGGTGACGCCGAACTCCTCATGGATGATGCCGAAGCGGCTGCCGGGGCCGTAGGCCGAGAGCTTGCCGCCGCTGGTCAGCAGCACCAGCCCGGTGCCGGCATTCTTGGCCGCGGCCTTCGTCTCGTCGACGGCCTTGGTCACCTCATCGAGCTGGGTCTTGAGGGCATCCTGCTTGCCGTAGATCTCGGCGATGACGCCGGCATTCTTCTCCAGCGAGCCAAGGAAGTCCTTGCTGTCGGCGGTGAGGTCCACGGTTGGGGCCACCTTGTTGAGGTCGGCGTACTTGGGGGCGGTGCGGCCCCCGATCAGGATGACGTCGGGCTCCAGCTCGGCGATCTTCTCGACATCGGGCTCCTTGAGGGTGCCCACGTTGTCCTTGTCCTTGAACTCGTCCATGAACTTGGGAAGCGTCTTGGTCGGCACGCCGATGACGTTCTCGGAGACGCCGAGCGCGCGCATGTTGTCGAGCACGGCGTAGTCCAGCACGACGACCTTGCTGGGGTTCTTGGCGACCTCGGTGGTGCCCTGCGCGTGCTTCACGCTGATCTTCTCGTCGCTCTTGGCAGCGGGAGTGGCGGTGTCCTGCGATCCACAGGCACTGGCGGTGAGCACCAGTGCGGCGGCAGCGATGGGGGTGATGAGGCGTCGGAGCATCGTTGGGTCCTTCAGTGGGCGGGACGCCGTGGGTGGCGTCTTTGGTTGCTTAGGCTTGGCTTACTTAGGCAAGCCTTACATACCCATCAGCTCGTTGTCACCACTTTTCGGAACTTTTCGAGAGCAGAACGTTGCGTTAATCGTTGCACAAGGGTTTGACAAGGAACTTCACGCCAATATCTGGTTTTCCCTAGAGGCATTAATAGTCATCAAGAAGACGGGAGACGACCCGTCGCTGCACCATTCCACGAGTCCAGACCGGCAGCTCACAATCACCGAAGACCGCGACCTCACCGCAGATGGAGCCAGAAGGCGAGCGCCGCCAGCACCCCCGAAAGAACCGCGATCGCGAGCGCCTTGCGCGGAGTCGGACTGGGCACGCACCACCCGACGATGCGCTGGGGGTTCGCCGGATCGAAGCGCAGCGGAGCCTCGAAACCCACCCGGGGCAGCCGGTGGGTTCGGATCTCCTTCCGACGCCAGGTGCCATCGTCGATGGGGTAGCGGATCACATAGGAGTCCAGCTGGTCCGGATGTGCGTTGTTCTCGACGCGCTCCACCACCGCCCGAGTGAAAACCCAGCCGGGGTGGGCGAGAATGCGCATCCGTCGCACCACGGCAACCACGGCCTTTCCCGCCAGGTAGATGGACATCTCCAGGCAGATGGTGAGCAGCACGAAGACGACGATGATCACACGCCATGGTCGCAGCCCGCGGGTTCGAGGGGAGCCGAACCGGGGCGGCGCATGCACCGAGCCACCTCGCGCACCACCGGCCGCACCATCCGATTCGAGAGATCTCTGGCCGATTCGAGAGATCTCTGGACCCCTCTCGGGAAATCGCTAGAGCCACGCATACACTCGAATCCATGGACCCGATCCGCAATCCGTACGCCCCTGGCGCCGGCCAGCGACCACCGGAGCTCGCCGGCCGCGACGAGCAGATCCGTACCTTCGACGTCGTCCTGGAGCGCACGGCCAAGGGGCGGCCAGAGCGGTCCATCATCCTCACCGGGCTGCGTGGCGTCGGGAAGACCGTGTTGCTCAATGCCCTGCGCGGGCAGGCGGTGCGCGCCAAGTGGGGCACCGGCAAGTTCGAGGCGCGCCCGGAGCAGGGCATCCGTCGCCCGCTGGGTGCCGCACTGCACATGGCCGTCCGCGAATTGGGCCATCCCGACGCGGACACCGTACTGGGCACCATCAAGGCCTTCATCGAGCGCGACGCCAAGCCCGGTGCCAAACTCAACGAGAAGTGGAATCCCGGGATCATGGTGCCCGCCACCAAGGGCCGGGCTGATTCCGGAGACATCGAGATCGACCTGGTGGAACTGTTCACCGACGTCGGTGGCCTGGCGCAGGACATGGGCGTGGGCATCGGCATCTTCATCGACGAGATGCAGGACCTGCGCCCCGACGACGTCTCCGCCATGTGCGCCGCGGTGCACGAGCTGAGTCAGCAGCGCCTTCCGCTGATCGTCGTCGGAGCAGGCCTGCCGCACCTGCCCGCCGTGCTCAGCGCGTCCAAGAGCTATTCGGAGCGTCTCTTCCGCTACAACCGGATCGACCGACTCGACCGCGCGGCCGCAGACCTGGCGCTGACACTGCCCGCCGAGGACGAGGAGGCCGCCTTCGAGGAGGAGGCCCTGACGCAGATGTACCAGCTGACCGGCGGCTACCCCTACTTCATCCAGGCCTACGGCAAGGTGGTCTGGGACCTGGCGCCCAGCAGCCCCATCACCGCGGACGACGTGCGCGTCGCCACTCCCGAGGCCGAGGCGGAACTGGCCGTCGGCTTCTTCGGCTCCCGCTTCGAGCGCGCCACTCCTGCCGAACGCGAGTACCTGCGTGCCATGGCGGAGGCTTCCGACGGCGATGACGATGCCGACCAGGTGCACACCGCCACCGTCGCGCACGTACTGGACCGCAAGCCCCAGAGTCTCTCGCCGGCCCGCGACGCCCTGATGAAGAAGGGGCTGATCTATTCGGCCGAACGCGGCAAGGTGGCCTTCACGGTGCCCCATTTCGGGCGCTATCTGCGCAGCCAGCAGCTCTGAGCAGGGCAGCCCGTCACCGAGAAATCCCTTCCACACAAGTAAAACTGGAGTGAGAAAGTCCCACAAAGGCCTTACCCCAAACGACGGTTTGCCCCATCCTTGCTTCAAGGCCACCCCCGGCCGGTCAATGAAGACCGAAGGAAGGACACTCCCATGCTGACCCCCCCCGATTCGCCGTAGCAGCACTCGCCCTTGCCACCAGTGCAATCTGGGCAATGCCCGCCCACGCCGCACCAGCCGACACAAAGGGCTCCGAGAAGACAGGCCAGGCGATCGCTCGCCGAGTGATGTCCTGTGCCAATCCCAATGCCGCCTTCCAAGCCCTCGATCCAGCCGAGAAGGAGGCCTACGGGGAGGCCTCCAAGATTGTCTCGACAGAGACCAAGGTCTCCGCCCCGAGAAACACCGCCACCGGAGCCCCGGGCGACACCACCATGGCAAAGGCCCTGAACAATGCCGGGGTCGGAAGCACCGTCCCACAGTGGTACTCCGGTTGCTGGGCCATGCAAAACTCCGCAGCAGGGAAGTCGATTGTTGGCATCACGCTGGTCAAGTACGGTCAGACCACCTCGGTTTGCGTCGGCAGCGGAAGGGTGACCAGCGTGTCTGTCTACAACGTCTGGCACGAAATCATTGCACCCGGCTGGGATCTCGCGAACGGATTCCCCACGAAGAACACATTCAATGCCGGCCGGGAGGGACGCGGCAGGGCGCAGTGGAAGTTCCAGCTGAATGTGGCGGGATATCCGCTCCAGAACCCCTCCCCTTGCCTGCAGCTTCGGCTCAATGCCAACGGCTACAACTACAAGTCCTCCACCAGCTGCAATCTCAGCTGACACAAGAATGGAATACACCGCGACCAAAACGAACATATCGAGCCTTCACCCAAGTGATCTTTCTTGCCCAATCCTGGGAATTTTGGCTCTCGCTTCGATGCCATTCCAGCCATTCTCACCAGTCTTGTGTGCCGCGCTTGCCCTTCTCTGCTGGCGAATGCGAGGAAGTAGGCGATGGGCGGGCTTGGCGGCTGGCTTTTGCCTCGCGGCAGCAGTCGTGGGCATCGTCTTTGATGCGAGCCTGATGCTGGCAACAACAACGATTGTCACAAAACCAGCTTGAATTTCGCTTGCCGACCTCTTGCGGAATGACCGGATTCGGTTGGCACAGCACCAAGCGAGCGGTGACGCGTAAGGATCCGCTGGTGGGGTGGGGCTCCGCGCCCACCCCACCAGCGTGATTGAGGGGCCTCACTGCAGGCGCTGCAACAGCACCTCGTGCACCAGGTCGAAGACCGGCGTCGGGACCCCGACGGCTGCACCCAGACGACGGATGCCCCCCACCAACGGATCGAGCTCGCCCGGGCGCCCCTCGTCGAGGTCGCGGTGCATGGAGGTGGTGGCCTCGGCGGGCATCCGGTGTGCGAAGGCCAGCGTCTGCTCCACTGCCCCGTCGAGGTCGATCCCGTGAGCGGTTCCCACCTGCGCCACCTCGGCCATCAGCGCAGTCAGCCCCTGGCGCAGGGTGGTGCGCTGCGCGCCGAGCTCCACCCCGGCGAGCGCTCCGAGCATGCCGGTGGGCACGACGAACATCACCTTGTGCCACAGGTCCTGCCAGATGTCGGCCTGGGCCTCGCTGACGATCCCGGCGTGCTGGAAGGCCTCCCGGATCCGTCCGGCACGCTCACTGGCAGCGTTGTCCCATTCGCCGAAGGTGATGGAACCCGGGCCGCCCATGTGGTCGATCACACCAGGCGCCGCGATGCGGGTGTAGACCCGGACGATGCCCGGCAGCACGTGTTCCTGCCCCAGCACGTCGGCCACCTGCTGGGGTGCCTCGATCCCGTTCTGCAAGGTGATGACGGCCGTCCCCGGGCCGATCATCCCGGCCAGAGTGGGCAGCACATCGTCGAGCTGGGTGGCCTTGACCGCCAGGAGCACCAGCTCCACCGGGGGGATCGTCGTGGCGTCGTCGGTGACGTCGATGGGCATCGCCAGGCTGGTCTGCCCGGTGATGCGCAGGCCGTCGCCCTGCAGCGCACGGAGGTGTTCCCCACGGGCCGTGAAGACCACCTCGTGCCCGTCGCGGGCCAACAGCCCGCCGAAGTACCCGCCCAGTGCGCCTGTTCCGATGACTGCGATCCTCATGCCCCCACTGTGCCGTGCGTCGCGATTCGACGTGCGTGATCCGTTCCATGGGACGCGACGGGTGGACGTGCTGAAGGGACGCAGGGCTCGCACTCAGAGGACCGTGCGCACGGCCTCGATCACCTCGTCGAGGAAGCGGCTGACCAGCACCTTTTCCTGCTCAGTCAGCTTCGCGTCGGATTCGGCAAGGGCGGTGAGCATCGGCGCGAGCAATCCCGCCACCTCGCCACGGCCGGACTCGGTCAGGTCCAGCACGGTGCGCCGACGGTCGGTGGGGTGGGCGTGGCGTTCCACGTGACCCTTGGCCACCAGGCGGTCGACGATGCCCGTGGCGGCAGCCCGGGTCACCCCCAGGGTGCGAGCCAGCTCTGCCGGACCGACATCGCGCTGCGCGAGCTCCCGCAGGGCATGGAGTTCGGAGTCGGTGAGGTCTGCCCGGCGGGCCACCGCGGGCCAGGCCAGCCCCATCACGTGGGCGAGCTCGTTGAGCGAGGTCAGGACCGGGGACGGGGTCCAGGTGGGCACGCTCTCACGCACCACCCGACGTCCTCTCTCGTCCATCTCGTCCTCCTGCCAACCCTTCCACTCTGCTGGATTCTCCCACGCCGTCACGTCTGAGGAGCTGAATCCAGATCGACGCAGGATTTCCGTCGGCGCGAGCCTTTTCCGTCGACGCCAAGGTTGTTAACCTGACGTGTTGTCAGCGATCTTAACCACTTCCACCCCTAGGCGGCATCGCGTGAGCACCACCCCTTCCCCCGCGCCCCGACGAGGCGAAGCACCCCTCGACGATTCGGGCACACCCCAGCACGAGGACTCGTCCCGCACGGAACGCCCCTCTGCACGCAG
This sequence comes from Luteococcus sp. Sow4_B9, assembly GCF_052116585.1. NCBI lineage: Bacteria > Bacillati > Actinomycetota > Actinomycetes > Propionibacteriales > Propionibacteriaceae > Luteococcus > Luteococcus sp. Sow4_B9. The sequence goes on along the minus strand of NZ_JBQKKT010000015.1, from coordinate 46,515 downwards.
GCGCCTCGCCTGGCCACTGCTCTCACTCGTCCTGCTGCTGGCCGGCGTTGCCGCCATGGTGGGGCTGGGCGAGGCCACCCGCACCCGCTCCGCGCTGGACTCGCTGCCGGCTGGCAGCCAATCCGCAGCCCTCGTCGAGGCGCAGCAGTCGCTGCCCAGCAAGAACTCCAGCCAGGCGATCATCCTCTTCGCGAGCGACACGGAGCTCACCCCCCAGGCCCTGGGCATCATCGGGCAGAAGGCCAGCCAGCTCAGCGGCATGCCGAAGCCCCCGATGATCCCCAGTGAGGACGGCACCGCCGTGATCGTCCCCGTCACCGTCCAGGGCGTCGGGGCCACCGACTACGACGAGAAGGTGACCAGCCTACGTGAGCAGGCCCGCGCCAACCTGCCCGACGGCGTAACCGCCCAGGTGACCGGCCCCGCGGCGATCCAGACGGACCTGGGGGCCGTCTTCGACGGCGCCAACTTCAAGCTGCTGGGCACCACCGCCCTGGTGGTGGCCATCCTGTTGGTCTTCACCTACCGCTCCCCGGTGCTGTGGATGATCCCCCTGCTCGTGGTGGGCGTCGCCGATCGGCTCGCAGCCGTACTCGCCACCCACGTGCTCAGCGGCCTGGGACTGGCCTGGGATGAGTCAACCACCGGCATCCTCTCGGTGCTGGTCTTCGGCGCCGGCACCGACTACGCGCTCCTGCTGATCTCGCGCTATCGCGACGAACTGCGCCGCCACGAGGACCGCTTCGAGGCCATGAAGGTGGCAGCCCGACGCACCGTCGAACCGGTCATCGCCAGCGCCTCCACCGTCTTCGTCGGCCTGATGACGCTGGTCCTGTCCGTCTTCCCCGCCACCCGGGGGCTGGGCGTGGCCTGCGCCGTCGGCGTGCTGATTGCCGCCTTCTTCGTCCTGGTGGTGCTGCCGGGCGCACTGGTGGCCTTCGGCCGGTGGATCTTCTGGCCGCGCAGCCCCAGGGTGGGTGAACCGTCCATCATCGAGGGGGACTCGATCTGGGCGCGCGTCGGGCGCTTCGTCGAGCGTCAACCCGGCAAGGTGGCCATCGCCTCCACACTGCTGCTGGCACTCGCCTCCATCGGCATGTTCTCCATCCAGCTGGGGCTCAGCCCGTCGGAGCAGTTCCTGCGCAAGCCCGAGGCGATCACTGCCGCCGACCGCCTGGCGCAGTCCTACCCGGCCGGTGCCGCCAACCCGACGATCATCACCACCCCGCCCAACCAGACCCAGCAGGTCACCACACTGCTCAAGACGGTGCCCGGAGTCAGCTCGGTGCAGCCAACCGCTGCCGGCGCCGATGTGGCGGAACTGCAGGTCACCACCTCCTCCCCCACCGGATCCGAGGAGTCGGCAGCCACCGTCCGCGCAATCCGTGATGCCGTCGAAGACCTACCCGAGACCCATGTGGGCGGCACGGAGGCGCAGCGTCTGGACAGCGCCGACGGCAATGCCCGGGACAGGCTGGTGATCTTCCCCGTCGTGCTGGGACTGGTCTTCCTGGCCCTGGTCCTGCTGCTGCGATCGCTGGTGGCGCCGGTCATCCTGGTGGGCACGGTGCTGCTCACCTATGTCTCCGCCCTGGGGCTGGCGTGGTGGGTCTTCACCGGCCTGCTCGGCTTCGAACGGATTGACGGCACGGTTCCGCTGTACGCCTTCGTCTTCCTGGTGGCGCTGGGAGTGGACTACAACATCTTCCTGATCACCCGGGCCAGTGAGGAGTCCCGCGAACACGGACCACACCTCGGCATGCTGCGGGCCCTCACCGCCACGGGCGGCGTCATCACCAGCGCCGGAATCCTGCTCGCCGCCGTCTTCGCCGTCCTGGGCGTGCTGCCCCTGGTGGTGCTGGCCCAGCTGGGCGTGGTCATCTTCATCGGTGTGCTGCTGGACACCCTGGTGGTGCGCACAGTGCTCGTGCCATCGCTCGGGCTGCTGCTGGGCGAGCGGTTCTGGTGGCCTCGACGCGTCGAAAATCCTTCCACCACAGGGACACTTGATGGCGGGATGACGCCACGGCGGGCCATCGTGCAGGATTGATGCATGCCTGCACGATTCATCGAGAGCAACACCTGTCAGGACGGCTGCGGCATCATCAAGACCGCAGACAAGGTGGAGGGCGCCCCGGTCTACCGCTGCCCGGGCTGCGATTCCCGCTGGATCGAGCTCAATGAACGATCCTCCGTGAAGGACCCCAAGAAGAAGGTCGGCATCCCGAAGCTGCGCCGCTGACCCCCCCATCCCGATCCGCGGCAGACCCCAAGCACCGCCACGGATCACAACATAGAGTGGGACACATGATCGAGTTTGGCCGTCCCGATCCGGCCGACGAGAGCGCTTCCCCAGCGTTCGACACCCCCGCCCTCGCCCCCCAGACACAGCCCGGCGAGGTGAATCCTGCTGCCCCGGCGCCCCGCAACCACCTGGTGGCCTGGCTGGCGATCGCCGCAGTGGTGCTGTTCGGCCTGAGCACGACGCTGCTGGGCCTGGGAGTCAGCCGCATGGCACGCCCCTGCCGGGTGGCCTGCCCCGCCTTCTCCTCGGAGTGGAATGCCAAGGCCCTGCTCCTGTTGGCTCCCGGACTGGTGAGCCTCTGCACGGCACTGATGACAGTGGCCAAGGAACACTGGCGCCGGCCGCATCCCTGGCTACCGGCCATCCTGGGCTGCGTGACCTGCGTCTTCTGTGTCTATGTCGGCTCGGTGATGCTCGGGGTGGCCTGAGGTGGCCGAGCTGTTCACCAAGCGCCAGCCGGGTGCACCCAGGGGAATGTTCGCTTGGGAGGCGCGGGGACTTCGCTGGCTCGGCGACGCGGCCGCGGACGGCGGTGCGCCGGTGGTGCGCGTGGTGGGCTGGGATGACGAGCAGATCCAGGAGGAGCGCCTGCAGCCCACTGCCCCAACAGTGGAGGCGGCGGAACAATTCGGTCACCGGTTGGCCCTGACCCACCTCACTGGAGTGGGCAGTGGCTCACCGCCCCCTGCCGTGGGCGGATTCGGGGCTCCCCCACCCGGCTGGTCCGGCGATGGCTTCATTGGCCAAGCCCGGTTGCCCATGCCGTCACACCCGCTGGAGAGCTGGGGTGCCTTCTACGCGCAGTTCCGGCTCCAACCCTTTGCCCGGCAGGCCTTCGACGCGGGATCCCTCAGTCCTCAGGCACTGTCGGCGGTGGAGGCCGTCTGCCGACGGCTGATGGCCGGCGACTTCGACGATGACCGCCCTGCCGCCCGGATCCATGGCGACCTGTGGGCGGGAAATGTGCTCTTCACGCCCAACGGCGTGGTGCTGATCGACCCCGCGGCCCATGGCGGGCATGCGGAGACTGACCTGGCGATGCTCGCACTGTTCGGCGCTCCCCATCTGGAGAGGATCCGCGACGCGTGGGCCGAGGTCTACTGCCCCGCCCCTGGCTGGCAGGACCGAGTGGCGCTGCACCAGCTGCATCCGGTGCTGGTGCACGCCGTGCTCTTCGGCGGCGGTTATGGCAGGCGGGCCGGGGAACTTGCGTCCGCTTGTCTTTGAACACGGCCTGTCTTTGAACCCCGCCTGCCATTGGACCCCGCCTGCCTTTGGACCCCGCCTGCCTTTGGACCCCGCCTGCCGCCACGGGCACGGGTGACCACGCCCGGCACCCCGCAGGTCGCCACACCCGCCCAGCCGCCACGGGTGACCTGAGCCCCTCTTCGCCCCCGAATCCCCAAGCGACGCCAGAAACAGATGCATCGCGGGGGTCCAGTGCACATAGTGCAGGGGATCCCCCGCGATGCATCTGTTTCTGGCGGGAATTGCACGTGGGCACGCACCCAGGTCAACTCACCGGGTGCGTGCCCACATGTTCGTGGGGCTGCGGTCAGCGCAGCGTCGCCATGGCCTTGGCGGCGGGGACGAGGGTGTCGAAGAGGTCGTTGATCTCACCAGTGAGACGCTCGGCAGGGGTGAACTGACCGTCGGCGAAGTCGGTGAAGATGCTGATGGCCAGCGCATTGCGAATGTCGTACATGTTGAAGTTGGCGACGATGTTGCGCCAGTTCTCCACCGACATGATGCCGCCCGAGGCGCCATAGCCGACGAAGGCGATGGCCTTCTTCATCCACTCGGCACCCAGCACGTCGACGGCATTCTTGAAGGCAGCCGGGACGCCGTGGTTGTACTCGGGGGTGACGAAGACGAAGCCGTCGAACTCGTCGATCTTCTTGCTCCAGGCCTGGATCTCCGGCTCGGGGTACTGCTTGCCGAGGGCGGCCGGGGGAACAGGGCTGGTCATGAAGGGCAGGTTGAAATCGGCCAGGTCCACCAGCTCGAAGGTGGCGTCGGTGCGGGCCTCGGCGCGAGCTGCCACCCACTCGCCAACCTGCTTGCCGACGCGATTCTGGCGGGTGCTGCCGACGATGATGCCGATCTTCACGATGCTCCTCGTTGTTGAACGTTGTACTAAATGTACATCGTCATTCTCTCGCGTCAAAGTCTTGGTGGGTAGTGTTTCGCGCATGAATCCGCTCTCGGCGTTACTGCGCCCCTTCGCCGTCTCACAGGGTGAGCGGTTGTTGGGGGATCTGGCCGATGTCGCTCTGCCCTCCGACGCGCCCCACGGGTTGGCCGAGCCACCAGCCGGAGCACCAAAGGCCGCCGCCCACGGCACCGAGCGGATGCACCTGGTCTTGCTGGGCGATGCCACAGCGACCGGCGCCGGGACGCAGAGCGCGGCAGAGGGCCTGCCGGGAACACTCGGGCGTCGGGTGGCCGAGGCGACGGGACGCAGCGTTCTGTGGCAGGTGCTGGCTGAACCGGGGGCCTCGTCGCTGGGACTGCACGAGAGCCAGGTTCCTCGGGTGAGCCCGGCAGCCGAGGCGGTCGTGGTCCTGGTGGGCATGCACGACGTTCTGGCCCGCACGTCGCCCAGGGAATGGGAGGTGGAGCTCGACGCCTCGCTGGGCCTGCTGGCTCACGTCCCGCGGGTGGTGGTGGCCGGGTGCCCCCCGCTTGGCCGGGCACCCCGACTCTCATGGCCATTGACGGCACTGCTCGAGGAGGACTGTCGCACTCTGGACAGGGTGACCGACCGGGTGTGCACCCAGCGCGGTGTTGCGTTCGTCAGCCTTCGGGGCTTGGGCCAGGATGCGGGTGACTGGGCCGATGACGGCATCCACCCCGGCCTGGCCGGACAGCGACGGCTGGCCGAACTGCTGGCCCCGGCCGTCGCGAAAGACCCACCTGCCTGACCCTCAGCGGCATCCCAGGGGCCGCCCTTCTTCAGTCTGATGAGAGCTGTGCCGCGATCAGGCCTGCTGCGCCCGGCGCCCATCAGGCCTGCTGCGCCCGGCGCCCATCAGGCCTGTTGCGCCCGGCGGCGCCCCTCCATCACCTCCTGGATGAGGGCGACGGTGTCCTCCCTCAGGTCGATACCCAGATTCCTGGCCTGCCGCGTCACCTGGAGGACCAGACGCTCCACCTCGTGCTGGTTGCCTGCCGCGTGTTCGGTGCTGAGGCGTGCCTGCATCAGCAACTCGTCGCCCGGCGCCGCCTGCAGGGCCCGGGCGGCCGCCCAACGGGCCAGCTCCAGGTTGTTCGACTGCAGGGCACGTTCGGTCAGGACGACGCCGATGTCCCGGATGACGGAGACCATATCCGTGCGCAGCTCTTCCGCCCAGTACCACTGACCCGGCGCGGCATCGGCCAGCGGTGCGCCCCGCACCAGTTGCAGGGCATCCACCAGGGCGTCGGTGGACGTCCTGTTCACTCCAGCGGCAATCATCAACTGGAGGTGCTCCCAGTCGGTGTCCACCGCGGGGTGGAGTTGGATGCGCCCCGAGTAGGCGTCGGGCAGGTAGGGCTCACCATTCGGGTCGTCGCCCAACCAGTTGCGCAACCGGCTGAGGTTCGAGCGACGCGTGCCCTCGGCGACGAGTAGGTCGCGAGCCATCGCCGTGGAGGTCCGTCCCGGGTTCTGGTGGATCCAGGCGCAATACTCCATGCACTGGCGTCGCGCCCGGTTCGGTTCGATCCCACGGCACCCCCGCAGGTCCACGGGACCGAGCAACAACAGTGTGGGGTGTGAGCTGCCGGACGTGTCCACGGAACTCTCCTCGTCGAAGTGTCTGGCTGGGCGGCGCGGATTGATCAGCGCAAGGTTGGGGGGAAGGTCGTCGTCGGGGGTCCACCACGGCGCCTGCGTGGTGTCGGTGCTGGAGGTCTGCTCGAAGAGGTCCGTCAGGGCCCTGCGGGCCGCCGGGTCGAGCAGGCACGGGCGGAAATCGCGGTCAGTCTTCTCACACCGCGCTGCACCGGCCCCCGACACCTGGATGTGTTCACCGGCGAGCAGGGCCTGGTCACCCACAGCCAGCACGCTGACGCCAACCGGGCTGCCTTCGAGGCTGCGTTGAATTCGTCCCCACTGCTCCGGCGTGGGGTCATCCGCGAGCACGAGGATGAACGGCGCCCAGGCCTCTCCTGTCTCCGGGGCGGCACGCAGCTGGGACAGCTCCACGGGCTTCCCCGGACTCGCCAGTTTCTCGGGATTCGCCGGCACCACTGCCCCGTCGGCCCTGGCCCGTCCCAGCGCCAGACGCCGCTCCATCACCTGACGCTCCAGCTGCTCGACGGCCGCTTCCACCTGGGCACAGACCTCGGCCTGCGGCTCGTCCAAGCTGCGCATCCACGGCAGGTCACCGGCGATCAGCACCCGGCTCTCTGCAGACCAGGGGTGCAGGACCAGCCCCGTCGCCACCGCTGCCAGGAAGGAGTCGACCAACCTGCCGTCCCCGCTGACCGTGGTGGTCACGGCCGCCTCCAGATCGTGGATCAGTGGTTCTTCGTCGGCGTCCACTCCGAGCAGGGCCCCGGCGACTGGCACCTCCTGCGGGGGTTCGGTCCGCTCACTGGCCACCCGCGCCAGGGCCGCCTCGAACCGTTGGTGATCAGGTTCCGCCTGCGGGATTCGCCGTCCCAGCGTGCGCTGCAGCAACTGCTCCCGTCGCCTGCTCGCCAGTGCCCCGACGAGACCGGCGGCAAGCAGGCCCCCCACCGCGATCCGAACAGCCGCAAGCTCGTCGATCTGGTCGGCAGCCGCAGCCATGCCAGCGGTGGCATCGGGTTCGCGGAATCCCGACTCGGTTGGCACTCGCAGCGAAGCCGGGTCGGCCCCCTGCGGACCACGTGGGGCGGAGCCTGGCAGGTCCGCCACCGATCCTGGAGCAGGGGCGCCGGAATCCCGCACCGGCGGCGGGGCGCCGGGGGCCCTTTCCATCGTGCGGCCGGTCTCATCGGCCTTGGACCCCGCTGGGCCAGACTCATCAGCCTTGGACCCCGCTGGGCCAGACTCATCAGCCTTGGACCCCGCTGGGCCAGACTCATCAGCCTTGGACCCCTCCGGGCCAGGCTCATCGGTCTCCGATCCAGGCGGGCTCGACGCGGGTGCCCCCAATGCTTCGTCCTCGCCCTCCGCAGGTGCGGTATGGGACAGGTCCGTCTGGCCGGCATGCTCGGTTGTGTTGGTGGAGGGGATCTCCACCTGCCAACCGGGCTGAATGAGGTCCGGATTGGCGATCGTCTGACGGTTCAGTTCCCAGATCTCGGTCCAGCGGTTGCCGTCGCCAAGGTGCCGCCGGGCGAGTTCTTGCAGACTGTCGCCGGCCTCGACCACCACTGCGCCAGGAGGTTCCTCGTGCTGCGTGGAGTCATCGCCGACGGCGTCAGTGGCCTGGGCTGTCACCACCGGCGCGACTGGGCCATCGAGACGAAGCTGGAGCCCCACCGCGAGTGGTTGCACAGGGTCGAGGTCATTCTGCTGGGCAATCCGACGCCACTGGGTTCCGTCCCCGTAGTACTGCTCGGCGATCGTCCAGAGATCCTCACCCGGTGCCACCTCGTGCAACACGAATGTCCTTCCCTGTGGTTGGGGGGCAACCGGCTGCCCGTCGTCCCCGGGGGCCGCTGCCTGCTTCGGCGACATGCCGTGACTCACATCCGTGCCGTCATCACCTGCCCGAGACGTCGCCCCCTGCTCCGTGACCGCGGAGCGGGGCTGCGCGGGTGGGATGGCCCCCGAGGAGATTCCGTCCCTACCCCAGGGCGCCGAATCCGGCGTTGCACGTGAAACCATGACGCCTCCCGAGCCACCCGCGACGGTGCCATCCGCACCTGATTCCGCGGCTGCACTCGGTGCCGTGATGATCGAGAGCGCCGAGGCCACCAGGACGGCGACGAAGGGCTGGACGAGGGCCGTTCCCGGCACCGTGACGCGGACCCTGCCCCGGCTGAGCGCTGCGACCAGCTCCGATGCCAACGAGGCCATCAGCACGACCCACGCAATCCAGCCGGCTGCAGTCATCGCGGCCAGGACGAGGCCTCCCGTGTCGGGCACGACCAGCAGATGACTCCAGGTCAGACCCCGCAACGCGTCGAATCGACCGAAGGCGACGAGCGCCCAGGGCACGCCGATGACGAGGGTGGCGATGGTGGCCAGGGCCAGCGCACTTCTCAGCACCTTGCTCATGGGGTCCTCTCCCTGAATGTGTCGAGCCGATGTGTGCCACTGCCGGAGACTTCCCAGTACCCCGGCAGACCGGGAACCAGCAGGTCCTGCAGGGCCACCCGGCACGTGACATCCACCGTGATGTCCGCTGTGCTTCCGCTCGGTCGATGGAAGCCAGTGGTGTCCACCGACACCGCGGCTGGATCGCAGCGGAGCCCAAAGGTGTCCAGGTTGGACTGGGCCACCCTCTCCGCCCGTTGACGGGCCTGCGCTCCGCCGCGCTCCAGAGTTGCTGCGCGCGCGCCGGCGGCAGCAGCGTCGGTCACCTCAGCCCTGGCCGACCACAGGCGCCAACCAGCCACCAGGACTCCGATCACCAGCACGAGCGCCGGGACCAGGATGACCAGTTCCACCGCCGCTGCCCCACGCTCGTCGCGGCCCTGCGTGCGCGCTCGGCACCGACTCATGGCAGCTCCATCGGCATCACGGCGTCACCCTCGACCGTGGTGGGGCCGACCGCGAAGAAGGTGTCCACCCGCCCACGGACCTGCACCCGAACCTCGCCACCGGGGCGTGCGACGACGATCTTCACGTCGCGCAAACCGCCCTGTTCAGCGAGCTCACGGGCCACCCGTTCGCCCGAGCCGCCCGACGCGCCCGCCAGCGCCTGGGCCTCGGCACCAGCGAGCGCGGCATGGGCGGCGACGCTGCGGCCGTACAGCACGATCCCCGTCTGGATGGCGCCGAGGATGCCCAGCATCAGCACTGGCAGCAGGACGGCCCACTGCACTGACTCGGACATGCCCCGCTCCCCCGGACCGTGGCCGGGGACGGTCCGCAGGCGTCGCGCTGCGCTCGCCATGGCGTGAATCATGGGTCCTACTTGGGCATGTTGCTCTGGACGTACTGGGTGACGGCACCCACGACGATGACCGCAACGGCCACCGCGCCAGCGAGCAGCACGGCATTCTCCGTGGACTGCGAGAGACCTCGCTCATCGCGTCGAGCCAGGGTTCGTCCCTTGGCAAGGTCCTGGACCGGGATGACCAACTGGACGATCAGGCCGAGCAGGGAGTGGATGTTCATGATGGTTCCTTTCACGAGACTGTTGGGTACTGCGACATCACCGCGGCCACGGTTGTGGACACGAAATCAAGGGGCCCACGCTCCGTGGGCGTCAACGAAGGGAGCGCACTTCCCGTGGGCGTCCGCTGGGGCAGGGTCATCCGCCCACCCCCAGGAGCTTCAGGATCGGTGGCGTCAGGAAGATCAGGCCGAAGACCAGCGACGGCACCACCATCCACAGCGTCATCCGTTCGGAGACCTGCTGGGCGGCGAGCTTCTCCTGCATCAGGTGGGCGTCGCGGAGTTCCTTCACCCGGGCGCGCAAGGTCTCGGCCAGCGCCGCGCCCTGCTCGTCGAGGCGCATGACGTCCGCCATGTCCGCAATCTCGGGCAGCTCGAGATCTCGAGACAATCGGCGCAGCTCGTTCCACGGTGGTCGCTGCTCCAGCCGGGCTCGTTCCAGCGCACCCCGCAGGCGGGTGAAGAGCGGAACGTCAGACATGGAGGCAGCCGCCAGCATTGCCTGGCTCGACGATGCATTGGCCAGCCGTTCCAGGGTCACGAGGTCAAAGAAGGTGTGGAGGGCCTCGCCGGCGTCGGCCCGCACGGACTCGTCTCCCCGACGGAGCACGACGTCCGGCCAGAACCAGCCGAGAGTGGCGGCCAGCAGGGAGACCGCCATGGGCACGGGCGCGATTGCGCCCGTGAAACCCAGCAGCGCTGCGCCCAACAGGAGCGGAGCGACCAGTCCGAGGGCGCAGAGGATCAGCTTCTCGGCAAAGAAGTCACCGATCGAACGACCACGCAGCCCGAGCAGCCGCCGGGTCCGGTCCGCGAGGGGCAGGCGCAGCCGGGTGAAAGCCCAGGCACCCAGCCGGCTGAGTGCGTCCTGCTCGTCATTCTCGATCCCCCACCCCGTACTGCCCGCGCTCATCTCCTCGGGCATCCCGGACAGGCTCGCCAGGGCTTCGTCGAGCCGTGGAACGCGAGAACGCAGCCCGGCCAGCACCAGGAAGATGCCCAAGGCACCCACGGCACCGGAGGCGATCACCCCCACCATCGACGGGTCACGCATGGATCACCACATCCTTGCTGGGGACGGCGCCCTGCCGCAGGATCCGTTCCCGACGACGGGGCCGGGTGATCCGGCGCATGATTGCCAGAGAGCCGCCATAGGCCAGCACCAGACAGCTCAACACCACCTGTCCGATCGGGCTGCGGTACGGAGCAAAGAAGTGGGGTTGCAGCAGGACTCCCAGCCCCACCGCGACCACGCTGATGAGTGTCACCTGCCGCACGACGACGCGTGGTTTGGCCCGCTCCGCCTCGATCTCGCGCAGGGCGCGGAGCCTGGCCTGGATGGAGTCCGCGAGCTCGGCCAGGGTTGCTGCGGCGCCGACACCGCCGCGTCGGGCGGACAGCACCAGGGCTGCGATCACGGCATCGGCGTCCGGACTGTCCAGATCATCGGCCAGCGCCAGCAATGCCTCGCGGGGCGTCCACCGCGAGTCCAGACGCGCGACCATCACCTGGACCGGGCTGCGGATCAGCTCCGGCGCCTGTCCCGACGTTGCCCGGATGGCATCGGTGACCGACTTTCCGGTGGGCAGGGAGGCCGCGAGCGAGCGCACCCAGCGGTCCAGGGCCTCGAGGATCTGGACGTCACGGTTGGGCGGATCGGCCAGCAGCGCTGGTAGCCCCAATCCGAGGAGCGGTACCAGTACCAGGGCGACCGGCCAGCCGGTCAGGACGAAGATCACCGCAGCCGCCGCAAAGGTGACGCCGATGTGGATTCGCTGCGTGCGACTGCACCGCCGCCACCAGTTGTCCACAGTTGTCCACAGGCTTGTGGATCGGGCTGTGGATGGGTGGCGGGGGACCTTCCGAAGACCGACGACGAGCAGCAGGATTCCTGCCACGACACAGAAGGCGGCGATTCCCACCAGGACGGGAGTCATGGCACCGCCTCGAAGCTTCCGGCGAACTCGGCCAGCTCGTCCACAAGCTGTGGATCAGGGTGCCAGACGCCCGGGCGTGTCGGCGTCGCCGCCCGGTACAGCAGGTGGGTGATCGGGCGACCGCCCTCGATCGCACCCGTCAGGGTCCGCACTTCTGAGATGTGTCGGCTGCGCGTCCCGCCCCGCCAGGTGTCGTCGACCAGGCGCACATGGACCAGGAAGTGGATGTTGTGCGCAATCTGGCGATAGGCCTCGTCAATGCCCAACACACCGCCCTGCGCCACGCGCGAGGCCAGTCGGTCCATCGTGGATGAGGCGGAGTGGGAGTGCGTCGTCGAGAGGCTACCGGCCCCCGACTGCATGGCCTCGAACATCGCCGAGGCCTCGCCGCCGCGCACCTCACCGACGACAATCCGGGAGAGGTTCTGCCGCAGGGCCTCCGGGATGAGGTCGCTGATGGTGAACTCACCCATCCTGCTGCCGTCGGCACCCCGCTCGCCTATCCCGATCCGCGCCTGCAGCGCCACCATGTTGCCGCGCCCCGGCTGCAGGTGGGTGAGCAGTTCGTAGTCGGTCTCCAGGGTGCCGAATCTTTCGGTGGATGGGATGGCGTCGATGAGCGCTCGGAGAAGTGTCGTCTTGCCCGCGCCCTGAGGTACCGTAAGCTTTCGAACGATACTTCGAACCATCGGGGGCAAGGCATGGAAGCCGCAATCTACCTACGCAAGAGCAACCAACCGGGGGAAGCGAACCGCAGTCTGGCAGTGCAGCGGGCAGAGTGCCTAGAGCTTTGCGAGCGGGAAGGCTACCGAGTTGATGAAGATCACATCTTCGAGGAGGTAGCCAGCGGGTGGAGCAGCCACGCAGAGCGAAAAGCTTTTGAGAAGCTGAAGGCGCTAGTGGAAGAGGGCAGGGTTCAAAGGGTAGTAGCCCTAGCCATGGACCGATTGGGGCGAAGAGTCACTGCCGTAGGGCAGCTGATCGACCTGTGCCAGAGCACAGGGGCAATGATCCACACAACCCGAGATGGTTTGATGGACCCCAACAACCCGGGCAAAGCCTTGCAGCTGAACATCATGTCAGCGGTAGCGCAGGCAGAAAGTTCCACAACCAGCGCAAGAATCAAGACCGATAAACTGAAGCGAGCGTTAGAAGGCGGCTGGGTTGGAGGAACACCCCCATACGGCTTCCGCGCGAAGCGTGCGGGGAAGCTAGCGAAGCTCGTGCATCGTGCCGATGAAGCCCAAGTAGTGCGCCTGATGATCAGAATGATTATGGAGGAAGCCGCCCAAGCCGGCGAAGTGGCACGAGAACTCAACAAACGAGGATTCAGGACGCGACCGGGCAAGCTATGGACGACAGCAGCGGTTCAGAGGGCTCTAGTTCAGCCAGCTTTGGCAGGGTGGCAAGCATATTCACCGGGGGCAGATAGGCACCGCAAAGTCTGGGATAGAACAGCTTTCCGTGATGAAACAGGGGAAGCCATTGTCGTAGGAGACCCTTACCTCAGCTTCGAAGAGTGGGAAACCTTACAGCGGAGGATGGCAAGGAAGAAAGTAGGAGCCCCTAGGGAAAAGAGCAGCAGAACCCCACTGCTTCGAGGGGTTTTGTACTGCGAGTGTGGGCAGATTATGTACCCCAGTGGGACTAAACAATATCCAAGGTACGTATGTTCGGCGGCGGCGAAGAAGCAATGCACTTGCTCAATCTCAGCAGTGGTAGATCAAGTGGCAATAAGGTACACCTCGATAGCGCTCAAAAGCGGCGAGGTGCTAAGAGCCTTCGAAAAGGAACAGCAAAAGCGCGCGAAGAGGTTGACCGCAGCCGGAGGGAAGTTGAGTCAACAGAGAGCAGAAGCGCAAGAAAGAGTGAAAGCGCTAGGGGAAGCCTTGGCAAGCGTAGAGGTTTCCGCCATTCCGATCGTTGCGAAAAGGCTAGAAGAGGCAACCCAGCACCTGAACGAGTTGGATGCAAAAATTGAGGAAATCCTTGTAGAGCCAGAGCCAGTGAGCCCCGAGCGAATCATGGGGTGGTTGTTTGATGCAGAGCCCAAGAAGCAGCGGGAAGCGGTTCAGGCAGTAATCCAGAAAGTCACAGTTGCCCAAGGGGGGAGGTTGTCCCCGCAGGGTAGAAGTAGGACGCAGAGCACTACAAATCTTGGGAGGGTGAAGATTCATCCCCGGTTTGGGCAGGTTTTTGAGTTTCCTGATGGGGCGGGTGTGGAGTATTTGCAGGGTTAACCACAGCCGCGATTGAGGAAGCGTCCTCAGGAGAGAGTTCCAGAGAGGCAGCCACGGCTCGGGCGAAGGGTGAAGCCAGTTCCGGGGAGTCAGGTCGAGGCAGTGGAGTAGCCATGGTCCAAGGTTAAGGGCGGGAGAGGGTCGCCGCGAGTAGCAGCAGCAATGCGCCGGGAGAGAACGCGGATGGATTCGAAGAGTTGGTCCGCGAAGAGCCTAGTCAGAGCCACAACTTCGGGAGAAGTTGAGTAGGGGCGATCTACAAGTTCCCAAGTGGAGGGCGCGAAGGCGGCAGCAGCACGAAGCGCCTGAGCGTAGGCGCGCCGAGCCAGAGCAAGGGAGGTGTGAGTGAGAGCAGACCAGCCACGGGACTTAATGACGCGATGCCCGGTAAAGCCAGCACCACCGGCGTAAGAGCGGCGAACGCGAGGGTTGAGACCGGGCACGGTCCCCGAGGTGCGGATGGAGTCACCAGCAGCAGTCAAAGCAGCAGCGAAGCGGGAAAAGTCCACTAGATCAGGGGTTTCCAGGTCACGACCAAAGTCCTTGAGGGAGTAGCCCAAGCTCTTGTGTAAGTAGGTCAGAGCAGTAGAGTCCGAGGTCTCGATAGGCTGAAAGTCAGTTTGAGGACCCCAGACAATGCGTTCCCCAGTGTGACCAGACCCGGACCAAACATGAACGCGGCGGAGAACGCCAGCAACGACGGAAGAGTCTAGAGGTTCAGAAGTGCGAATGAGGACGTGGTAGTGAACAGCAAGACGCTTTTGAAACTCAACAGAGCCCCAATAGTGCAGTTCCTTAACCTCTTTCCGTAGCAGGGTCCAAGTCCTGTTGAGAAGCCGGGGTGCAAGACTGTTCCAGAGGGCTTGACCCTCGACATCATATTTTGCGAAATGTAGGGGTAAACCCAGCTTTTCATCAAATTCCTGATGCTTCTTGCCACAAGGGCAAGAGCCCTTCCGGTGAACCTTGCCGAAAGAAGGGGCAGTCAGGGTCAGGAAGTAGAAATACTCTCCGGTTGGTGGCGCTTCAACGCCTAGGACTGATTGAAAGCCAGACGTGCAAATCAGCCAGTTATCCCGGCTCTTTCGGGCAGCGCAGGAAGGACAGAGCCGGTGAAAGGATGATCCGCAGGGAGCCTCAAAAGTCTGAACTTCGCCCGTGGCAGTGTCAACCATCGGCAAGTTGATGGGTCGAACGCAGGGCTCCCGCAACAGGAGCCCCTTGTTCCGAACCAGAAGTTCCTTGTCACTGAGGGTTTCCATCTACGCGGGAACCTTCAATAAAGTTGATCAGATCAGCGCCAGAGATGCTGAACTTAGTCTTGCCCAGAACGTAAGCGGGTAAGTCGCCGCGTCGAACAGCGGCGGAAAGAGTCTTTGGATCGATACCCAGACAGCGGGCAGCGCCACGCAGCGAGTAAATTTGACGAGGATCAACGGGAAAGCGCTTCATGCTTCTCCTCCTCAGTCAAAAAGGGGTCAATTTTGATTCCCCATCGGTCGATCCAAGAACTCATTTGATCCGCAGCCTTCACCAATGCAGTGACTGCAACGAGAAGGATCGGCGCCCAGTAGGGCAGCCCATAAAAGGCGAACCAAGACCATTCGTAGCCCTCAGTTGGGAAAGTGGTCATGGGTAGAAAACGGGACGCATAGTAGCCGAAGCCGACCCAAAATGATGCCAGGACTAGCGAGGTTTTCAGCCAGAATCCGCGCAGAGCGACCGCCGCGAGGATCAAGGTAAAGCCAGCGATCACGTAACCGGCGGGGATGACGTGTCCATCCGTCTGGAAGAACGTCGTGATGAAATCAGACATAGTTTGGTACTCCTTTAGTAGTGTTGTGTCGTGATAGTCCCTTTCGAACGAGGTCGAGATAGGTCTTGTAGTCCAAGTTGTAACCACGGAAACGGACCAGATTTCCGGGGGTTTCGCAAATTCCGACACCCGGCTTGGCACGGGGGATCATTGCCGCGACGTCCTCAGGCACATCGTGATGGAGCATCCGCACGGCAGTCGAATCAGGCACTCTAAGAGTGATAGCGGTAGCGAATTGAGAGCGCTGACGACCGCCGATGACTTCCGTATCCATTCGCTGCGCGATGAGCAAGACACGCACCCCCGCCTTCGCGCCCTCCGAGACCAAGCGAGAATATGCGCGGTCAAAGCGTGGTTTACTGCGCTCAGCGGGTTTCAGTTGAGAGTCAACCGAAGCCATAGAGTCGAAGATTCCGGGGGTTTCCTCCAGCACCAAGAGCATCAGAGGAAGGTCCGCCGAGAAGTCGTCAATCTTGTCGAGGTCTTTGGCGTAAATCTCTTCCTCGATCCGACGATCCATCTCAGCCACAAGACTTTCAGCAAGATCAGCAAACTTTGCCGGGTCCTTGGTGCCGAGAACGAACCGCTCTGGGGCAGTCTCAGCGAAAGGTTTCAGCAAAACGCCTGTGGGATCGCAGCCCCAGACCTGAACCTCAGGAAGACGAGCAGCATTAGCGAGGATCGAGTAGGACAGAACACTTTTGCCCGAACGAGTAGATCCTTGGCATGCGATATGAGCAGCCATGCCGAGGTCAATCACGAGAGCGGAACCGGTTTCTGTCACTCCCACGCGGAAAGCGAGGTCACTCATCGAACCACCCCGTCGTGTCAAGGCTGCTGGAAGATTCCAAAGCGTCCTGATGGAAGACCGAAACCTGAACGAGTCCAAGCCCCCTCATTTCGAGGTCTTGCGAGACCGAGACGCGAGGTACGCGGAAGCCAGAGGCAAGCTCAAGATGTTTCTCAGCCCAAAGCTCAGAGGTTTGACCGGGAAGCATTTGAAAGACCAGTTCGGAACGGTAGGCATCGATGGGCAAAACTTGCAAAAGTTCCGGGATTTTCTTAGTTGAACTCAAAGCATCAGCAGCAACCGCCGCCGCCCCAGCAGCCTGAATGAGTCTTCGCTTGCCATAGAGGGCAGCCCCTTGAGCCAAAGCCCTTTGGTTAGCACCCGCCTGAGGATCAGCCTCAACAAGACCAGCGCCAGCGAGGATTTCCCGGTGATTCTGGACAATAAAACTGAGGGATTCAGAGGTGGGTAGGTTGCGAGGGACTGAAACGGCTTGGCGGTGCTTGTACTTCTCGTAAGTCAGACGCGCAGTTTTGCCCGCGTGCCAGAAGAACTTAAAGAAGAGGTAAGCGGGGGTCACGATCCACCACGCGAAACCGGTGAAGACGACCCAGTTTGAAGCTACAGGGTCGTAAGAATTTAGTTGAGTCCGAGCCCAGAAGTAGAGCCAAAGAAGCGCGAGGAAGACCGGGGGGGCGCAAGCAAAATCGCCCAAGTTTCTTGAGGAACTGCATGCTCCTGTAATGGTTCTCTTGGAACTCACTGGAATGAAAGTTGTCGATCATTGTAGAATGTCCTTAGGTAGTTGTGATGGCTACTCCTTTCAGAAGACCCCTAGGAAACAATCCCCTAGGGGTATCTTCATTTCAAGGTCAGGCAGCCTTCTCCTGAGAGAGGTTGACCGGAACCAACTTCTCAGCAGTAATGCTGTAGGAAACGCGACCGTTACTCTCAAAAGCCTTGACCCAAATCTTGCCTTCAGCGCGAAGAAGCGTGGTTGCAAAGAGATCGAAACCAGCAGTGACAGGCTCAATCGTGTTGATGAAGCAGTTCTTCATTGCCATGGGTTCACCATCACGAACACTCATGACAGTTCCTGCAACGCTATAAGTCTTTCTTCCATCTGGAGAAGTCTTCTCACGCTCATTGCCCGAGTTTGCGCCATCGAGTTTCACAAGAATTGGGAATTCACGTGCGTTGGTCGGGATACCTCCCGAAAAGTCCGTAAGCATGTCGTTAATGTTCATAATTGGCTTTCTCCTTTCTAGTAGTTGTTTTGTAAGCCACTATTAGAGTAACATCCAATTTCCTCGTTTCTCTACAAAGTACGGTGCCAATTTCGGGGAACTTTTGACGAGACGGTATTTCCCCTAGAAAACTGTGGGTTCAGAGGGAAAACATAAAATATCTATTGAGAGTCAAGGGGATCGTTCCTCACAAAGGCTCGCAAGCTCACCTTTGCTCGTCTCTCTCTCGGACGACTGCATAAGAGATTGATGGTCCGCGCGGCTCCTTCGTCACCGTGCTCCCATCAATCTCTTATTTGCCGCCGAAGGCAGGTCTAAGAAGTTGAAGTATCAATCACAAAGGATAGTTCGAAACTCGCAGCAGCTTGGTCGCCCGAAATCACCATCGACTTGCGGGCCAGGACGGCCTCGTGGAGCAGGCCGGCCAGTTCGAGCGGCATCATCCCGCCCTCTGCCAGCTGCCGCAGGGTGACGCTGGTCAGGATGTGTTGGCGGATGACGATGCTGGGGCGGAAACTCAGGCCGAATCCGATGGCGTGGAGCCGGAAGCGGTCGCCGAGCGCCAAGGTCATCATCGGGTGCGCATCGTCGAAGGGTCGGCTGGGATTTGCCGATTCGCCCAGAAATCGGATGGCCTCCACCAGTTCCTCGTCGGAGTCGGCAACCGGCGGGTGTGGTTCTCGTCGCCCGTCGCCGTACTGCACGACGACGCCGTCCCAGCCATGGATCTCGATGTTCTCGGCGTCAGGGATCTCGAAGAGCGGCTGGAGCCGGCCGTAGCCGAAGATGGCATTGTCGACGGCGGACGCGTAGGCCTGTTCGAGCTCGATCGGCCACAAGGCCTGCCCCTGCTGGGCCAGGTGCTCCGCGTGGGCCCGTACCACCTGCCGGATGACGGAGCGCCCCAGCATCCGGCGGTCCTCCAGCGGCATGGTTCGGGCGTGCTCGCGTGCCCACAGGTCCACGGCGTCGCTGATTTCCTCCGACGCCCGTCGACGCAGCACCACCACGACGTCCCAGTCGACGGCACCGCGTTGCGCATTCCCCGTGGTGGGCGTCGGCGTGGCCCGGGCGGGTGTGGCCCACGCGGGGAGGTCAGCCTGGGCACGCACCGGTGGGAGCGCTCCCAGCGCTGCTCCCAGATCGGGCACCATCTCTGCTTGTCGGCGCGCCATCACGCACTCCAGTCGCCGCTGCTGCGGGTGCCCGCGACGATGTCGGAGCGTCGGCGCACGGTCTGAGCGAGTCGGGATCCGACAGCCCGGTAGCTGCGGGCCAGGGCTCCCAGGCCACGGGAGCGGGCCAGGACGCCCAACTGCTCCCCGTCGCTGAGGACGGCTGCCTGACGCGGGTCCCAAGCGATGCTGTGGACGACGGGAATCCCAAACTGGCGGGAGACCTCCCCTGCTCCGTAGGGCCGCCCCGGGCCGACGAGGACGATCTCGATGGCGGCGCTCATCCCCGGCGATTCCACCTGGGCCTGGATGGTGGGCAGGTGGAGCTGGAGCCCGGCCAAGCCGCGCAGTGAACTCTGCACGCAGACCAGCACCAGGTCGCTGGCTGCCACCATCGCTGGCGGGAGGCCGTCGCAGCCGATCCTCCCAGCGTCCAGCAGTACGTCGGTACCAGTGGCATCCAGCCCGCGGCAGACGTCGAGGAATTCCTGCCAGACCGGCTGGAAGAGCCGAACGGCGCCCGGGTGGGTGAAGCCCGGAAGAAAATTGCGCTGGGCAGTACCCGAGGCCGCGTCTCCCGCACCCTGCCCGGCAGGGGTTCCCGCGGACCTGTCCGGAAGCGTGACCGCTGACACCGTGGCGGCCGGAACCGTGGCCGCCGGAACCAAGGGCACCGTCTGCAGCCACAGCTCCTCCGCCAGGGATCGGTGTTCCCGGTGGGCCCCGGCCAGAGAGGCCAGACCGCGGCCGGCCAGGTCGACGCCCTGCAGCCAACCGGCCTGAAGGGACTGGGCTGGATCCCGGTCACAGTCGGCGAGCACCACGTCGCGGGTCCAGTGCAGTGCCAGGCCAAGTGCCGTGGTGGTGACGCCGGGCGATCCGGTGGCGCTGGTCAAGGTGATGACCGCCATCTCAGCTGCCCGCCTGTCGCACGACCACCACGAGGTCTCGGGCGGCAAGGTCCGCCAGTCGCTCGGCCTGGGTCTCCGGAACGGCCACGTCCATGGTGCGGGTGCTGCCGTCCTGCATCAGCTCCGGAGCGAGCACCACCTCGGCCTCCACCACCAGCCCAGTGCTCTGGGCCTTGTCCGACGTGACCTCCACCAGGTTCAGCCTGGTTCCCGCGGGCAGCTCGGCATTGGGGACGCGGCCGGCCACCAGCTTGAGTCCGATCTGGGCCTTGCCCTTGGGCAGCGCCGCCCGCCCCACGGCTCCTTCACCCACCAGCGATCCGGCGGCGAGGTCCACCAGTGCCTGCTGCCCCACCAGGCTGCCCAGACGCTCTGCTGGAAGCGTGCGCACCCCCGGCGCGGGGCCAATCGTCACGACGGCCAGGTCACCGGCCTGGACCTGCTCCCCGCGTGCCACGGGGCGCTGGACCACCACCACCTGGTTGGAGTGGGCGGCCTGCTGGTAGGCCACCGCGGCCCCCAGTCCGCCCAGGCAGGCGAGCAGCACACCCGCCGCAGCCATGCGCGGGCTACGGCGGGGTCGCAGGTGTGCGGTGTGTGACTCGGGCAGCTTGGGGGCGCTGCCGGAAGGGGATCCGGGTGCCATGGGGTGGAATCTGACATGTCGTCATGCAACAGATCGACCGACATAGGTCAGCAGTTGAGAAGCTGTGAATGTGCATCGTTGTCCACAGAAAGCCTGTGGATAACTCCCTTTCCCTGTGCACAAGTCCTAACCAGAGCGCCTTGTTGAAGACTTGTTGAACGGATGGTGGAAGTGGACAACTGTCTGGTGACCAATCCGCGTGAAGTGTGCAGAGGTCAACCACCACAGGGAAAGCTCGGAGCACCGTCAGAGAAGATGAACTCCAGGTGGCCACCGGCTGAAGATTGCCAGTGCGCTCCACAGGGTGGCGGTGACAGGGTGCACGCAGACGTGAGTGCGGGCCGTGGAAAGCCTCCACGGCCCGCACTCCATGCCATCCCCCGACCGCCAGGAAGGGGCTGACACGACTCAGCGGATCACCTCACGGCAGCAGCAGCTCCGGCTCGGTGAGCTCGCGCACCTTCTCCTCACTGACACCCGGAGCCAGCTCCACCAGCACCAGGCCCCGTTCGGTGACCTCCAGCACGCAGAGATTGGTGACGATCAGATCGATGCACCGCGGACCTGTGAGCGGGTAGACGCACTCCTTGAGAACGCGCAGCTCGCCCTCGTTGTTGACGTGCTCCATGATCGCGATGACGCGCTGGGCCCCCTTCACCAGGTCCATCGCACCGCCCATGCCATTGGTCTTGCGGCCCTGGATGCCCCAGTTGGCAATGTCGCCCTTCTCGCTGACCTGCAGCGCACCCAGCACGGCCGTGTTCACATGCTTGCCGCGGATCATGTCGAAGCTGCGCACCGAGTCAAAGGTCGAACCGCCAGCGGCCAGCGTCGTGGTCTGCTTGCTGGCATTGATCAGGTCGGCGTCCACCTCCTCGGGCAGCGGGAAGGGGCCGAACTTCAGCAGGCCGTTCTCGGACTGGAAGACCACCTGGACATCCTCGGGCAGGTAGTCCGGGATCATCGTCGGCATCCCGACGCCCAGGTTCACATAGCTCCCGTCCTTGAGTTCCTTGGCCGCCCGGGCGGCAATGCCAGCACGGGTCCAGCCCATCTCCTTGCCGTCCGCGTCCGTGGCCACCAGCGCACGGTGGGGCTCATTGTCCTCAGGCTCGGGGGAACGGGTGATGATGCGCTCCGCCACCTTGTCAGCGGCCTGCTCCGGAGTGAGCACCAGCACTCGGTCAACGAAGATGCCCTGCACGTGGATCTCCTCGGGGCGAAGCTCGCCCACCTCGACGAGTTCCTCCACCTCCGCCACGGTGATCTGGCCACACATGGCCACCGGCGGGTTCATGTTCTGCGCGGTGAGGCGGAAGACGAGGTTGCCGTCACGATCGGCCTTGTGGGCGCGCACGATCGAGAAGTCGGTGACGATCGCCTCCTCCAGCACGCACTCCTCCTCGACGCCGTTGCGGATGAAGGTGCGGGTCTCCTTGGGCTCGGAACGCAGCACCACCTTGCCCTCCGCGTCGTAGCGCACCGGAAGGCCACCTTCGGAGACCATCGATCCGGCGCCGGTGGGCGTGAAGAAGGCTGGGATGCCGGCGCCACCAGCGCGCATCCGTTCGGCCAGGGTGCCCTGTGGGATCAGGTCAACGTCCACCTGGCCCGTCAGGTACTGCTTCTCCAACTCACGCGCGAAACCGACGAATGAGCCGCAGAACTTCTTGATCAGCCGGGCCTCGACGGCCTTGGACAGGCCGAGCGCATGGTCGTCCACCTGGGTGCCGGGATTGTTGGAGTAGACGGTGAGGTCACCGATACCCCGCTCGACGATCCCGTCGATCAGGGTGAAGGGGGTGCCACAGGTGCCGAATCCACCAGCGGCGAGGGTCATGCCGGGCTTGAGTCCATCGAGTGCTTCGTCGAGAGATGCAACAACCTTGTCCATCATCGTGGGCTCCTAGAGAGGATCTGGGGCAGCGTCCTTGCTGCGAAATATACGAATAGCGATTCGTACTTTGAAGTTGCGATGACGCTACCAATGCCAATTTTCGGTGTCAACAACTTTCGTCCGACCAATCTCGCCGGCCCCGCCACAGGCGCCGGAGACAGCGACGGCGTCCTCCTGCCCCACTGCAGGAAGACGCCGTCAACCGGATGTCTCGCGCCGACTCAGTTCGGCGGAACGGCTCTCAGCAGCCTCAGGGCGGCGTTGGCATAGAGCTCACACAGGTCATCCAACTCGTAGGCCCCGCCCGGCCGGAACCAGACGGAGACACCCGTCCCCATGTCCACCATGTAGTAGGTGGCGATCTTCGAGTCAGCGATGGTGAACAGCCCCTGGCGACACCCCTCCTCGATGATCTGAACCCAGCGTTGCACGTAGTCGCGACGCAATTGGCGGACGATGCCCGCATAGGGATCCTGCAGTGCCTTCACCTCGCGATTGGAGACCCGCACCTGGGGGGCATGCGTGGCGTGGAAGCGAACATGGTTGCGCATGGAGGCCCGCACCTTCTCCCGGGGATCGCTCACTCCC
The DNA here is from genome assembly GCF_052116585.1 of Luteococcus sp. Sow4_B9. Lineage (NCBI taxonomy): Bacteria > Bacillati > Actinomycetota > Actinomycetes > Propionibacteriales > Propionibacteriaceae > Luteococcus > Luteococcus sp. Sow4_B9. The sequence goes on along the minus strand of NZ_JBQKKT010000015.1, from coordinate 23,702 downwards.
ACCAGACAGGCAGCATGTTCCCGCAGCAACTGCTCGGTGATCTGCACGCTGACGTCACCCAGAACCTGCTGCTTTGAGTTGTAGTGGTTGTAGATGCTGGACGCGCGGATTCCCACCACCTTGGCGATGTCCTCCATGCCAGTGCCGTAGTAACCCCGCTCGTCGAACAGCTCCACGGCGGCAGCGCAGATCTCACTGCGGCGCTTCTGGCTGACCATGTCTTCCTCGCATCCTCGATCTGGGCGGACGGACACCAGGCCACCCACGAATGGAGCACAGCCTGCCAGATCCCTTGACAGGTTCTCTCACTGGATCAATACTCTATGACTAATCGCCATTCGTACAAATCTGGCTCCGCGGCACCAACGACGGTCCCACGAGCCGCATGGCACAGACCTCCGCCGGCCCAGCAGCGCGGCGCACCATCTCGACCCCGCACCACTCGATCCCGAAAGGACGACAGATGTCCCACGAACCGATGCTTCCAGACACCACCGACTTCTATTCACTGTTCTCCGACGTCCAAGGAGCGGATCTGGACTTCTGGCAGCGAGCCCGCACCTTCGGCGACGAGGCGCTCCCGCAGATCAACGAGGCCTGGGAGAAGGCCGAGTACCCCGTCCACCTGGTCCAGCGGATGGGAGAGCTGGGTCTGGTGGCCGACGGGCTGGACCTCCCCGGCCAGGAGCAGATGTCCCCCTTGGCCGCCGGGCTGGTCCAGATGGAGACCGCCCGCACCGACGTCTCGATGAGCGCCTTCATCGCCATTCAGGCAGGGCTGGTGCTGCGCAGCATCCACATGTTCGGCTCCCAGGCGCAGAAGGACGAGTGGCTGGAGCCGTTGTCCCGGGTGCAGAAGCTCGCCGGCTTCGGCCTGACCGAGCCCGACCATGGTTCGGACTCGGTGGCCCTGGAGACCTCTGCCCGTCGCGACGGCGACGAGTGGATCATCAACGGCCAGAAGCGGTGGATCGGAAATGCTGGCGTCGGCGACGTGACCGTCATCTGGGCCCGGATGGATGACGGCAATGTGGGGGCCTTCCTGGTCCCGCAGGACACCCCGGGTTACGCGACGGAACCCATCACCGGAAAGGTCTCCATGCGCATCATCCCGCAGGTGACCATCACCATGACCGACATGCGGGTGCCGGACAGCTGCCGCCTGCCGGGCGCGAGCTCCTTCAAGGCCGCCACCAAGGCCATGTTCGCCACCCGTTCTGCCATCTCCTGGATGGCCCTGGGATCAGCCATCAACTGCTATGAGCTGGCCCTGGCACACGCGCTGCAGCGCGAACAGTTCGGCAAGCCGCTGGCGAGCTTCCAGCTCATCCAGCAGCGTCTGGCCAACATGCTGGCCGACCTGACCTCGATGGCGCTGCACTGCCGACGGCTGGCCGATCTGGCTGCCTCCGGGAACCTCGTGGAGCAGCACGGCTCGATGGCCAAACTGCACAACACCCGCGCCGCCCGACGCATCGCCGCCGAGGCACGCGACATGCTGGGCGGCTCCGGCATTCTGCTGGAGAACCACGTCATGCGCCAGATGGTGGACATCGAGGCGATGCACACCTTCGAGGGCACGGAGAGCATCCAGTCGCTGATCCTGGGCAAGAGGATCACCGGGATCGGCGCCTTCCGCTGACAGGCTGGCGGCCCACCTGAACCTGGCCAGACAGCGCAGAGCCGGCCCCTCGACGATCGTCGAGGGGCCGGCTTCGCCATGACCCGCTAGTTGCGCAGCGGCTTGCGGGTGCTGGCCATGTGCTCGGCCCGGGCGACGCTGTCGGGATGGCTGAAGGCCTCCACCGTCACCTTGGTCTCCAGCTCACCCATGGCTCGCTCCGGCAGCTCCACCTGACCGTCCTCGGCCACGTGCAGACGCTCCAGACAGCGCAGGATCCGCGAGTCATTCGCGGTCTTCTCGCCGGCCCGGGGACTGGGCACCCAGGACGCCTCCAACGCAGTACCGGCCGGCAGGCGAGGGATTGTTGCCTCGGCTGGGGGCGTGTAGCCTTCGGCCACTTCACGGGCAACCCGCAGCGCCTCGGCCAGCACGTGGTCGGCAGACAGGGCGATCCGGTCCTGGGTGTGCAGCATGCCGCGAGCAGCCAGGGCGTGCGCGCCGGCCACTGGCGTCGCCTGGGCAATCACGTCGAAGGCCTGCTCCACCGGGCTCGCAACGCCCGCCTCCTGCATGATCCGGACGAGCTGGTGCGAGCCGCCCCAGCCGGGCAGCAGCCCAACCGTGCGTTCCGGCAGCCCCAGCTGGGCCTCCGCGTGCACCACGGACAGGTCCGAGTGCAGCACCAGCTCCGCACCACCGCCGATGGCCAGTCCACACAGGGCCGAGACCACCGGGAAGGGGGCGAAGCGCAGGCGGGAGTACACCGTGCGACCGCGAGCCACGAACTCGGTGATGCGTTCCTCGTCCTGCGAACGGCCCAGCTCCACCAAGGTGGCCAGATCGGCACCCGCCGAGAAGACTCGCTCGTCGTCGGAGGCCAGCACGAGGGCGCGCACCCCGTTGGTCTCGGCGCTGGCGAGCAGCTCGTCCATCAGATCCAGCACCCCGGAGCTCACCGAGTGCATGGGCGTGGTCATGTTGAACACCGCCACACCGTCGTCCAGCAGGTGAACGACGGCCGCATCATTGCGCAGCAGCACCGGGACGTCGGCGGTCAGGTCCTCCAGACGCACCACGCCGTCTCGGACGGGTTGGTCCACCACGAGACCCTTGCTCGAGAGCACGGTGCCCGGCGACGGGCGGAAACCGCCCGCCTCCTGTGCCGCTTGCAGCAGGGACGGGACCTGGCGGCCAGTGGCCCGGTACTTCTCCGTGAGCCAGTCCAACCCGACGCGGTCGGCCAGGGCAAAGGGACCCGCGCCCCAGCCATAGCCCAGCACCATTGCCTGGTCGATGTCCTCGATCGTGTCGGCAATCTCGGCAGCAGTGGTGCAGCAGTAGTCGAGGGTCTCCGCGAAGGCGTCGAAGGCGAAGCGCCCGCCGGGGCTGTCGACCTCCATCACGCTTCGGGGATCCTTTGCAGCAACGGCCGGATCATCGAGCTGCATCCGGGGGCGGTATTCGAAGGTCTCGGTGACCACCTCGTCGCGTCCGCGGTAGAAGCCCGACTCACCGGTGCGGCCGGTCAGGCCGCGCTCCCGCAGCCCGACCATCAGCGGGTGGTTCACCAGGTCGAAGCGCTGGATCGCGTCGTCCGCTGGAAGAGCGCGGTGCAGGCTGCCCCAGACCGACGGCGCCAGCTGCAACCCGATGTAGTCGAACAGCCCGAAGACGCCCGTGCGTGGGATGCCGAAGGGCCGGGAGAAGACAGCGTCGACGAGCTCCAGGGGCAGACCTCGCTCCAGGGCGATCGCCGCGGCACTCTCCATCCAGAAGTTGCCGATCCGGTTGGCGATGAAGCCAGGGGTGTCGCGGCAGGTCAGGGCCACCTTGCCCAGTTGCTGCTCGGTGACGGTGACCACGCGGGAGAGCACCTGGGGGTCGGTGCGCCCACTGGAGACGATCTCCACCAGCCGCATGACGCGCGGCGGGTTGAAGAAGTGGGTGATGACGAAGTGGCGCACCATGTCCTCGTCCATCCGCTCCACCAGTCGGGCCAGCGGAATGGTGGAGGTGTTGGAGGAGACGATGCTGCCGGGAGCGCGGTGCTGTGCGATCCGGGCATAGGTCTGCGCCTTCACCTCGATGTCTTCGAAGACGGCCTCGACGATCCAGTCCACCTCGCCCAGCCGGGGCAGGTCATCCTCGGTGTTGAGCGGGGTGACCCGTTCTGCGAAGTCGGGGCGCATGAAGCCGCGGCGCTTGATCTGGGCCTCGATTCCGGCCCGAGCGCGCGCGGACCGGACCTCGGGGGCATCCCCCGGAGTCGTCTCGGCGGCGGGGACGTCGTAGAGCAGGACCTCGATGCCGGCATTGGCCATCTGGGCGGCGATGCCCGCGCCCATGGAACCGGCGCCCAGCACCGCTGCCCGACGGATGGGTGCTTCCAGGACGGGGACGTGCAGATGTTCGGTCATCACACGGCCTCCAGGAGCAGGGCGATTCCCTGACCGCCGCCGATGCACATGGTCACCAGTGCGTACTTGCCGCCCACCTCGCGGAGGCGGTGGACGGCCTTGATGGTGAGGATGGCTCCCGTGGCGCCCACCGGGTGCCCGAGGGCGATGGCCCCGCCGTCGATGTTGGTGCGTGTGGATTCGAGACCCAGCGCGTCCTGCACGGCCAGCGCTTGCGCGGCGAAGGCCTCATTGGACTCGACGACGTCGATGTCGTCCAACGTCAGTCCAGCCTTGGCCAGTGCCTTGGGAACCGCGACGGCCGGCCCCATGCCCATCACCGACGGGGCGACGCCGCCCATGCCCCAGGCCACGATCCGCACCATCGGCGCCAGGCCGTGCTGCTGGACGGCCGCTCCCGAGGCCAGCACCATCGCGGCGGCGCCGTCGTTGATGCCGGAGCTGTTACCGGCGGTGACGGTGCCGCCCTCCTTGAAGACTGGCTTCAGGGCGGCGAGCTTGTCCAGGCTGGTCGCGCGGGGATGTTCGTCGGTGTCGAAGACGATGGTCTCGCGGCCCTTGCGGACCTCGATGGGCACGATCTGGCTCGCGAAGCGACCGTCGGCGATCGCGGCGGCGGCCCGCTCCTGGGACTGCAGGGCAAACTCGTCCTGACGCTCCCGTGTGATGCCGTACTCCTCGGCGACGTTCTCGGCCGTGACCCCCATCTGGTACCCCTCGAAGGGACAGGAGAGGGTTCCGGTCAGCCAGTCCTGGAGGACGCCGTCACCCATCGCCCTGCCGGCACGCATCCCCTCCACCATGTAGGGGGCACGGCTCATCACCTCGACGCCGCCCACGAGGGAGATCTCGGCGTCGTCCATCAGGATCGACTGCGTGCCGGAGATGATGGCCTGCACGCCGGAACCGCAGAGCCGGTTCACGTTGAAGGCATCGGTTGACTCGCGCATGCCGGCGCCGATGCTGACCATCCGCGAGGTGTACAGGTCTTGACCTGAGGTGGGGACGATCTGCGCGAATACAGCATTGTCCACCACCTGCGGATCGACCCCGGCCCGCTCCAGGGCAGCTGAAGCCACCTGCGTACCCAGCTCGACGGGGGTGTGCTTGGACAGCGACCCCATGAAGCCACCAATGGCTGTTCGCGCCCCAGCGACTACAAACACGTCCTTCATTGCCATACTCCCTTGTAGTGACCTTGAACTAATACGAATGATGATTCGCTTTTGGTGTCACTCTAGGAGGGCGGTGAGGGCGCGTCAATGCCGCGTGGAACCCAAAATGCAGCGCCGACGAGACCCTGTGGTCTCGTCGGCGCTGGAAGACGGTGTACCAGCTGGCTGGCCAGCCTCAGATCGCGTCGAACATCTCCTCGAAGCTCTTGGTCAGCGTGAAGTCACCGTCGGTGGCCGATCGCGCCCGCTTCGTGGAGCCTGGCGCGCCCTTGCCCTCGCCAGACGCACCATCCTCAGTGCTCTCCTGCGCGTCGGTGACATCGGCGAGCGAGCCACCGCGACGCAGCTCGGCCATCGCCCGCAGCTCACCCGACGCCTTCTGGATCCGGCCTTCCAGACCGGAGGAGGCGTCACCCCAGTCATCCGTCGCCGCAAAGACCGACGTGGGGACCACGGCCGCCTTCAGGTAGAAGAAGAGCGGCAACATGGCCTGGTCGATCGCCAGCGAGTGACGCGGGGTGCCACCGGTGGCGGCCAGCAGCACCGGCTTGTCCAGCAGGGCACCCTCGTGCAGCACGTCGAAGAACATCTTGAACAGGCCGGAGACCGACGCATTGAAGACGGGGCTCACCACCACCAGACCATCGGCGTCCACCACCTGCTGCACGGCCTCTTCCAGCGCGGGCGCCTGGATGCGCGTGAGCAGGGCATTCACCAGGTCATGCGCCAGCAGGCGCAGCTCCACATGGGTCACGTCATTGGACCCGGTGGCCTTGGCCAACCGCTCACCCAGCAGGTGACTGCTCGACGGTTCGCCGAGTCCGGCGCTGACGACAACGATCTTCATCTCTGCTCTCACAACCTTTCACCACGTACAACACCGACCAGCCAGTACACATTCCCGGGGACGCGTTGGCGGCAACCGAGATCTGCCGGCCGCCTCCATCCCGTCGGCACAACCTAGAGTGGCCGACGTGACTGCCCACGAATCCCTGCCTGAGCACGACGTTGAGCCCCGCCCGCTCGGCCGAGAGATCGCGGCGCTGGCCATCCCGGCCTTCGCCACGCTGGTCAGCGAACCCCTGCTGCTGATGGCCGACTCGGCCATGGTCGGACACCTGGGCACCACCCAGCTCGCCGGGCTCGGCCTGGCCAGCAGCGTGATGGGCATCATCAACGGGCTGTGCGTCTTCCTGGCCTACGGCACCACCTCGCTGGTGGCGCGACGGATCGGCTCCGGCAACCGGGCCCGGGCCCTGGCCGGTGGAATCGACGGGATGGCGTTGGGCGTCGGGCTCGGCCTGCTGATCGCCATCGGGCTGCGCTTCGGGGCCGGTACGGTGATCGGCTGGTATGGCGGGACGGCCGACGTCTCGGCGCAGGCCGTCGACTACTTGCACATCGCCGGCTGGGGTCTGCCCATGCTGCTCCTCATGTTGGCCTCGACGGGTGTCCTGCGAGGCCTCAAGGACACCCGCACCCCGCTGGTGGTGGCCGTCAGCATGAATCTGGTGAACATCGCGCTGAACTGGTTCTTCATGTACCGGCTGGACATGGGCATTCGCGGTTCGGCCCTGGGCACGGTGCTGGCCCAGGCCGTGGGCTCGGCAACCCTGGCCTGGGTGGTACTGCGCGGAGCCCGGGCAGCCGGGACACCTCTGCGGGTGAACCTCGCGGGCGTGCTGGAGGCGGCCCGCGGCGGCGTGTGGCTGGTGCTGCGCAGCGTGTGGCTGCAGCTGAGCCTGGCGGTGACGGTGATGGTGGCGGCGCGCTCGGGCGCCATCGGGCTGGCCGGTCACCAGGTCACCAATTCCATCTGGGCCTTCATCTGCTTGGCCCTCGACGCGCTCGCCATCGCGGCCCAAGCCCTGGTGGGCCACGAATTGGGAGCTCGTCGGCCAGACCGAGTGCGGGCGATCACGGCCAAGCTGTGCTGGTGGGGTGTGGGCGGGGGCGTCATCTTCGGCCTGCTATTGGTCCTGGTGCGCGGCCCGCTGGCGTCGGTCTTCACCCCCGACGCGCGAGTGCAGGATCTGCTGCTGAGCCTGCTGCTGGTCCTGGCCCTGATCACCCCGATCGGTGGGATCGTCTTCGTCCTCGACGGGGTGTTGATCGGCGCCGGAGATGCCCGCTACCTGTCCCTTGCCGGTTTCCTGGCGACGGTCTTCTACGTGCCCCTGGCGCTGATGGTGAACCACGTGAACGCCGGGGTCATCTGGCTCTGGGTCGCCTACGGCGGCTACCTGGTGGCACGGGTGGTGACCCTGGTGCTGCGCGCCCGCACCACGGCGTGGATGCGACTCGGCGCCTGACCCCAGTGGGGACAGGCGCCGAGTGCAAAGTCGTGGTGCGCGCTCAGACGATGGCGCGCAGGGCGTGGGCGGAGCGGCGGAAGTCGAGCTGGACCACCTCGGCCTCGCCCTCCTGCGCTGCCGCATCCTCACGGGCCACGATGGCGTCGGTCTGCGGACGCATCGCGCGGTAGTCGGCAAGGCTGACGACGGGGCTGGCGGTCACGGTGGCGGCGGCAGGCTGCTCGATGACGGGCGCGCTGGCCTCGTCGATGTGCATTCCGGACGGGCGCCGTGCGGACAGCTCGAGCCCGAGCATCACGGCCAGCGGCAGCACGAGCAGGACGGCCCACGTGGCGCCGGACTCGATGGCCGCAACGGCCACCGTTCCCGATGCGAATGCGACCATGGCAAGGCTCGCAGTGCGGTGCAGCGCAGATCCCCGATTCTGGCTCGTTGCCAGCATTGTTCCCCCTAGTTTCCGACGGTGGGCCCCCCGACCCGGCGTCTGTGGAAGACGTTATGGGACGGCTCCGACAGTTCCCAAGCTCCCAGCGGATTCCACACGCGGCCGTCAGGAATGGGGGTCGAAATGTCCCCTGAATGGACTACATGCCCACCCCAGGGACCCACCACCACGAATTATGTCCTCCGTAATGGTTTGGTGCAAAGGAATGCCGAGGAATGGACCGATCGCGCCGAAACGGAACGATGGCGTGCCACCCACCGGGGGTGACACGCCATCGTCGTGCTGGTCCAGACTCGCGAGAGTCAGGACTCGCAAGGCTCAGATCTCGTTCTGGTCGCGATCACTCGTACCGGTCCAGATGTCCTTGCGATCGCCGAAGTGATACTCCCCACCAAAGCGATCCTGAGCAGCCTCGGCCACCGCACCGCGCTCGGCCACCATCGACGCATGGGTCGGCGCCTCGGGGATGTCGGCGGGACGGCCCTCGGCGTAGCCCTTGCGCATCTCGGGCAGGATCTCGCCCAGCAGGTCCATCTGCTCCAGCACGGTCTTCAGCGGCAGACCAGCGTGGTCGATCAGGAAGAGCTGGCGCTGGTAGTGACCCACATGCTCGGTCATGCCCAGGTAGCGCTCCAGTACCTGCTGCGGCGAACCCACGGTCAGCGGGGTCATGGTGCTGAACTCCTCCAGCGACGGGCCATGGCCGTAGACCGGGGCATTGTCGAAGTAGGGCCGGAATTCCTTGACGGCATCCTGCGAGTTCTTGCGCATGAAGAACTGGCCACCCAGACCGACGATGGCGTGCTCCGCCTTGCCGTGCGCGTAGTGCTCGAAGCGCTGGCGGTAGAGGTTGACCATCTGACTGGTGTGCTCGATGTTCCAGAAGATGTTGTTGTGGAAGAAGCCGTCACCGTAGTAGGCGGCCTGCTCCGCGATCTCCGGAGAACGGATGGAGCCGTGCCAGACGAAGGGCGGGATCTCGTCGAGGGGACGCGGCGTGGCGGTGAAGCCCTGCAGCGGGGTGCGGAACTTGCCCTGCCAGTCGACGACGTCCTCCCGCCACAGTCGGTGCAGCAGGTTGTAGTTCTCCAGGGCCAGGTTGATGCCCTGACGGATGTCCTTGCCGAACCACGGATAGACGGGACCCGTGTTGCCGCGGCCCAGCATCAGGTCGATTCGACCGTCGGCCAGGTGCTGGGCATAGGCGTAGTCCTCGGCCAGCCGCACCGGGTCATTGGTGGTGATCAGGGTGGTGGCCGTCGAGAGGATGAGGTTCTTGGTCTGCGCCGCCAGGTGGGCCATCAGGATCGGCGGGTTCGCCGGCGCGATGAAGGGCGGGTTGTGGTGCTCACCGGTGGCGAAGACGTCGAGACCGATGTCCTCGGCCTTCTTCGCGATGGCGACGGTGGCCTTGATCCGCTCGTGCTCCGAGGGGATCGTGCCATTGGTGGGGTCGGCGGTGACGTCGCCGATGGTGAAGATGCCGATCTGCATGGCTGCCTCCTTGGCCGCACGGGCTGGATTGTTTACGTTTCAACCATCATAACGGGTGGGGGTCCCCTTTCATTCCTCACCAGCCCGACGCGCGTCTACGGACGCGCAAGGGGTCGGCCACCCAGCGATGGCCGACCCCTCAAATCAGGTCGGGAATCCCGACGACGGGACGCGCTCAGCGACGACGCGTCAGGAGAGCCACGGCCACCAACGCCGCCATCCCCAGGATCGCTCCATTCGAGCCGCCCGACTCATCGCCGGTGCGCGGCATCACCGACGGACGCACCATGGTGGGTTCCTCCGCGGTGCGCGTGCTGGTCGGCGCCACCTCCGGGGTCGGCGTGGGCGTGGGCGTGGCCTCCGGAGTCGGCGTGCTGGTCGGCGTCACCTCCGGAGACGGCGTGGGAGTCACCTCAGCAGTCGGCGAGGGATTCGGCGTCACCTCCGGTGTGGGCGTCACCTCCGGCGTGGGACTCGGCGTCACCTCCGGCGTGGGACTCGGCGTCACCTCCGGTGTGGGCGTCACCTCCGGCGTGGGACTCGGCGTCACCTCCGGTGTGGGCGTCACCTCCGGCGTGGGACTCGGCGTCACCTCCGGAGACGGAGTCGGGGTGGGCGTCGCCTCCGGAGTCGGCGTGCTGGTCGGCGTCACCTTCGGAGTCGGCGTGCTGGTCGGCGTCACCTCCGGAGTCGGGGTGGGCTCGGGCACACGGTTCGCCGTGTTCGTCACGGTGGCGTACTGCTGGGTCCGGTCACCCACGGTGATCGCGACGCTGCTGCGATCGGCAGCCACCTCAACACCTTCAAGCCCAGGGGAGCCCCAGACGGGCTCGCCCCACTGCACTCCGTCGACGGCGGGAATCGTGGGCTCCGAGACCACCACCCGAGTCCCCACGGGCAGCCCAGAGATGAGCACCGGGTCATGGGAACCGGCAAGCATCTCGATGTCTCGCGTGGTCGTCACACCATCAACGGTCCAGCTGGCCCGGGCCGTGTACACCAGATCGTTGGGCACCAGATGGGCCGCGTCGCCGGCCAGGTAGGTCTTGTAGAAGCCGACGGTGCCAAATCCGGGACCGTCGGCAATGCCGCCACCGCGCGCCTGACGCACCAGACTGTGGCTGGCGGTCTGCGTCGCAAACTCCGCGCGGTTGGTGAAGACATCACCGGGGCGCACCTGGGTGGGATCGTCGACGCTGGTGCAGTAGGTCAACTTGTAGTAGCTGGTGGGTACGGGCTGCCGGACCGTGAAGGTCAGGCTCTTGGGATTGATGGCGTCCAGTGTCCACAGGTCACCTTCCAGGTGGTCCACCCACTGCGCCTGCTGGGCGCCAGCCAGACCACCGGGAGCCTCATGCATCTGGGGCTTGCACGGCCAACTCTCGGTATAGAGGCTCAGGCGGGGGTCCATGGTGTCGGTCACCACGAAGGGCGCCTGCTTGTCACCAGCAGGGATGTAGACCTGCCACTGCTGCACATTCTGGTTGCCCTCCTCCAGGTAGCCGGTCTTGGCGAAGCCGTCGGGGATCTGGGTGAAGCCGGTGCCCGGGGGCTTGGGGCCGATCGGCGCATCGCCGGGCAGGTCCACCATCAGGACCTGGCCGTTCACCGACACCGGAACCTGGGACTCGACGGTCTCGTCGGTCACGAAGGCCTGCATCCACACGCCTCCCTGGATCCCGGGATGCGAGGAGACATAGTCGGTGAAGGTGCAGGTCATGGTGGCTGACGCCAGACCGTCGACGCGGCAGATGGCCACGTCACTGTCACCGGTGTCATTGCGCACACTGAAGACCTGTTCCCCGACGGAGAGACCGGCTGGCAACTGGATGCTGAAGCTGTCACCCGGCTGCACCGCCTTGCCCGCAGTGTCGAAGTGGGCATCGAGCCGGGTCCATTCATAGACGGTCAGCGGACCGCCCTGGCCGTCCATTCGGGTAATGACCACGCTGGCCGGATCCAGCACGTCAGCCGTCGCGGCCCGGGCCGGCGTGGCGGGCAGCCACGAAAAGAGCAGCGCGCACGCCACGGCAAGCAGCCCCCACCACGGCAGGCGATGCTTGACACCCCTCGTCGAGTCACAATTCATCGAAATCCCCAATCCCTATGCTTCACCCGTTGAGCAATATGAGTGGGAATATAGTCTTCAGATTGGCTTCAGTGAAGTCAGTCGTCATACATTTGTGAGCGGGTTTTCAGACGACCCGAGACATGTCCAGACACCTGAGACAATTCCATGGGGTGCACCCTGCACCCCCAGACCAGAGGGGCTCCACAGATGACCACCCGCGCTCCCCACACGCGCCGGGAGAAGTTCACCGAAGCCAGGGGGATCCTGGGCTGGCTGTGCGTCGAGAGCCGCCCCCACCCCCACCGCGCCGGCCCCAGCACCGAGACGATCCACGGCTGTTTTCCCAACCGACGCCTGGCGGAGCGCTCCGCGACAACCCGCGCCGCGTCGAATCCCGCCAGCAGCTTCCACGTGCGGCCCCTGGTGCAGTCGATCACCCAGCACTGAACCACCACGTCACCACCGGCCAACCCCGCCACCGGCGGGCACCCCGAGAGCGTCGCGGGATGGGCTACCCCTAGCATCGAGCCGACCCCAGGAGGCCCCGTGACACCAGCAGCACGCACCACCACCCCGCTCGCCCTGGCACTGTGCCTGACACTCGGCGCCGCGAGCTGCACCACCAAGGCGTCACCCACCGAGCCCCCGGAGGGCGTGCCGTCGGCCACCACCGCAGTACAGGCCCTGGCCGCGGGGCTGACCCGCGGATCGCTGGAGAAGGTGGCGCTGGACGTGACGGCCACCCAAGCCAACCAGGAACTGGGCGTGATCATGGGCGGGATGGACGGGCTGCGGCCGGTGGTGCGCCCGGGCGAGGTCACCTACGACCATGCCGCCGGCACCGCACGAGCGCGGCTTGACCAGGAGCTGACCTTGGGCAGCCAGGCCGTCCGCTGGAGCAGTACCGCCACGCTCACCCAGCGCGACGGCGCCTGGGCTGTCGAGTGGAAGCCCAGCATCGTCCATGACTCGCTCGACGGCGGGACGCGCCTGCGGCACATCCGCGACGTGCCGCGCCGCGCCGCGATCACCTCGTCGGACGGACTGGCCCTGGTGGAGCCCACCGTCGCCTACCGAGTGGGCGTGGACAAGGCCGCCACCGGCCAGCAGGAGTGGGAGACCACCGCGCGCACCCTCGCCGCGTTGGTCGACGTCGACGCCGACAGCTACGCCACGAAGGTGGCCGCTGCCGGCGCGCAGGCCTTCGTACCCGCCCTGACACTCCGCGAGGGCCGCGTCCCGCTGGAGGTCAAGGAGCTCGCGGGCGTGCAGGTGGTGCCGGTGGAGATTCCACTGGCGCCCAGCGCGACCTTCGCGGTGGGCATTCTTGGCGGCGCGAGCGAGGCGGGGGCGGAGATCGTGAAGGAATCCCACGGCGACGTGCTGCCGGGCGACGTGGTGGGCACCAGCGGCCTGCAGAAGCGTTACGACGCACAGCTGCGAGGAACCGTGGGCCATCGTCTGGAGGTGGTGCGCCGCAGCCAGTCCGGCAACGACGCCGGCCCGTCGCCCACGCCGGCCCTGGAACCCAGATCCAGCGCCTCGCCAGTGGTGCGGGTGCTGCACGATCAAGCTGCCCGGCCCGGCCAGGAGCTGGCGACCAGCCTGGACCGGAATCTCCAGGAGCGCGCCGAGCAGGCCCTGGCCCAGCAGAAGGGGATTGCCTCACTGGTGGTGCTGAAGGTGGGCAGCGGCGACGTGCTGGCCGCGGCCAATTCGCCCGCCGCAGGCGCCAATCCGGATGCCACGGTGGGCCACTATGCCCCCGGCTCCACGTTCAAGGTGGTCACCTCACTGGCCCTGCTGCGCAAGGGGCTCACGCCGTCGAGTTCCGTGCCGTGCACCGCCACCACCACGGTGAATGGCCGGGTCTTCAAGAACTACACGGACTTCCCCGCATCCAAGGTGGGCACGATCAGCCTCACCGACGCGTTGGCCCACTCCTGCAACACGTCCTTCCTGGCGCTACACCAGAAGCTGGCCGACGGCGATCTGGCCCAGGCAGCGGCCAGCCTGGGGATGGGCGTGGACCACGACGCCGGATTCTCGTCCTTCTACGGCTCGGTACCCGCCAGCGGCGACGTGGTCACCAGGGCAGCGAACATGATTGGCCAGGGCACCGTGGAGGCCTCTCCCATGGCCATGGCCGGGGTGGCGGCCTCGGTCGCCTCGGGCAAGACCGTCGTTCCCTGGCTGGTGGCCACCAAGAAGCCGACGCAGACAGGGGCCGAGCTCACCGCCACCGAGGCGCGTCAGCTGCAGGAGATGATGCGGGCCGTGGTGAGCACGGGCTCTGGCAAGGTGCTGGCCGGCCAGATGGACGGAGCCAAGACGGGCACGGCGGAATTCGGCACGGACACACCACCGAGGACCCACGCCTGGATGATCGCGTGGAATGACCAGCTGGCGGTGGCTGCGATGGTCAAGGAGGGTGCGTCCGGCTCCCGGACCGCAGCGCCGCTCATCAAGGACTTCCTCGCGGCAGGCTGAGGCCCGGGCCGAGCCGACCGTGGATCAGATGGTGATCTTGTCCACCAGGGCCTTCATCTTGTGACGTGCCAGGGCAAGGTTTCCGGTGCGGCGGTCCAGCACCAGGAAGGCGAACAGACCCTCGGTCTCGTCCTTGTGGAGCACCTTCATCAGGTGGTACTGCTGGCCAATCGTCACCAGGATGTCGTCGATCTCCTCGTCGACCTCGAGGTCACGCATGGTGCGCAGCTTGGCCTGCACCACATTGGCGGCGCCAGCGGCGGCCACCTCCAGGCTGAAGCCCGGGTCGCCCGCGGTGACCAGGCACATGCCCGACGCCAGATCCACCAGGGCGCCACCGACGGCACCCGGGATCTGCATGGCAGACGTTGCGACCCATTCCAGATTGGCCATGGAAATCCATCCCCGTTCCCGGCGCTGCGCACCCGCAGCCCGATCAGTCTCATCTTCGAAGGCGCGAGGTTCCGCGCGAGCATCCCCGGGGGAAGGACGCTCGTCCGCCACATCCGGTTGTCCGGTTGGACAGCGGCCACCCACGGGGGAAAGTCGGGCGGCACTGGCGTGACCTCGTGCGGAACCAGCCTGACACATCACGCGGCCTGGCGCTCCATCGGGCTGCTGTCTGTATGGGATCCGTCAGGTCGTCGTCAGGCGCTGCACCACGCCACACAGCCCGCCCATCGCCGCTTTCATGCGGATCCGTTGACCAACAAGACATTGATCCATCAATCAGTCAATCAACTACTTCTCAGGCTGGACAATCGGCCAGCATCGCTGGCCGATTGGTCATCCATGGGCGATCCAGCTTGTCATCACCCACGCGGGGAGAAATTATTGCTGGGTCAGAAGTCCATCTTCGGGATTCGAACACGTCTCCCATCTGCTCGTCGCGCAGCTGCATCCAGGGGGTGCTCGCACGACTGAACAGTGGGTGACCGTCTCCCGGACCTCTCGACGCCGGTCGCCGCCTCAGGGGAAGCGACCGGGTCATCACCTGCCCGGCCGATGACGTCCAACCTCTCGCGAGGGTTGGGCTCATGCCCGACGCGCCGCAGGACGACCCACCGAACGGCGGATGGCCGGACCCGGTGGCTCGCACCGCGGATGCGCCCAGGCAACGGTGCTGCCACCCGTGGGGACGGGGACACCACCATCGGGGACCGGGGCATTGCCATCGCGGGCAGGTACTTGCCCGTCGTCGGCCGGGATTGGGGCCCGACCGACGACGGGCCTACATGAGCTCGAACGGGTCTGGCCAGCTCGCGTCCCACAACGACGCACCGGGGAAGGCTCGGCACGGGATAGGCCTCCCACCGGCGCGATTTCTGCGCCTCGCACCGCGCTGGACCCCCAGCGGGCAACAATTCTGATAGTTTCCGGAATATGGCTCGGGCCCCAATCAAGGTGGCGTCCTGCGACAACGATGCACTTGTCAGACGCGCCATCACCATGTACATCGAACACGCCCCCAGTCTCGAACTCGTCGGTTCCATGAGTTCGGGCCGGGAGGTGCTGGACTTCGTCTCCAACAACACGCTCGACGTGTTGCTCCTCGACGTCCGCATGCCGGAGCCCGACGGCTTCGCGGTGGCCGAACGAATCGAACGAATGGGCCGCCCCTGCCGGGTGATCTACCTGACCTCCTATCTGGAGGAGCGCGTCACCCGCGACGTGATGAGCGGCCGCGTCCAGGGTCTGCTGAACAAGGACGTCGATCCGGCGGTGCTCACCAAGGCCGTGCACGTGGTGCACGAGGGCCTCACCGTGCTGCACCCCGACGCCCTGACCGCCACCCCACGCGCATCACACTCCCATTCGCCCAATCCGTCCAGTCTGGCGACGAATGAGCGCGAGGAAGAGGTGCTGCGCCTGCTCTTCCTGGGGCAGTCCAATGCCGCCATCGCCAAGTCGCTGCACCTGTCCGAATCATCGGTGAAGGCCGTGCTGGCCACGCTGATGGCCAGGGCCAATGTCACCAACCGGACGGCGCTGGTGATCGCCGCGATGGACCAGCAGGTCTGAGCACTCGCCAGGCGGACCGGACCCGTCAGAAGCGGGCGCTGGCCCTCAGCACCCACAGCCGGGGCGATTCAAGGATCTCCACGCGGCCACCGACGCCCTCCATGCGTTCCTGCATGCCCGTCAGCCCCAGACCATTGCCGCGGGCCGTCTGACCGGGCAGCACGGCATTGCTCACCACGAGTTCCAGCCGGCCGGCCGACTGCACCAGCATGATGGAGCACGGCTGGCGCCAGTCGCCGTGGCGCAGCACATTGTTCGTGGCCTCCTTGGCCACCTTCGCCAGGGCATCCCCGACGGCCACCGGCATCTCCTCCGGAGCAGGTTCGGCCTGCAGCACGACGTCGAAACCGCGACGGGCCAGGCGGCTGCGGGAGGCCTCCAGGGTCTCGTCCAGGTCAAGCACCTCCGGATCGTGTTCCTCACCCACCCGCAGCAGTGTCATCATCTGACGCAGATAGCGGGAGCTGCGGCGCGCCGCCTCGCTGATCATGGCCAGGTCCTCCGGCTTCACCTCGTCGCTGAGGCGGGCCTGCTCCACCCGCATCACGATCATCGAGAGGTCGTGCGAGACATTGTCGTGCAGGTCGATCGCGATCTGGCGACGCTGCGCCTCCACCAGCGCCTGGGCCTCCAACTCGCCCGCACGACGGGCCTGGCCCAGGGCGGCGCCCAGGGCAGCGGCGAGGGCGAAGACGAAGACCCAGCCCAGTAGGGAACTTGCCCATTCCTCCCACGTCGCCAAATTGAATCTGGCCGTGAAGATGACCACTGCACAAGAGATGGACAGCGTTGCCACTGCGGCAGCCCGCCACTGGCGCCGCGAGACCAAGGTCATCACTGGCACCACGCACGCGAACATTGCCGCACCAGCATCCTCGACCGCCACGGACAGGTGACCAAGGACGGCCAGCACCACGACCATCACCGCGGCAATTGGGCGCCAACCACTCAGAGCAGCACCAGCGCATAGCGCTGCCGCCCACGCGAGCGAATGCCCCGACCCAAAGGGAGTCACAAAATAGGTGATGAGATCGACGCCAAAGAAGAGCAGCGCGAACAGAACTTCAGGACTTTCCCCGCGCAGCCAAAGCCGCATCCGCTCGCCTCGAGTGACCTCCGCCATGGCGCTGACGTTATCGGAGGGCCGTCAGGTTCGGGCACCGACCCACCCATGGCCAAAAGGCCATACCTGTCAGCAATTGACGCATCATGACGGTGGCCCGACTGCGACTCGATGCTGAAGACTTGCTGTGCCTCCCCTCTTCACGAAGAGAGGAATCCCCAATGTCCGTCATCAACCGTTTCGCCCTGATCGCCACCGCCCTGCTGACCGTTGTCGCCCCCAGCACCGTGATGAACAACCAGCCCCTCGAGCCCGTCCAGCAGCCCGGCACCTACATCTGCAAGATCTGGCCCAAGATGCCGATGTGCAATGGCCGCTGACCCCCCGGTAGCGCCTTCCCCAGCGCAGCCTGACCCCTAGACGAATGGGGCGGACCTCCCCAAGGTCCGCCCCATTCGAGCGTCCGGACGCCTTCCAGGGCGCAGATTCCGGCCCACAGCAGCCTGCGGGAAGATGGGGGCATGCTCCTGCAGACCTTCGCCTTCGCCTGGCCCGAGGACGCGATCAGCATCTCGGTGATCATCCTGCTCGCCCTGTTGACCCGATGGCTTGTCCAGGTGGCCATTCGCCGGATGGTGAAGATCTCCACCGATCGGGCCTTCCAGCACCTGGAGAGACTCGGCCGCCCCGGCCAGCTCCTGGCCCAGGCCACCGGGCTGGAATCCACCCGGCAGGCCGAACGCGCCGCCACCATGGGCTCAGTGATCGGCAGCGCCGCCACCTTCATCATCACCACCGTCGCCGTGCTGACGATCCTGTCGCACGTCGGCATCAACCTGGGTCCGGTCCTCGCCTCCGCCGGCGTGGGCGGCGTCGCGCTGGCCTTCGGCGCCCAGAGCCTGGTCAAGGACGTGATCAGCGGCATCTTCCTGATCCTGGAAGACCAGTACGGCGTCGGCGACGTGGTGACGATCGGCACCGTCAGCGGCACCGTCGAGCACGTCGGCCTGCGCGTGACGAGCATCCGGGATGCCAACGGCATGCTCTGGTATGTCCGCAATGGCGAGATCACCACCGTCGGCAATGTCTCGCAGGGCTGGAGCATCGCCACGGTGGACCTCCCGATCCACCCGTCGGAGGATGCCGGGCGTGCCATCGACATCCTGGAGGGAGTCGCAGAAGAGTTCGCCCACGACGAGGAGTACGCCGAGCAGCTGATGGAGGCCCCGGAGGTGCTGGGCGTCGAGACCATCACCGGCACGGCCATGACCCTGCGCATCACCGCCAAGTGCGCGGCCAACAAGCAGTGGGGCGTGCAGCGGGAGCTGAGGGAGCGCGCCAAGCACGCATTGGACGCGGCCGGCGTGCGCGGCCCCGCGGTCTGGGGCCCGGGAACCACCCATTGAGCCGCACTCATTGAGCCGGGCCCATTCAGCAGGACCCATTCAGCAGGGCCGGCCCCGGCAGGGTCGGGGAGTGGACCGGTATCGACGGCGTCACTGGCTCTGGACGAAGTGAGTGGGCGGTTCCTGCTCGCGGGACCGCCCACAGGGCCGACCGCCAGGAAGACTCTTGTACCAAATCCTTGACACAAAGGCCCCCGTCGATGCAGCCTTGGACCACGTGGATGACACACGCTGTCCCGGAGTTGAAGGGCCGATCATGACCGGAGCCGTCTTCTTCATCATCCTGCTGCAGTGGATCCTGCCGATCCTGCTGGTGGGCGTGATCGTCCTGATGGTGCGCCGCCGGCGCCTCACGCCCGACCCCACCACCCACCCCGATCTGGCGCGTCTCGAGCGCAGCAGCGCCACCGCCCGCTGGGTGGCCATCCTTGCAGCGGTGGGCACCGTCTTCATCGTGGCACCGCAAGGACGCTTCGGGCTCGGGATCCTCCTCACCCCGGCCGCTTGCGCCCTTACTGCCCTGGTGGTTCTGGCGCTCAACGAGGCCCTCGTCTGGCGCAGGGCCCGCACACCCGGCATCGCAGCCCTGGAGACCCGCTCCCGCACCCAGTACCTGCCGCGGCAACTGCTCTGGGCCACCGGACTGCTCACCGTCGCACTCACCGCGCTACTGGTGTGGTGCTGGTTGCGCCAGGATCCCACCCCCGATGCCATGGGCACCGTGGGACGCAGCTTCGGCTGGCCACGCCCGGCCAGCGTTGACGGCGATGCCCTCGAACCGCTCTGGGAGCACTCGGCCTCCGGCCCCTACCCCGGCACGTGGTACTCCCTGCCCCTCGCCGCCGTCCTGGGCGCCTGTGTGGCGGTAGCGGCACTCGGGGTCTGGTTGGCTACCACCCGCCCCCGCAATGGCGCCGACCCGGCCGTCGTCGCGGTCGACGACCAGACCCGACGGTTGAGCGTCGAGGCCATGGTGGCCGCACTGCAGATCGGCGTCGGCGGTTCCTTGGCGGCCTGCGCCACGCTGGCCGCTTTCGCCATCGGCGACCACCTGACCGAGATGGCCTGGCTGCTGGTGGGAGCAGCCCTGTTCGCACTGGCCGCGGCAACCTGGGCCCTGACGATGCTGCTCGCCCCCGGCCGACGGTTCCCGGCACCGCGAGTGTCGGCATGAGCCTGCCCATCCGGGTGGACGATGCGGACCCAACCCCGCCCTATGAACAGCTCAGGGCCCAGATCGCCATGGCCATCGCCACGGGACAGCTGACCGCTGGAGCCCGACTGCCACCGGTGCGGCAACTGGCGCGTGACCTGGGGATTGCCCCCGGTACCGTCGCCCGGACCTACAAGGAGTTGGAGCAGGCGGGGCTCGTGGCCACCGCCCGCGGCGCCGGAACCTCCGTCATCGGGCCCCCCGTCCCCGCGCCGCATGACCAGCTGAGACTGCTCACCCGAGAGTTCATCGCACGAGCGCGATCACTGGGCGCGGACAGTTCCGCAATCCATGGGTGCCTGGCCCAGGAGCTGGGACAGCCATGGTCGAATCCGGACCACGGCTGACCCCGGTCCATCAGGCACCATGACTCACCGCCAACCCCTGCACCTGTGCCACAGTGGGCGCCGTGACCCCGCCACCCCCACCCAGCAGCCGCAAGGCCATCTGGCTGGTTCTCGCCTCCATCGCATCCGTGCAGTTGGGCGCCGCCGTGGCCAAGACCCTGTTCGGGGTGGTCCCCCCGCTCACCATGGCGTGGTGGCGGCTGGCTGCCGCCGCCGCGGCACTGTTGGCCATCACGGGGATCGCGCGGGCCCGCCGCCGCCATGGAGCTGACCCTGCCCCCGGCCTGGCCCAGCGTTCCTGGCCCGATGTGCTGGCCTATGCCGTCTGCCTGGTGGGCATGAATGTGTGCATCTACGAGGCCTTCGCACGCCTGCCGCTGGGCCTGGCAGTGACCCTGGAATTCCTGGGGCCGCTCGGTCTGGCGGTGCTGGGCAGCCGACGTGCTCTGGACGTGCTGTGGGCTCTGCTGGCCCTGGCAGGGGTGGCCCTGCTCGGCTTCACCCCCACCGGCCTGGATCCGACGGGCGTCTTCTTCGCGCTGCTCGCCGGTGCCCTGTGGGCCGGTTACATCGTCACCGCAGGATGCACCGGCCGCAGCTGGCCCAGCCTCGAGGCCCTCACCGTGGCGTGCGGCCTGGGCGCGCTGCTGCTGGCCATCCCGGCCATCGCCGCCGGAGGCACCCAGATCCTGCGCGCCGACGTGCTGCTGGCCGGCGCGGGGGTGGGTCTGCTGAGCTCCGTGATCCCCTACTCGTTGGAGATGACGGCGCTGAAGACCATCCCGTCAAGGGTCTTCGGCATCCTGATGAGCGTGGAGCCCGCCGCGGCTGCGCTGGCCGCGCTCCTGCTGTTGGGTGAACGGCTCAGCCCGGCGGACCTGGCGGCGATGGCCTGCGTGATCGTCGCGTCGGTGGGTGCCACCCGCACCACCTGAGCCCGCACCGCGTGGGCCTGTACTGTCTGGGCCTGCACCGTCTGGCGACGGTCAGCAGCCACCGCCGGACGGGAGCGCCGTCTGGTTCTCCTGCACCCAGCGGGCCATCCGATCCAGGTCAGCCACGCCCGCGTCGAAGCCGGCGGGGGAGTCCACCATCAGCGCCACCCCCAGATGTCCACCGTCGGCGGGCAGCACGACCATCTGACGCACCAGGTAGCCGGAACCGCTCGTCGGACCCCAACCGCCCTTCACGGCGGCACCCTTCACCCGTGCCAGACCCCACTGCTGCCCGCCGTCCACTTGACGCATGTGCTGCACGACGGACGTGGCCCCAGGCATGCAGGGCAGGTGCGAGGCGAAGACCGCCTGGTCGTCGAGCCGCCACTGGGTCTGTCCATAGGGGCTCCACGGTGGACGGACCGACTCCGCGACGGTCCTGGTGCGTTGGTCACCTCCGGCACGCAGCACCCGGTCCACAGCTGCGGCAGCCCCGGTGCCGCCACCCAGCTGCTGCCACAACTGTTCCGCCGCCTGGTTGTCCGATGCCCGGATCGCGCGGCGCACACTCGCCTCGGTCCCGCTCGTCGGCCGGGCGAGCGCGGCGATGGCCAGCGGCACCTTGGAGGTGGACCAGGCAACCCCGGACTGCTGCGCGCCGAAGGTGGTCACGGAACTGCTCCCGCCAGCCACCACCGCGATCCCGGCCGGGCCGCCCAACGTGGCCTGGAGTCGTTCGAAGGAGGCCGCCAGGTCGCGCGTCGACGCCCCCTTCTCCGATGCACCAGCCGTGCGGTTCGTAGCGTCAGGTTGGCCAGGCGTGGGCACCGCGGTACTCGGTGAAGTGGAGGTCGACGGGGAGGTGGGGGCCGTCGCGGCAGGAGACGGCGAGGGCGTCGTCCCAGACGCACCTCCGGCTCGATCGTCCGAGCCGCCCGGCGCGGCAGTGGAGGCGTTTCCAGAGCTGTCCGGGGACGTTGGTTCGTCGGGTTGGGGCGTACAGGAGAGGCAGCAGGCGAGCACCCCCACCAGGAGACCGCGACGAGCACGTCTGGTGACAGGGGTGGGCACGGGGCCTCCTCCACTGGTCATCGCCACCCGTGCAGTTCACCACATCGTCCAACGGGGACGGCCCTGCGGCATGGATCTCATCGCAGAATGTCAGGCTGCGCCTCCGACAACGAGTGCGTCTGAGACAATGGCCCATGGCCGTTTCCTGGTGGGCAGTGCTGCCCTTCGTCGTCATGCTGCTCAGCATCGCCGTCGCACCCCTGGTGCCGGCACTGGCACACCACTGGGAGAAGCCGCGCAACCAGCTGGCCGTCGCCCTGGTGCTGGGCGTGCCGGTGGCGCTGTGGGTCTGGCTCAGTGGCCATCCGGAATTGGTGGGCCATGCACTGCACGAGTACGTCAGCTTCATTGCCCTACTGGGCTCACTGTTCGTCATCAGCGGCGGCATCCACCTGGCCGGCGACATCCGGGCCACCCCGCGCAACAACACGATCTTCCTCGCCGTCGGCGGCGTGATCGCCTCCTTCATCGGGACGACGGGCGCGGCGATGCTGCTGATCCGTCCGATCCTGAACACCAACAAGGAACGTGAACACGTGGTGCACACAGTGGTGTACACCATCTTCGTCGTCGCCAACTGCGGCGGCCTGCTCACACCGCTCGGTGACCCGCCGCTCTTCCTGGGCATGCTGCGCGGCGTCCCCTTCACCTGGACCTTCAACCTGGTGTGGGAGTGGCTGTTCATCAATGCGCTGCTGCTGGTGGCCTACTACGCCCTGGACACTGCGATGATGCGTCGCGAGGATGCGGCCCACGTGCTGCGCGACCGCACCGAGATCCAACCGCTGAAGGTGCACGGCGCCTGGCAGCTGCTGCTGCTGGCGGGCATCGTCGCCTGCGTCGCCTTCGCCCCCACACCTTGGCGCGAGGTGCTGATGGTCACGCTGGCTGCCATCTCGTGGTTCGCGGGCAGTCACGACGTACGCTTCGGCCTGAACGAGTTCACCTGGGCGCCGATCCTGGAGGTGGCTGCGCTCTTCCTGGGCATCTTCACCACCATGATCACGGCCCTGCAATACCTCTCGACGATGGCGCCGAAGCTCCCGCTGAACGAGATCACCTTCTACCTGTTCTCCGGTGGCCTCAGCTCGGTGCTGGACAATGCGCCCACCTACGCCACCTTCTTCGAGCTGGCCAGCCAATTGCCGGGCGAGCCCCGCGTTGCGGGTGTCCCCGAGGTCTACCTGGTGGCGATCAGCCTGGGAGCCGTGACCTGCGGTGCCCTCACCTACATTGGCAATGGCCCCAACTTCATGGTCCGCTCCGTTGCCGAGAGCGCCGGCCGCACGATGCCCAGCTTCGGCGGCTACATCGGCTGGAGCATGCGGGAGCTGGCCCCCGTCCTGGCCGCGATGATGCTGCTGTTCATCGCCGACCCGCTGTGGTGCAAGGCACTGGGTGGCGTGGTCACCCTCGTCATTCTGGGCAATGCCGCGCGCAGGGCCCGGGCCAAGGCCTGAGTTCTGGAGCCTGAGTTCTGGAGCTTGTCAAGCTATCTGTGTAAGAGCTCGCGCGGATAGGACGGCGTATGGATCAGGGGCACCGGGCAGGACGAGAGTCCCACCGGTAGCGCTTCCAGGACTGCCGGACCAGGCGGCGGATGATGATGATCGC
>NZ_JBQKKT010000014.1:0-75763 GCF_052116585.1 Luteococcus sp. Sow4_B9 | reverse complement strand
CTGAAACGCCACCTCATCCGCATCGTGTTCACCACCCTCAAGAACCCACCCAAGACCACCCAAGCAGCCCCCGGGACTTGCATCCCACTGGCCGCTTGACATAGGAGAAACACATGAGATCGGTGCTCGTCACAGGCGTCGGACGTCGACGTGGAATCGGTGCCGCCATCGCCCGCAGGCTGGCCAGCGACGGCTGGAACCTGGCTCTGGGGTACCACGCCGAATACGACCAGCGCGTCATGGACGAGGAGTCGGACACCCAGCTGCTGGCCGAGGAACTGCGCAGCCGGGGAGTCCGGGTAGCACTGGTGCCGGGCGATCTGGCCGACCCCGAGGTGCCCGCCGCGGTGGTGGAGCGGGCGCGCGCGGAGCTGGGCAGTGGCGACGGTCCCGCCACTCTGGACGCCCTGGTGATGAGCCACTGCGAGAGCGTCGACAGCGACTGGTTCAGCACCACCGTCGAGAGCTTCGACCGGCACTACGCCGTCAACGTCCGGGCGCCGTGGCTGTTGACGCGGGCCTTCGCCGAGCAGGTGGGCTCCGACGGGGGAGCGGTGCTGGCCCTGACCAGCGACCACACTGCCTTCAACCTGCCCTATGGCGCCACCAA
Source organism: Luteococcus sp. Sow4_B9 (assembly GCF_052116585.1). Taxonomy (NCBI): domain Bacteria; kingdom Bacillati; phylum Actinomycetota; class Actinomycetes; order Propionibacteriales; family Propionibacteriaceae; genus Luteococcus; species Luteococcus sp. Sow4_B9. The sequence continues at coordinate 75,153 of NZ_JBQKKT010000014.1, read as the reverse complement.
GGGCGCGCTGGACCGACTCGTGATCGCCGGAGCCACCGAACTCGCCGATCGCCGGATCCGGTGCAATGTGATCAATCCCGGCCCGATCGACACCGGCTGGATGGATGACGCCACGCGTGCGGAGCTCTCGCGAATGACCCCAGGCGGGATGCTGGGCGGGCCGGAGACCACGGCGAACCTGGTGGCCTGGCTGCTCTCCAGCGAAGGCTCCTGGATCAACGGGCAACGACTGTTCAGCGACGGGGGATTCAACCCCACCCGGGTCTGACGGAGCGATCAGGCGCTCAGCCGGGTACGGGTTCCGTGGTAGAGCCAGCTGACGGCCGTGACCACCAGACCGATGCCGATCATGTGACAGATCACCAGACCCATGGGCAGGCCGTTGAAGTACTGCGCGTAGCCGATGGCGCCCTGCACCAGTTCGGCGGCCAGCAGCCACAGCACCAGGGTTCGAAGCCGCGTGTTGCCGTCCTTGAGCGCAACCACGAGGAGCGCGACGGTGAGGGCCACCACGGCCCAGATGGTCCAGGCGTGGGCCTTGGCGACGAACTCGATGTCCATGCCATTGCGGGCGACGCGCTCGTCGCCGGCATTGGGGCCGGCGCCGGTCACCACGGTGCCGAGCCAGATGGCGAACATCATCAGCCAGAAGATCACCTGCACCACCCGGCGCTGCACTAGGGGAATGACCAGTTGCTCGCCGTCACCCGTCCACTGGACCAGCTGCACGCACCAGACGATCAACAGGACGGAGAGCAACAGGTGCAGGGCCACCACCCACGGGTTCAGGTGGGTGAGCACTGTGATACCGCCAATCACGCCCTGGAAGGGGATGCCCGCCAGGATCAGCCAGGCCAGACGTCGTTCGCGATGTGCCGCCCCGGTACGGATGGCCGTGACCACGGTTGCGATGGCGATGGCCAGCAGCACGAAGGTGAGGGTGCGGTTGCCGAACTCGACATAGGAGTGCCAGCCCAGAGCGGGGTGCGCCGTGTAGGTGTCGGCGCTGCACTTGGGCCAGGTGTCGCAGCCCAGGCCGGAGCCGGTCAGCCGCACGACGGCGCCGGTGACGATGATGCCGCAGTTGGCAACGAGGTTGGCAATGCTCCAGCCGCGGAGTGCCCGGCGGGTGCCGAACAGTCCGCCGGGCTCGGAGTCAGCCGGTGCGGGGGTCAGGAAGTCCAACGGAATGCCTTTCGGGCGATGAGGTGGGCCACGATGGCCCAGACCACGAGAACCAGGAGTGAGGACCAGGTGACGCCACCCGTGGTCCAGTGGCGCAACACCTCCCCGAGCGCCCCGGTGGGGGTGGCCGCGACGACCGGCTGTGCCCAGTGCGGGAAGGAGCTGACCGGCCACATGATTCCGCCGGCGACCAGGCCGACGAGGTAGAGGATGTTCGCGAAGGCCAGGGTGGCCTCGGCACGCAGCAGGCCCGCCATCGCGAGGGCCAGGTTGGCGAAGACGAACATGGCCAGGGGGAGCGCGAGCAGCAACACGGGCCACTGCATCGGGGAGGGCTGAATGCGCCACCCGAGCAGCTGCCCGACGGCGCCCAGCAGCAGGACCTGGCCCGTGGCGATCATGGTGATGGCGAGCGCCTTGCCGGCCAACAGACCGCTGTGCCCCAGAGGAGTGGCGGACAGCCGCTCCAGCACGCCGTAGCGGCGTTCGAAGGCGGTCGAGATGGCCAAGGAGGTGAAGCAGGAACTCCAGATGGCCAGGGCCAGCACATTCGGCGCGATGGTGTTCTCGGTGATGCCGTAGCGACCATCCGCGATGTGGCCGAAGACGAGCAGTCCCAGGGGGATCAGCAGTGCCACCATGAGCTGCTCCCCATTGCGCAGGATGAGCTTGGCCTCGGTGCGGGCGTGGTTGCGGATCATCGCCGTCCGCCGTGCCGGGCCGCTGCCCGGGGTCATGTCCAGCGGTGTGTCCAGAGGCTTGTCGACGATCATCGGCGGCCTCCTCGTCGGCTCCGGGGCGGATTTCCGACCCGGGCGGTGGTGTTGAGCAGGAAGATGTCCTCGAGCGGTGCCTCGGCCGTCAGCTCGCTGACGGTGCCGCTGACCACGACGCGGCCGCGATCGACCATCCAGACGTGGTCGGCCAGTCGCTCGGCCTCGTCCATGGCGTGGGTGGTCAGCAGGACCGCGACGCCGTCGTCGCGCAGCTTGCGGATCACCTGCCAGGTGTGCCGACGCACGTGGGGGTCCATGCCGGCCGTTGGCTCGTCCAGGAAGACGAGCTCGGGGCGGCCGACGAGGGCGCCGGCCAGGTTCACGCTCTGCTGCTGGCCGCCCGAGAGCCGGCGGTAGGGGGTTCGTCGGAAGTCATTGATCCCGAGGAGGTCCATCAGCTCGTCGACCGGTTGAGGGTTGGCGTAGAGACCGGCGAGGTAGTGCAGCAGTTCCTCGGCGCCAATGGCGCTCCACGCACCGGTGGACTGGGGCATGAGCCCAATGCGGCCGGAAGCCTCGGGGCTACCTGCAGGGTGGCCCAGGACGGTCACCGTGCCACTGTCCGGACGCACGAGGCCGGTACAGCAACGGATCATGGTGGTCTTGCCAGCCCCATTGGGTCCGAGCACGGCGGTGATCCGGCCGGGCTCGGCGGCCAGGGTCAGCCCGGCCAGGGCGGCATGACTGCCGAAGCGGACCACGACGTCCTGGAGTTCAAGAGCGGTCACTGCGGCAGTCCAGTCCGTTCCTCGATCAGGGCCTTGAGCGCCTCGACGTCCCGGGGGAGGTCGATTACGTGGCGGGGCAGCAGGTCGAGATGGGCGAAGGCGGCGGGAGTCTCGGGTTCACGACCCAGCGCCTCCTGGATGGTCGCCGCGAACTTCACGGGCAGCGCCGTCTCGAGGACGATCATCGGGGGCTGCGCCGGTTGGGACGTGGCGAGGTGGTCCTTGGCCACCTTCACCCCGTCGGCGGTGTGCGGATCGATCATGACGCCATGGTCATCCCAGACCTGCTTGATGGTGGACACCCGGTCTGCGTGGGTGGAGGAACCGGAGGAGAAGCCGAAGCGCTCCTGCAGGCTGGAGAACTCCGAGGATCCCGAGAGGTCGAAGAAGCCCTTGCGGGGCAGCTCCCGGCCGAAGAGCTCGGCGGTGCGGGCACCGTCTCGGCCCAAGAGGTCGAAGATGAAGCGCTCGAAATTGCTCGCCTTGGAGATGTCCATGCTGGGGCTCGACGTCTCGTGCGTCTCGGCCGAGCTGCGGACCCGGTAGACGCCGGTGCGGAAGAACTCGTCGAGGACATTGTTCTCGTTGGTGGCCAGCAGCAGGGTGCGGATGGGAAGTCCCATCTGGCGCGCGACATGACCGGCGCAGATGTTGCCGAAATTGCCGCTCGGTACGCAGAAGGAGACCTCCTGGTCATCCTGTGTGGTGGTCTGGACCCAGGCGGCGACGTAGTAGACCACCTGGGCCACCAGTCGGGCCCAGTTGATCGAGTTGACCGCGCCGATGGAGTGCTTGGCCTTGAAGCCCAGATCATTGCTGACGGCCTTGACCAGATCCTGGCAGTCGTCGAAGACGCCCTCCACCGCGATGTTGACGATGGAGGGGTCCTCGATGCTGAACATCTGCGCCTGCTGGAAGGGGGTCATTCGCCCCTTCGGCGTGAGCATGAAGACGCGGACGTGCTGGCGGCCTCGCATGGCGTACTCGGCCGCGGACCCGGTGTCGCCGCTGGTGGCGCCAAGGATGTTGAGCTCACGTCCCTGCCGGGTCAGTTCGTACTCGAAGAGCTGCCCGAGCAGCTGCATCGCCATGTCCTTGAAGGCGGCGGTGGGGCCATTGGAGAGGTGGCAGAGCCACAAACCGTTGCCCAACTCCTCCACGGGCGCCACCTCTGGTGTGCCGAAGACGTCCTCATTCCAGGCCCGCTGGCAGATGCCGCGCAGGTCCTCGGCAGGGATGTCGTCGATGAAGTCGGACAGGATTGCGAAGCCCAGCCCGGCGTAGCCCTCGTCGGCCCAGATGCGACGCAGTTGCGGCAGCCGCCCGCCGATCTGCGGGTAGCTTTCGGGCAGGTAGAGGCCACCGTCCGGTGCGAGGCCCTCAAGGAGGATCTCGCAGAAGGGGCGGCCGCCCGTGGGGGACGTTGACCGGGTGGAGACATAGCGCACGACTGCCAGCCTAGTCGGCCCTGCCGGGGACTGCTCATTCGTTCCATCGCGCGCCCGGTGTGGCGGTCGGCACCGGCGGGCAGCGACGCGGAAAGGGGCGACCACCGCGTGGATGGTCGCCCCCTTTCGAGCTGTCAGGGCTGGTGCGTCACTTCACCATGAAGGGGCGCAGCGGGCCGGTGATGGCGTAGGTGCAGTCGCCCTGGATCGAGGCGAACAGCACGTTGCCGCTCTTGTTGAAGCACGGGCCGGCCCACTCGCCGCGATCGGCGATGTCACGGGCGAACTCGCGGCTGCCACCGTTCTTGCCGATGCTGATCAGGCTGCAGGGGTTGTCGCCGTCCTCCGTGATCACGACGCCGCCCCACGGGGTGACCGTGATGTTGTCCGGGCCGTGGAACTGCTTGATCTGCTCGGTGGCGTCACCGGGGACGACGGCGCCCTTGGCATTGCCGGCCTCGTAGAACTCCTTGACGGTCATGGTCTGCTTGGCGAAGTCGTAGTGCACGACCATGCCCCAGTCCTCGTCGATGCCGTATTTCGCGGCCTCCTTGGCGTTGACATAGGACAGCGTGAACCACAGGCCGGTCTCGTCGGGCCAGCAACCCTCGATCTTCGGGTGAACGGTGGCACCCGGGAACTGCTTGCGCAGGTCGCTCTTCTGGGCCTGGCGGTCCTCGCCGCCGTCAACCCACTTGACCGGGTAGGCCTTGCCCAGGTCGTCGATGGTCAGCTCGCCGTAGTGCACGAGGGCCTTGCCGTTCTTGACCAGCTGGGCGGCCTGCAGGACGCCGTCGTTCTCGCCGAACTGGCGAGCGATGCCCTTGCTGATCTTCTTGCCGGCCGGAGCGGTCCAGCGGTAGAAGAGACCAGCGCCGGTGTCCTCCGTGATGTAGGCGAACTTGCGCGAGGGATCGATGGCAGCACCCTCCCAGACAGCACGTCCCCGGCACTTGATGGGCTCGGGGATCTGCTTGGCGACGACATCCGGGAAGACCTCGAAGACGTAGCCGTGGTCCTTCTGCAGGGTGTACATCTTGCCGTCGGTGCCCTTGACCTCGGTGCCGGCCTTGGTGGTGTCCTCCTCGCCGGGCGAGCCAGGCGCCCCAGGGGGTCTCGCCACCGGCGCAGTTGCGGATGGTGCCGGACAGGGGCAACCCACTGCTGCAGGAAGTTGCCGCGGGCGTCGGTCTCGACCACGGTGTTGCCGCCCATGCCGGTGGGGCAACCGGCGTCGTAGACGGTGCCAGCGACCAGCGGGACGACCACGTCGGCCGTCGAACGGCACTCGTGGTTGCGGACCAGACGGATCTTGCCACCGAAGTCGAAGCAGCCGGTGCCGTCCAGGTTCGACGGGGTCTTGCCGATGACCTTGCCATTGCGGTCGTCCAGCAGGTCCTCGACGCCGATGGTGCCGACGCGGGTGGCCTTGAAGCCACGGGGCAGGGCGAGCTTGCCGTCATCGGTGATGTTCACCAGGTCGTAGCGGCTCTTGGGGCCCTTGGGGCCCTTCTGCCCGGGGGCGGCGAAGGACGGGGTGCCGGTGGCGGCAACGGTGCCGGCGATGGCTGCGGTGGCCAGCAAGCCACGACGTGTGAGGTTCATGACGATCCTTTCAACGTGGGGGACCGCCCGGTGCGGGCGGTCACGGTCCAGCCAATCGGGTCAGGTCGTCCATCGGGTGACCGGCATATGACCCTTCGGTGACCCATTTGTGTGCCAAAGCAGCGACCCCGGGTGCTTTCCCTGTCATGGCAGGGAAGTCCCGGGGACGCCAGTTCATGCCGAATTCACGGTGTTCGGCGGGGATTGAGGTCAGCTCGCAGTCGCAGGCGTGATGCCTTCCTCGACCAGTCCCTGCTGGGCTGCGCCCACCTCCACGGCGGCGGCCTCCTGCTGTGCTGAGCGGGGCTGGCGCGGCACCAGGGTGAACAGTCCGCCCATCAGGGCGACCACGGCGAAGAGCTGGAAGGCCAGGGTGATCTCGATGCCAGCGGCAACCAGGAAGCCACCCACCAGCGGACCGAAGATGCCACCCAGACGGCCGAAGCCGGCAACCCAGGCCACGCCGGCGCCACGGGCACGTGACTCGTAGAAGTTGGACCCAAAGCCGTAGATCAGCACCTGGACGCCGATCGTGCCCATGCCGGCCAGTGCCACCAGGAGGAGGAGCACCCCATAGGGCAGGGAGAAGGGCAGGACCAGCAGGCAGATCGCGGCCAGGGCGAAGAGCGCGACGATCACGGAGCGGGCCCCGATGCGGTCAGCCACCCAGGAGGCGGTCATGGACCCGATCATCGCGCCCAGGTTCAGGGTGAGCAGGAAGAGCAGGGAGCCCTTGGTGTCGTAGCCGTGGTTGCCCATGATGACGGGCAGCCAAGTGTTGAGGCCATAGGTGAGCAGCAGGCCGGAGAAGCTCATCAGGCCCAGGAAGATCGTCGCCACGAAGTACTTGCGCGAGAACAGGGCGGCGAAGCCAGCGGGTTCGGATGACGGCGCCTTGACCGAATCCGGGTTGACGTGCTGGACCAGTGGCACGCCGGTGCGGCGCGACCACTCGAGGGCTTCGGCGTGTCGGCCGCGGGACTCGAGCCACAGCGGCGACTCGGGCAGCTTCCACAGGGCCAGTGGGAGCAGGAAGAGAATGGGGGCGGCGCCGATCATGAAGAGCCCTCGCCACCCGATCGAGGAGGCCAGCAGAAGGGCGGCGATCGACGCCAGGAAGCCTCCGGCCGGCACGCCGCAGTAGACGATCGCGTTGAAGAGCTGGCGACGGTTCGGCGGGGCGAACTCGGCAACGATGGCGCCAGCGGTGGCCACCAGGGCACCGACGCCGATGCCGGTCACGAAGCGCAGCGCGCCGAAGGCGGTCACCGTGGTGGACATGGCCGTTGCGGCCATGCCGATGGAGAACCACGCAATTGCCAGGAGCATGACCTTGCGACGGCCGATGACGTCGGTGACGGCGCCACAGCCCAGGGCGCCCACGAGCACGCCGAACAGGGCATAGCTGCCGAGCTGGCCCGCCACTTGGGGCGAGACGTGGCCGATGTGGCTGGGATCGGCAAGGAAGGTGGGGACGACGGTTCCGTAGATGACCAGGTCGTAACCGTCGAAGATGATGGCGATGGCTGAGATCAGGACGACCCAGAAGACGCTGGACCGACGCAGGGGCGCGTCGGCAACGGTGGGTTGGGCTGTGATCGGTGGGGCCACGGTGGCTTCGGGCGTGGTGGACATGTGCGCTCGATTCTGTGGTGGGCCGCGTCGCTGCGGCCTGGACGTCGAACGGTGGTGTGGATCCGCTCGGTGGTCCCAAACCCTGCCATCAGGCGAACGGCAGTTCACCCCGGCAATTGTCCGGAATGTCATCAGGTGCCATTGATTGTCGGCAGCCACGGATTGATCGTGCTGGTCCGGAGCGCGAGGGGCCGCCCGGCGAGTAGAGGATTGCACCTGGGCCGAGGTACCCGTCAACCCGTCGGCACGGCGATGGCCCGCCACCGCACGGGTGACGGGCCATCGCATGGGTGCCGGGTTCGGTTACTTGACCGAACCAGCGGTCAGCCCGGAGACGATGTACTTCTGCAGCCACAGGAAGAGGACCATCACTGGGATGGCCGCCAGCACCGCCCCGGCGGAGAAGATGGGCCAATAGGTGTTGTTCTCCGTCGAGACGTACTGGTACAGGCCAATCGCCAAGGTCGACTTCGACGAGTCATTGCCCAGCACCACGGAGGCGATCACGAATTCCGTGAAGGTGCCGTTGAAGCTGAGCAGCGCCACCACGGCGAGGATGGGGGCCACCAACCGCAGGATGATCGTGAAGAAGATCCGGGCATGCCCGGCTCCGTCCACCCGGGCGGCCTCGTCGAGGGAGGCCGGGACCGTGTTGAAGAAGCCGTACATCAGATAGGTGTTCGTGCCCAGCGCGCCGCCCAGGTAGACCAGGATCAATGCGAGACGGGAACCGACACCGAGCATCGGGAAGACATCGCCCAGATTGGTCAGCAGCAGGAAGATGGCCACCACGGTCAGCAGGGCGGGGAACATCTGCACCAGCAGCAGTGCCATCAATCCGGGACGGCGGCCCTTGAAGCGCATCCGGCTGAAGGCGTAAGCGGCGCTCGCGCCGATCAGGACGGTGCCGATTGACGAGGCCGCTGCGATCACGATGGTGTTGATGTACCACTTCGCGTAGGGGCGGTTCTCGTCGGCCAGCAACTTGGAGTAGTTCTCCAGGCTCACGGCGTCGAAGAGCTTGTTGGAGCCGGTCAGCGTGCCCGCCGGGTTCAGGGAGGCGGACAGCACGTAGACCAGCGGGAAGGCGGAGAAGACGACGGCGATCAGGCCGACGATGTGCCGCCAGCCGATCACCCCCATCCACTTGGCGAAACCCATCTTCGGCTGGGGCGGCAGCTCGATGGCGGTGCCGTCGTGGGCCGTCAGGACGCGTTCGACCTCGACCGGGTCGCTTGCCATGTTGGGGCGTTCCACGGGAGCAGACATCAGTTCAGGTTCTCCAGGGTCTTGGTCTGGCGGAAGCCCAGGTAGGAGATGCCGCCGATGATGAAGAAGATGATGATGGCGAAGGCGCTGGCCAGACCGTAGTCATGGGTGCCGCCGCCGAAACCGGCCACCTTGAAGACCATCGAGATCAACAGGTCAGTGTGGCCCGCGGAGAGCGAAGTCCCCTGGAACTGGGGGCCACCATTGGTCAGCAGGTAGATGAGCACGAAGTTGTTGAAGTTGAAGGCGAAGGAGCTGATCAACAGCGGCGCCAGCGGAACCATGAGCAGGGGCAGCTTGATCTGGCGGAAGGTCTCCCAGGGGCCCGCGCCGTCCATGCGTGCCGCTTCCAGGACGTCGTCGGGAATCGACTGCAGCGCGCCGGTGGAAACCAGGAACATGTAGGGGAAGCCCAGCCACAGGTTCACCAGCAGCACTGCCACCTTGGCCCACACCGGATCGGTCAGCCAGGGAATGCGCGCGCCTTGCAGCAGCACCTCGTTGATGAAGCCGAACTCCTGGTTGAACAGGCCTGCCCAGACCAGTGCCGAGAGGAATCCGGGGAAGGCGTAGGGCAGGATCATCATCACGCGGTAGATCTTCTGGCCGCGCATCCGGGGCTCGTTGAACATGATGGCCAGGAAGAGTCCCAGCGCGAAGGTGGTTGCCACGCTCAGGAAGGCGAAGGCGAAGGTCCAGGCAGTCACCTTCAGGAAGGGGCCGCGGATGTCCTCATTGGTGAACGCACGCTGGAAGTTCTCGAAGCCGACGCCAACCTTCCAGCCGGGCTCGATGCGCTTGCCCTGGTCGGTCACGAAGGAGCCGCGCCCCGAATCGTGGTAGACGGTGCCCTGCGCGTCGGTGAAGGTGTCCGCCGCCTTGTCATAGGTCAGCGTCGACTTGTACTCGTAGGCCGCCGAGCCGGTGGTGGTGCGGATGAAACCCGAGTTCGGGTCATCGTCGATCTTGACCTTGAGGGCGGTGATCTCCTTGGTGCGCTGGGACACCTCGGCAAAGCTCAACACCTGGTAGCCCGGTACGTCCTTGATGCCGCCGATGCTGGTCAACTCGACGTCCGGGACCTCGGCCAGCACTTCCTGGTCTGCGGCGGCCCGGACCTGCTTGCTCTCGGGATCCACCACGACGAGCTGCAGCTTGCCATCCTTGATGGCGACGGCGGACTTGTAGGCCTTGGACCCCGGTACGCGGGTGGTGTTGTTGGCCTGGATTGCGGCGATCGCGTCGGGCTTGGACGAGACGTGGCCGTCTCCATAGTTCGTGAACGAGATGTAGACGGTGTAGAGGATCACGCCCACGCTGAAGATGCTCAGGAAGACCAGGCCGGGGAAGAGGTACTTGGCCGGCAGGAAGCGGTTGGGCGGCAGGTAGATGCCGTTGACGAGCACCAGCAGCACGATGATCGCGGCGAGGATCCACCAGGCGCCGGCGGCGACGGCGGTGAACGCGCCCATCAACAACAACGCATCCAGTGCGCCGAGGACGGCGAGTTTGATGATCCACGCGAGTGGGCTGGCGGAATAGGTGGCCTGTGCGCGGTTGACGACCGCTTCGCGCTCGGCGCCGGACAGTGCGGGGTTCTTGGTCTTCATGGGCCTTCGTTTTCGTGAGGGCGTGTTCGTGAGGGCGTTCTCGTGAGGGCGTTCTCGTCGGAGTGGGACGAGCGTGGGAGCGGGACAGGCCTGGGCCCGGGGGGTGGGGAGGGCCCGGGGGCGGGCCCCCCCCCGGCGCCCCAGGCCTGTCTCAGCGCCGTGCGGTCACGGGATCAGATCACTTGATCTTGCCGTTGAGTGCGGTGACCATGGCTTCCCAGGTCTTGGCGGGATCGGCCGCCTTCTTGCCGATGATCTGTGCCTGCGCGGTGCCCCAGTCCGTCCACACGCCGCTCATGGTGGGAATGTTCGGCGTCGGGACGCCCTTGGCGCTGACGGCGCCGAGGGCGGACACATCGGCGTCGGCCTTGGCGGCCTCGTAGGCCGCCTTGTTGGCGGGAGCGCGCAGACCCTCCTTGTAGAGCTCGGTCTGCACCTCCTCGGAACCGATGTACTCCACCAGGAACTTGTTGACGGCCACCGAGTTCTGGGTCTTGGCGGACATCACGAGGCCCTGGACGGTCACGAAGGCCTGGGCCTCCTGGTCGCCAGCCTTGGGGATGGAGTCGATGGCGTACTTGATGCCGGCCTTCTTGGCATCGGCCAGGTTCCACGGTCCGGTGAGGAAGTAGGGCGTCTTGCCGGCGAAGAACTGGGCCTTGGCGATGTCACCCGAGATGTTCAGGTTGAGGACTCCGGCCTTGCCCTGGTCGGCCAGCCACTGGGCGAACTTGGCGCCATTGGCGCCGCCCATAGCAAGCTTGCTGGCGTCGAATCCCTTGTCCCCGAGCTCGAAGAACGGGGCTCCGAAGGAGGTCTGGAAGGGGTACAGGTGGAAGGGGTCGGAGGTCTTGGCATCCAGGCCCACCAGGAAGGGGTACTTGGCCTTGCCGCTGGCGACGACCTTCTTGCCGGCCTCGACCATCTCGTCGAAGGTGGCCGGGGTGGCGTCGGGGGCCAGCGCGGTATTGCGCAGGATTGCGATCGACTCGGTGGAGTAGGGCAGGCCGTAGACCTGGCCCTCGTAGGTGAAGGCCTGGACGGCGACGTCCTCGAAAAGGCTGGCGTCGCCCAGCTCGATGGGGGCCACCACACCGTTCTGCACCAGGCGCCCGGTGGCGTCGTGCGGCATGATCGACGCGTCGGGGCCCTTGCCCGTGGGGACCTGGGTGACGAAGTCGTCGGCCAGCTTGCCGAAGTCCTTGACGACCAGCTTCACGTCGACGCCGGTGTCCGCCTTGAACTTGGCGGCGACGGGCTTGAGGATGGGCTCGCGATTGGAGTCGGTCCAGACCGTGATGCTGCCGGCCGCGGCGGCCGGCGCGCTCGCAGACGTGGTGGTGGTGCTGGAGGACGTGGTCTTCTCCTCGCCGCCACAGGCGCTCAGCGCGGTGGCGCCGACGGCGAGGCCGGCGATGCCGAGGAAGCCGCGGCGACCCAGGGTGTAGCTCATGGTGTCTTGCCTTTCTCTCGTGTGCATCGTCGCGGGCCAACCATTGCCCTGTGGCGCACACACTGTGCAGATGCGCCGGCCGCTGTGCCGGAGCGCTGGTTCATCCTTGCACCCGGATCAAGCGAGCTCGACCCCCGCCCCACCGAATCACCTGTGGATCAGCTGAATGACGATCGTCCTGCTTGCAGTGTGGAAAGTTCTGTCCGAATCGTGGAACTCGTCGAGTGAGGCAAGGCTTACTTGTTGTCTTCGTGGCGAAATAGGTAAGAATGGTGTTGTGAAAACCAGCGACGAGACAGTCATGCGCGGCGTGCAGCCTGCCGTCGTGGAGGTGGAGGAGGACGAGTCCACCCGCGAACGAGTGGCGCGCGCGATCCTGGAGGACGGCCCGAGCACGGCCGTTGAGCTGGGAGAGCGTCTCACACTCACCCCCGCGGCCATCCGCCGTCACCTGGGAGTCCTCACCGAGCAGGGGCACATCGAGCCGCGCGAACAGCGGGTGCGTGGGCAGCGCGGACGAGGCCGTCCGGCCAAGGTCTTCGCGCTGACCGATCGAGGCCGACGCAATTTCCACCAGGCCTACGACGAGCTGGCGCTGCAGGCGCTGCGGCAGCTCGTGCGGGCTGCCGGCCCCACCGCGGTCAACGCCCTTGCGGCCCAACGGGTGGCCGACGTCGAGCAGGCCTTCCATCGGATCCGGGAGGAACAACCCACGGCCACGGCCTCGGAGGTCCTGGCCCAGGCGCTGAACACCGACGGCTATGTGGCGAGCGTCAAGCCCGCCCAGATGGGCGAACAACTCTGCCAGCACCACTGCCCAGTGGCGCACGTGGCGGAGGAGTTCCCCGAGCTGTGCGAGGCAGAGACGCAGCTCTTCAGCCGCCTGCTGGGCAGTCATGTCCAGCGGCTCGCAACCATCGCCCACGGCGACGGCATCTGCACCACGAACATCCCGCTCTTCAGTCCCCAGGAGCTCGCAACCGGCGGGCACTCCCGAGGACTCGACAGCCAAGATCCCAATCGAAAGGCCAACTGACACCATGACTGACCTGCAGAACAAGCCGGTCGTCCCCGGCACGGGCGCCTCGCAGGACGAGCACCTGGACGCCCTGGGCAACTACCGCTTCGGCTGGCATGACAAGGACGAGGCCGGCGCGGCCGCGCAGCGTGGTCTGAACGAGGCCGTGGTGAAGAACATCTCGGAGCTGAAGGACGAGCCCGAGTGGATGCTCGACATGCGTCTGAAGGGCCTCAAGCTCTTCGGTCGCAAGCCGATGCCCACCTGGGGTGCGGACCTCTCGGAGATCGACTTCGACAACATCAAGTACTTCGTGCGCTCCACCGAGCGGCAGGCCCAGTCCTGGGAGGATCTCCCCGAGGACATCAAGAACACCTACGACAAGCTGGGCATCCCGGAGGCCGAGAAGGCCCGCCTGGTGGCTGGCGTCGCCGCCCAGTACGAGTCCGAGGTGGTCTACCACAAGATCAACGAGGAGCTGGAGCGTCAGGGCGTCGTCTTCCTGGACACCGACACGGCGCTGAAGGAGTACCCGGAGCTCTTCCAGGAGTACTTCGGCACCGTCATCCCCACCGGTGACAACAAGTTCTCCGCGCTGAACACCGCCGTGTGGTCGGGCGGCTCCTTCATCTACGTCCCGAAGGGCGTCCACGTCGAGATCCCGCTGCAGGCCTACTTCCGCATCAACACGGAGAACATGGGCCAGTTCGAGCGGACGCTGATCATCGCCGACGAGGGCTCCTATGTGCACTACGTCGAGGGCTGCACCGCGCCGATCTACAAGTCGGACTCGCTGCACTCGGCCGTCGTGGAGATCGTGGTGAAGAAGAATGCCCGCGTCCGCTACACCACCATCCAGAACTGGTCGAACAATGTCTTCAACCTGGTGACCAAGCGTGCCTCCTGTGAGGAGGGCGCCACCATGGAGTGGATCGACGGCAACATCGGCTCCAAGGTGACCATGAAGTACCCGGCTGTCTACCTGATGGGCGAGCACGCCAAGGGCGAGACGCTGTCGATCGCCTTCGCAGGCGAGGGCCAGCACCAGGATGCGGGCTCCAAGATGGTGCACTGCGCGCCCAACACCAGCTCCTCGATCGTCTCCAAGTCGGTCGCTCGTGGCGGTGGCCGCAGCTCCTACCGCGGTCTGGTTGAGGTGCAGGAGGGCGCCAGCCACTCCGCTTCGAGCGTCAAGTGCGACGCTCTCCTGGTTGACCAGATCAGCCGCTCGGACACCTACCCCTATGTCGACGTCCGGGAGGACGACGTCTCGATGGCCCACGAGGCCACCGTCTCCAAGGTCTCCGACGACCAGCTCTTCTACCTGATGCAGCGTGGTCTGGAGGAGGACGAGGCCATGGCCATGATCGTGCGAGGCTTCGTCGAGCCGATCGCACGGGAGCTCCCGATGGAGTACGCCCTGGAACTGAACCGTCTCATCGAGCTGCAGATGGAGGGTGCCGTCGGCTGATCCCCGACGACGACCCGGGGCGGGCACTCCCGTCCGCCCCGGGCCACGGTGGCCGCGTTGTCGTCGTCACCGTCTCCCCAGCTGCCCAAAGACCAAGAAGGAAGCACACAGTTGTCCACTGACACCGCACCCGCTGTGGCGAGCGCACTCGAGCTCGAGACGGTTGCCTCACACCTGCACCCGACGCCCTCCTGGGATGTCCAGGACCACCCCGAGCCCACCGGCCGTGAAGAGATCTGGCGCTTCACCCCGATGAAGCGCATTGCCCCGCTGCTCGCGGCCCAGGGCAGCACCGACAATCTGGGCTGGGAGACCTCCATCCCCGCCGGCGTCACCATGGAGCAGATCGATGTGGCTCGTGCCCGCGAGCTCGCCGTCGAGGCGCCCACCGACCGGGTGGCCGCGCTGGCCAGCCAGAATGCCGCCTATGGCGTGCACATCGACGTTCCGGCCGACAGCCAGGTGACCGAGCCCGTCGTGCTCACCGGAACCGGCCAGGGCGGCGTCGTGAGCGAGCAGACCGTGGTCACGATCGGCTCGCACGCCGAGGTGACCCTGGTCCTGCACTTCAAGGGCAGCGCCACCTTCGCCGAGAAGACCGACATCCGGGTGTCCCCCGGAGCGCAGGTGACCGTGGTCACCCTGCAGGACTGGGCCGACGATGCCGTGCATGGCGGCCAGCGTTCCGTCCTGGTGGGCCGTGACGCGCATGTGCGCCTGATCACCGCCTCGCTCGGCGGTGACGTCATCCGCCTGCAGGAGGACGTCCGCTATGACGGTCCTGGTGGAGAGCTGGAGCAGTACGGGCTCTACTTCGTGGACGAGGGCCAGCACATCCAGCACCGGATCTTCGTGGACCACAACGAGCCCCGCACCAAGAGCAATGTGGACTACCGCGGTGCTCTGCAGGGCAAGGGGGCGCACTCGGTGTGGATCGGCGACGTGCTGATCCGCAAGGCGGCCGAGGAGATCGAGACCTACGAGGCCAACAAGAACCTGGTCCTCACGGACGGCTGCAAGGCCGACAGCGTGCCGAACCTGGAGATCGAGACCGGTGAGATCGCCGGAGCCGGCCACTCGTCGACCACCGGTCACTTCGACGATGCCCACCTCTTCTACCTGATGAGCCGGGGCATTCCCGAGCAGGAGGCCCGTCGTCTGGTGGTGCAGGGCTTCTTCTTCGAGATCATCCGCCGCATCGGCATCGAGGACATCGAGGCCCGGCTGGTGGAGGCCGTCGAGGAGGAGTTGGCCTTCCTGGAAGCTGCCGCAGCCGAAGGCGAGCGGTGAGCTTCGTCGACGCCTGTGCCCTGACCGACCTGGGGAGCGACGCCCTGCGCGTGGCCCTGGAGCGCCCCGGTCAGACACCGGCCGAACTGGCCATCGTCAAGGTGGGGGAGGACATCTTCGCCATCACCGACGAGTGCTCGCACGCCCAGATCAAGCTCAGCGAGGGCGAGGTCGAGGGCTGCACCATCGAGTGCTGGCGCCACGGCGCCCGATTCGACCTGCGCAATGGGGAGGCACTCGACCTGCCGGCCACCGAGCCGGTGGCGGTCTTCCCCACCCGCGTCACCGATGGGCGCGTGCTCGTCGACCTGGACAACCCGATCACCACCAACGAGAACGATTCTGCGGCCGCTGCCGCGGCCGACAAGGAGAACTGAGATGTCGAAGCTGGAAATCATCGACCTGCACGTGGACGTCGAGACCGAGAACGGCCCCAAGCCGATCCTCAAGGGCGTCAACCTGACGATCAATGACGGCGAGGTGCACGCCATCATGGGCCCCAACGGTTCGGGCAAGTCCACCCTGGCCTACTCGATCGCCGGCCACCCGAAGTACACCATCACCTCGGGCAAGGTCCTCCTGGAGGGGCAGGACATCACCGAGATGAGCGTCGACGAGCGTGCCCGCGCCGGGCTCTTCCTGGCCATGCAGTACCCCGTCGAGGTGCCCGGAGTCTCCGTCGCCAACTTCCTGCGCAGCGCCAAGACCGCGCTCGACGGCCAGGCACCCAAGGTGCGCACCTGGGTCAAGGACGTCAACGCCGCCCTGGAGCGCATGAACCTGGACAAGGAGTTCGGCGCCCGCTCGGTGAACGAGGGCTTCTCCGGTGGTGAGAAGAAGCGCCACGAGATCGCGCAGCTGGAGCTGCTGAACCCGAAGATGGCCGTGCTCGACGAGACCGACTCCGGTCTGGACATCGACGCGCTGCGCGTCGTGAGCGAGGGCATCAACCGCTACAGCGCCCAGGGCGACCGCGGCGTGCTGCTCATCACCCACTACACCCGCATCCTGCGCTATGTGAACCCCACCCACGTGCACGTCTTCGTCGACGGCCGCATGGTGGCCGAGGGTGGCAAGGAGCTGGCCGAGCAGCTGGAGTCCGAGGGCTACGAGAAGTACCTGCAGGCCGCCCAGGCCTGAGCCACACCCGTCGTGGGGGGGGGGGGCGCGCGGGCGCGGCGCCCCCCGGCGCGGGGGGGGCGCCCCCGGGCCGCGCCCCCCCCCCCCGGGCCCGTCCACCACAGGGCTCCCCACGAGAGCCCCGGACAAGGAGCACCACCATGAACCAGTCACAGGCCCCGCTGGGCCTCGACGTGGAACGCATCCGGGCCGACTTCCCGATCCTCTCCCGCACCGTGGGCGAGCATCCGCTGGTCTACCTCGACAGCGCCAACACCTCGCAGAAGCCGCGCCAAGTGGCCGATGCGATCAGCGAGCACTACCTGCAGCACAATGCCAATGTGGCCCGCGCCATGCACATGCTCGGTGGCGAGGCCACCCAGGCCTTCGAGGGCGCACGCGCTCGCATTGCCCGCTTCATCGGCGCGGCGCAGCCGGAGGAGGTGGTCTTCACCAAGAATGCCTCGGAGGCCCTCAACCTCGCGGCGAACACTCTGGGTGCCGGCCTGAAGCCGGGCGACGAGGTTCTGGTGAGCGTGATGGAGCACCACTCCAACATCGTTCCGTGGCAGCTGGTCTGTGAGCGCACGGGTGCGACGCTCCGCTGGTTCGACATCACCGACGACGGCCGACTGGACCTCGAGGCAGCCGAGCGGGAAGGGCTGGTCAATGAGCACACCAAGGTGGTCTCGCTGACCTGGATCAGCAATGTGCTGGGCACGGTCAATCCCGTCGCCCGGATCGCCGAACAGGCCCACGCGGTGGGAGCCACCGTGGTGGTGGATGGCTCCCAGGGGGTGCCGCAGCGCGCCACCGACGTGTCCGCGCTCGGCTGCGATGTGCTCGTCTTCACCGGCCACAAGATCTGCGGTCCCACCGGGGTGGGCATCCTGTGGGGTCGGATGGAGTTGCTGGAGAGCCTGCCCCCATTCCTGGGCGGCGGAGAGATGATCGAAGTGGTCCGGATGACCGGTTCCACCTTCGCCCCGCCGCCCCACCGTTTCGAGGCCGGAACGCCCCCGATCGCCCAGGCCGTGGGGCTCGCGGCGGCGATCGACTACGTCGATGCGATCGGCATGGACGCGATTGCGCAGCACGAGCACAAGATCACCCAGCTGATGTTGTCCCGGCTGCAGCAGATCGACGGCCTGCGCATCCTGGGCCCCACCGAGGCCGTGGATCGTGGAGGAGCGGTCGCCTTCGCACTGGACGGGGTGCACCCGCACGACATCATGCAGATGCTGGACTCGCGGGGCGTCGCGATCCGTGGCGGCCAGCACTGTGCGCGCCCCTTGCATGACCGGTTGGGCATCCAATCCTCCGTGCGGGCCTCGGGATATCTCTACACCACTCCCGATGAGGTGGAGGCCCTGGCCAGCGCACTGGAATGGACCAGGGACTTCTTTGGTTCCAAGATGAGCGGGGCCGACGGCAGCAGGATCCGTCGGCGTCGCGAACAGCGCGCCAGCGCTGCGGCACCGAGCAAGGAGGGACGGGCATGAGCGTCGAGAGCATGTACCAGGAGATCATCCTGGACCACTACCGGGAGAAGCTGAACTCCGGTCTCCGGGATCCCTTCCAGGCCGAGGTGCACCACGTGAACCCGTCGTGCGGCGACGAGATCACCCTGCGGGTCCAGCTGGACGGCAGCCGGATCCAGGACGTGAGCTACCACGCCGAGGGATGTTCGATCTCGCAGGCCTCCACCAGTGTGATGAGCGAATTGCTCATCGATCGGGAGGTGGCCGATGCCATGGCACTGCACGACGAGTTCCTCGAGATGATGCAGAGCCAGGGCAAGGCGGAGCCCGACGAGGACCGGCTGGAGGACGGCATTGCCTTCGTCGGCGTCTCGCAGTTCCCGGCTCGCGTCAAGTGCGCCATGCTCGGCTGGTCCGCGGTGCGCGATGCCATCCTGCGCGCCCAGACCGGCCAGGGCTGAACCCACACACTTCAACAAGCAAGGAGAATGCGGTGTCCAACACCCCTGTAGAGGCCACCCAGGCCACGCCCGAGGCGGGCGCCGGGCAGCGCCCGTCCGATCTGGTCAAGGACGAGCTGCCCACCGGCGCGCCCGCCGCTGGAGTCACCAGCGTCGAGGACGTCGAGGAGGCCATGCGTGACGTGGTCGACCCCGAACTGATGGTCAACGTGGTTGACCTCGGCCTCGTCTACGGCATCCACGTCGATGAGAACAATGACTGCACCATCGACATGACGCTCACCAGCCCGACCTGCCCGTTGACCGACCGGATCGAGGACGACACCCACGCCGCCCTCGAAGGCCTGGTCAACAGCGCAACCATCAACTGGGTCTGGCTGCCGCCGTGGTCGCTGGAGATGATCAGCGATGATGGCCGCGAGCAGCTGCGCTCGATCGGCTTCAACGTCTGACCTGACGGGAATCCCCGCCCTGCCGCGGGCGGCCTGGCGACGAGTCGTCGGCTCCGTCCCGGGAACAGACCAACGGCGGACCCGAACCTCCCCCACAGGGGTTCCGGTCCGCCGTTGGCGTGTTGTGCTGCAGCCAGAGGCGCGGCACGCGTGGGACACCAAGCGCCCGATCTTTGATCGCTCGCAATGTCAACCACCACAGGGATTCTCTCGTATGGCGTCGGTGATTGCACGCTCATCCGGCCCCGGGGCGCGTGTTCGGGAAAGCTCTGACCGATGGACCAAAGGTCAGTTATGTCTGACTTTCGGTCAGCCTCGTCGTGGTGCGTGGACGTGGGTGGCGCCGGTGATCGCCGCGAGCACGGCCTCGTAGCTCGCCTCGTCGGCCAGGAAGCTGCCGTTGTTGCGGCCGTGGCGCAGCACCTCGATCCGGTCCGCGATGGCCCGCACGTCGCCCAGGTTGTGGCTGATCAGGATGACACCCAGGCCCTGGTCCCGCAGGCCGTCGATGTAACTCAGCACTTCGGCCGTCTGGCTCACCGACAGGGAGGCGGTGGGCTCGTCGAGCACCACCAGGCTGGGGTCGCTGACCAGCGTGCGGGCGATCGCGACGCACTGGCGTTGCCCGGCGGACAGCTGGCGCAGCGGTACCGAGGGGTCAGGAACCCGGGCGCTCAGGGCGCCGAGGTGGTGCCGGGCCTGTTCCCGCATCCGGTGGTGGTCCAGCAGCCCGATTCGGGTGCGCAGTTCCTGACCGAGGTAGAGGTTGTCGACGACGTCGAGGTTCTCCACCAGCGACGACTCCTGGAAGACCGACGCGATGCCGAGCTGGGTGGCGGCACGCGGCGACCCGATGGTGACCGGGCGCCCGTCGAACCGGATCTCCCCGGCAGTGGGCTGCAGCACGCCGCCCACGATCCGGGCGATGGTGGACTTGCCGGCCGCATTGTCCCCGACCAGCGCGACGACCTCGCCGCGGTGCACGTCGAGGTCCACCTCGACGGCGGCCTGGACGCCACCGAAGGTACGGGTGATCCGGCGAAGGCTGAGCAGTGCCTGGCTCATGGGGTCCTCCTTTCGAGGGCCAGTGCCGCCACCCCCATCGCCTCGGCGTCACGTCCGAGTTGGGGGAGGACCAGCAGGTCGTCGACATCCCCGAGCAGCGTGCGTGCGGCGAGCGCCTCGCGCACCGGGCCGAGCAGGACCTCCCCGGTCTCTGCGAGTTCTCCGCTGACCACGATCCGGTCCGGCCCCAGCACCATGGCGGTGTTGGCCACCACGCGCCCCAGTGCGGCCGCCCCGTCCTGCACCACCTGGCGGCACCCGGCGTCGCCGTGCCGGCAGGCCTGGACGATCTGTCGCAGACCCATCGGGCCGTGGCTGAGGCGCAGCAGGTCGGCCAGCGCGACGGCGGACAGCAGCGTGTTCAGGCAGCCGCGGGCGCCGCAACGGCACATGGCTCCGCCGGGATCCACCTGCACATGGCCCAGCGCCCCCACGGCCGGCGAGCGACCACGGTGCGGTCGCCCATTCACCAACAGGGCGGCCTCCACCCCGTCCCCGACCCGGACGAGGAGGGCCACCTCGGCGCCGCGCAGGGCACCGAAGCGGTACTCCGCGACGGCGCCGGCATCGGCCTGGCGCTCCAGGGTGACCGGACGGTCGAGCCGCTGGGACAGGGTCTGGACGACGTCGACATCCTCCCATCCGGGCAGGGACCCGGCGGTGAGCTGGGCGGCCAGCACGTCGGGCAGGGCGACGCCGATCGCGGCGACGTCGTCGAGGCTCGCACCGACCTCCTCGGAGGCCTCGCCGGCCAGCAGGGCGACGCGGTCCAGGGTGGTGTCGTAGCGGTGCTCGTGCGGCAGGGGGAGGTGGCGGGAATGCTGCACGGTATGGGATGCGTCGCCCAGATAGGCGTCGAGGGTGCGCGGTCCGATGTGCACCCCGAAGCCGAGGGCCGAGGTGCGCGCGAGGCTGACCTGCTGGGCCCTGCGGCCGGAGCGGGTGGTGGCGCTGGTCACCAGCCGTCCGTCGGCCTCGAGCTGTTTGACGATGTTGGAGACGGTGGCCGGGGACAGGCCGGTGGCAGCGGCGAGCTCCACCTGGGTGATGGCCCCGAAGGTGCGCACCGCGTCCACGATGCGGAGGCTGTTGCGTACACGCAGGGACGTCTGGGAACCGGGGGACGTGGAGGTGCCGGCGGCCGATGCCACGGTGCCACCTCCTGCGTCGCGAATTCATCGTTCTGGGCCGTCGAGGGACAGCCTGTCACATGACCATCTTTCGTTCAGGTCCCAAAGTCAAGACGCCGGTCAACCTGAAGGAATGAGCACGAACTGACCATTCTTGAATTCAAGTCTTGACGCCAACTCCGACGCGGATCTACCGTGAAGCGACTCCGGTGGGGCGCGAGCGCCACCGGATGCGAGTCAAAGGAGACGAGCGCATGGCCGACGAGCCACACACCATCCTCGAGATGCGCGGCATCACGAAGACCTTCCCGGGCGTCCGGGCACTCGATGACGTCACGATGCGGGTGCGTCGGGCGGACATCCACTCCATCTGCGGTGAGAACGGCGCCGGCAAGTCCACCCTGATGAAGGTGCTCTCCGGCGTCTACCCGCACGGCAGCTATGAGGGCGAGATCATCTTCGACGGGTCGGAGATGCGCTTCGGCGGCATCAAGGACTCCGAGGCCCAGGGCATCGTGATCATCCACCAGGAGCTGGCGCTGATCCCCGAGCTGTCGGTGACGGAGAACATCTTCCTGGGCGACGAGCTGACCGCCCACGGCCTGATCAACTGGCAGGAGGCGCGCGTGCGCGCCATGGACCTGTTGGCCCGCGTCGGCCTGGACATCAACCCGGACACCCCGATCAAGCGGCTCGGCGTCGGCCAGCAGCAGCTGGTGGAGATCGCCAAGGCGCTGAGCAAGAATGTTCGGCTGCTGATCCTCGACGAGCCCACCAGCGCCCTCAACGAGGACGACTCGGCCAACCTGCTGGACCTGATGCGCGGCCTGAAGGCCAAGGGCATCACCCAGATCATGATCAGCCACAAGCTCAACGAGATCGCCGCCATCAGCGACGCCGTCACCGTGATCCGCGACGGGAAGACCGTCGAGACCTATGACGTGGTGGCCGGCCAGGTGGACGAGGACCGGATCATCAAGGCGATGGTGGGCCGCTCCATCGAGAACCGCTACCCGGACCACGAGTCGAATCCCGGCGAGGTGCTGCTGGAGGTCAAGGACTGGACCGTCGAGCACCCCGACGTGCCGGGCCGCCTGGTCACCAAGCACGCCAACTTCAATGTCCGGGCGGGCGAGATCGTCGGCTTCGCCGGGCTGATGGGGGCCGGGCGCACCGAGCTGGCCCGCAGCCTGTTCGGCCGCAGCTACGGCATCTACCGCGGCGGGGAGATGATCCTCGACGGGAAGCAGGTGGCGCCGAAGACGGTGCAGCAGGCCATCGACCTGGGCATCGCCTATGTCACGGAAGACCGCAAGACGCTGGGCCTGAACCTGCTGGACTCCATCAAGACCACCGTCACTGCGGCCAACCTCAAGGCCATCATCAAGGGTTTCCTGCTGGACCTGGGGCGGGAGAAGGACGTGGCCAACCAGTACCGCACGGACCTGCGGATCAAGACCCCCACCACCGATGTCGGCGTCGGCACCCTGTCCGGCGGCAACCAGCAGAAGGTTGTGCTGGCCAAGTGGATGTACCCCGAGCCCAAGGTGCTGATCCTCGACGAGCCCACCCGCGGCATCGACGTCGGCGCCAAGTACGAGATCTACAAGCTGATCCACAAGCTCGCCGACGAGGGCAAGGCCGTGATCATGATCTCCTCCGAACTGCCCGAGCTGCTCGGCGTCAGTGACCGGATCTACACCATCTGTGAGGGCCGGATCACCGGTTGCCTCGACGCCGCCGACGCGGACCAGGAGACCCTGATGCGCCGGATGACCACCATGTCGGCCCCCACCCAACCGCAGCCGGCCGCCCCGGCGCTCAACTGACAGGCACGGGAAGAACAATGAAGGCGATCAAGCAAGTCCTCGGCAACAACCTCCAGCAGTACACGATGATCCTTGCGCTCGTCGTGCTGGCGGTCGGTTTCGACATCATGTCCGGGCACCGGATGCTCACTCCCGCCAACATGCAGAGCGTCATCTCCGGCAACGCCTACGTGCTGATCATGGCGCTTGGCATGCTGATGGTGATCGTGATCGGCCAGATCGATCTGTCCGTCGGTTCGGTGGCTGGTTTCGTCGGCTACGTCGTCGCTTGGCTGGTGGCCAGTCATGGGCTCAACTGGATGGTCGCCGTGCTCGGTGGCCTTGTGCTGGGCGTCCTGATCGGGGCCTGGCACGGCTTCTGGCTGGCGAAGGTGGGGATCCCCGGCTTCATCACGACGCTGGCCGGCATGATGATCTTCCGTGGCCTGTTGACCTGGCTGTCCAGCTCCATCACGCTCCAGGCCCCC
This sequence comes from Luteococcus sp. Sow4_B9, assembly GCF_052116585.1. Classification (NCBI taxonomy): domain Bacteria; kingdom Bacillati; phylum Actinomycetota; class Actinomycetes; order Propionibacteriales; family Propionibacteriaceae; genus Luteococcus; species Luteococcus sp. Sow4_B9. Next base: position 51,661 of record NZ_JBQKKT010000014.1, on the reverse strand, counting down.
AAGGAGCTCAGCTTCTTCGGTGCCGGCTACCTGCCCGAGTGGGGCCCCGCGTTCACCGGAATGAACAACTCCACCCTGCTGCTCGGCCTGCTGGGCATCGCCTGGTACGTCTTCCACGAGCTGGGCCGACGCAAGCAGGCCGTCCGTCGCGGGCATGAGGCCCCGCTGTGGGCGAGCATTGCACGCATTGTCCTGGTGTCCGTGGTCATTGGCTATGTCACCTGGCTGTTCGGCTCCGGCCACGCTGGCACCTCCTTCCCGATCCCCGGCGTGATCCTGCTGGTGCTGGCGATCATCTACCACGTCATGACCGAGCGGACCCGCTTCGGACGTCACGTCTACGCGGTGGGTGGCAACAAGGCCGCCGCCGGCTTGAGCGGCGTGAACGTCCAGCGGACCTACTTCCTGGTCATGCTCAACATGTCCTTCCTGGCCGCGCTGGCCGGCATCCTCTACATCGGCCGGGCCAATGGTGCTGCTGCTGCCGACGGTGTGGGCTGGGAGCTCGACGTGATTGCCGCAGTCTTCATCGGTGGCGCCGCCGTCAGCGGCGGCATCGGCACCGTCGTGGGCTCCATGATCGGTGGCCTGGTGATGGCCGTGCTCAACTCCGGACTGATGCTGATGGGTGTCTCCGCTGGTCAGACGCAGGTCACCAAGGGCTTGGTGCTGCTGGCCGCCGTCGCCTTCGACGTCTGGAACAAGACCCAGGGACGCCCCTCGATCATCGGCCGGCTGACCGGCGGCAGCAAGCTGACAGATGACAAGCCCGTCCCCGCTGCCCCCGTCGACCAGACCCCCGAGGCGCCGGCCGTCCAGGCCGATCCCGCCGCCAACTGAACCGCCCCACACCCGCGGGACGAAGACGTCCCGCACATCCACGTCGAGGTCCCTCGGCACCACGAAAGGAAGAACCCATGAAGGTCACCCGTAGGTCCCTGCTCGGCGGTGCTGCCGGCATGACCGCCCTGGTTGGGCTGAGCGCCTGTGGCGGCTCCGACCGCGGCGGCTCCGCGGCGAGCGCTTCCGCCTCCAGCGGCTCGGCCGGCTTCGCCTCCGACGCCTCGATCGGCATCTCCCTGCCCTGGCTGGGAACCCAGAACTGGAAGGAGGCACAGGACCTGTTCACCTCCCAGTTGAAGGAGGCCGGGATGAAGGCCGTCGTGCAGTCCGCCGAGAACTCCGCCCCCACACAGCAACAGCAGATCAGTGCAATGATCCAGCAGGGTTGCAAGGTCATCGTCGTCGGTCCCGTCGACGGCAAGCAGTTGGGCGATGTCCTGGGCCAGGCCAAGAGCGCCGGCATCAAGGTGATTGGCTACGACCGCCTGATCGAGAACACCGACGCCGTGGATGCCGTCACCCAGTTCGGCTCCGTGCGCACCGGTGAGCTGCAGGGCCAGTCGCTCCTCGACGGCCTCAAGGCGCGCAAGGGCTCCGGCCCCTACAACATCGAGCTCTTCGGCGGTGGTCCCACCGACCCGAATGCCCCGAACTTCTTCAAGGGCGCCATGAGCGTGCTGCAGCCCAAGATCGACGACGGCACCCTGAAGGTCCTGTCCGGACAGACCTCCTTCGACAAGTGCGGCACCGAGAACTGGAGCAATGCCAAGGCGCAGTCTCGGATGGACTCGCTGCTGGCTGGCTCCTACCAGGGCAAGAAGATCGACGGCGTGCTGGCCCCGAATGACGGCATCGCCCGCGCCATCCTGACTTCTTGCAAGCAGGCCGGCCAGGCGGTTCCGGTCGTTGATGGCCTGGATGCGGAGAACGAGTCCGTCATCAGCATCTGGAAGGGCGAGCAGTGGTCCACCGTCGCCAAGCCCACCAAGCTGTTGGTCGGCAAGGCCGTCGAGCTGATCAAGGCCATGCAGAAGGGCGAGACACTGCCCGAGCCCTCCGAGAAGGAGAACAACGGCAAGATCGACGTCCCGGTCTACGCCCTCGATCCCGTGGTGGTCACCAAGGACAACGCCAAGGAGGCCTTCAAGGATGACCCGGCCCGCCTGAAGCTGCTCAGCTGATAGCCGGCCTGAGTCTCGTCCGGCCGCCGGTTCCACGCTTTGGGAGCCGGCGGCCGCCTTCTTGCGTGCTGTGGATGTGGATCTCCCGAAACGGGAGCCACACTTCACTGGTCAGCCGAGTGTGTACTCCTGTATCACACGGTGTTCGGCGCCCTTCGGGCCGAGGGTCGAGTGCACCAGGGCGGCGGATCCCACCCTCCATCGCGCCGTGCGTAGCGCGTCGAGCCACGCCCACCGTTCGTCCAGAGGAGCGGGGCGGTCAAGTCGCCCCAGGGTCAGGTGCGGCCGGTAGGGGCGTGGGTCGAAGTGGATGCCCAGGCTTCGGGCCGCGTCGCGCTGTGCCGAGGCCAGCTGCCCCAGACCATTCGAGGGGTCGTCGAGCAGTGCAATGAGGTGACGTGCGCGGTCGCGTCGAGGGAAGGCACCGCCCCCGGCCACGCCCAGCTCGAAGGAGGGCACCTGCAGCGCTGCATTTTCGAGTGCTGCAGTGTAGTCGTCGATCAGATCCTCGTGGACTTGGGGTGTGAACAACAGCGTGATGTGCCACTGGTGGGTCGGGGTCCAACGGACCCGGGGCCCTCGCAGGCTTCGTTTCCGCAGGACCTGTTCGTCGAGCTCTTCGATGGCCTCGATTGGGGGGAGCACAGCGGTGAACAGGCGACGGGTCGTCATGGCCCGACGCTAGCGGTTTAGTGGCATTGGGGGTCGGGATGGGACACTTGACGACGTGCTGCAAGTCAAGGATCTCGAAGTTCGGGCGGGTGCCCGCCTGTTGTTGTCTCCCATCTCCTTCCAGGTGATCCCTGGAGACCGGATCGGTCTGGTGGGGCGCAATGGCGCCGGCAAGACCACCCTCACTCGAATCCTGGCCGGTGAAGGCCTGCCCGCCGGTGGGCAGGTGACCCGTTCCGGTCAGCTCGGCTACCTCCCGCAGGATCCCCGCGACGGCGACCTGAGCATGCTGGCCCGAGACCGCATCCTGTCGGCTCGGGGACTCGATCGCGTGATCATCAAGATGCGTGATCTCGAAGAGAAGATGAGCTCGGCCACGGGAGCCGAACGAGAGCAGGCGATGAGCGCCTATGCCAAGGCCGAGGCACAGTTCATCTCGGCCGGCGGTTATGGGGCCGAGAGCGAGGCCCACCGGATTGCGGCCAACCTCAACCTGCCCGACCGGGTGCTCGCCGAGCCGCTGCAGAACCTTTCGGGTGGTCAGCGCCGCCGCATCGAGCTGGCCCGAATCCTGTTCTCCGGCGCCGACACCCTGCTGCTCGACGAGCCGACCAACCACCTGGACGCGGACTCGATCAGCTGGTTGCGCGACTTCCTCAAGACCTATCCCGGTGCCCTGCTCATGATCAGCCACGACACGGGACTGCTGGAGGCGACGGTCAACAAGGTCTTCCACCTGGACGCGAACCGGGCAGAGATCGACATCTACTCGATGGGGTGGAAGCTCTACCTGAAGCAGCGCGAGACGGACGAGAAGCGGCGCCGTCGCGAACGTGCCAATGCCGAGAAGAAGGCGGCGCAGTTGTTGCTGCAGGCCGACAAGCTGGGTGCCAAGGCCACCAAGGCGGCCGCCGCCCACAACATGGCGCGACGGGCCGAACGGATGCTTTCCGGGCTGGAGGCGGAGCGCGAGGCGGACCGGGTGGCCAGCATCCGCTTCCCCGAGCCAGCGCCGGTGGGCAAGGTGCCCTTGATGGCTGAGGGCCTCAGCAAGTCCTACGGATCACTCGAGGTCTTCACCGGTGTCGATCTTGCGATCGACAAGGGCTCCAAGGTGGTCATCCTGGGGCTCAACGGTGCGGGCAAGACCACGATGTTGCGCATCCTCGCCGGGGTGGAGGAGTCCGACACCGGCCGTCTGATCCCTGGTCATGGCCTCAGGATCGGCTATTTCGCCCAGGAGCACGACCTGATCGACCTCTCGGCGAGCGTCCTGGACAACATGGTCGCGAGCGCGCCCAACATGAATGCCACCGAATGCCGCAAGGTGCTGGGCAGCTTCCTGTTCACGGGCGACGACGTGGAAAAGCCCGCCCGCGTGCTCTCGGGCGGTGAGAAGACCCGACTGGCCCTGGCCATGCTGGTCGTCAGCTCGGCCAATGTGCTCCTGCTCGACGAGCCCACCAACAACCTCGACCCCGCCAGCCGCGAGGAGGTGTTGAAGGCGATCAAGACCTACACCGGCGCGATCGTCCTGGTCACCCACGATGCCGGCGCTGTGGACGCGCTCGACCCCGATCGGGTGCTGCTGCTCCCGGATGGGGACGAGGACCTGTGGAGCGAGGACTACCGGGAGATCGTGGCCCTGGCCTGATCGAGCGTGCTGGGCCTGATCGAGCGTGCTGGGCCTGATTGAGCGTGCTGGGCCTCCTCCAGGCTTCCCGGCGTGGTCATGGTGCCGCTTGGCCAGCAAACGGTCGCCAGTCGCGGAGCGGCGGCTGGTTTTCGTCGCCCAACGTGATTTGATCTTGGACACACCGGCAGGGCAGCGGTGGAAGCGAGACAAAGGAGCGGGGCCATGACGGAATCGACAAGCGGAAGGCAGCGCAAGCCACGACTGGCGCCTGGTGTGCGAATCGTCGGTGACCAGCGCATTGCGCTGGGCAAGGAGCTGGCAGAGCGCTATGCCCAGGGCGAGGCCATCAGGTCCATGGCCGATGATCTTGGCCGCTCCTATGGCTGGGTGCAGGGGATGTTGAAGGAAGCCGGAGTGACCTTGCGAGGCCGCGGGGGCGCCACCCGAGGAGCAGCTGGGGCCGCCCGTGCCCGACTGGCGCGGGGCGGAAGTCGCGCTCGCCGGACCACGGACAGTCGCCCGTCGCCGACCAAGCCTGCCCGCAGTGGGAATGGATCGACCGCGGGCGTGGTTGAGATGGACGACGCGGCAGTGGAGCCGACCCAGGAGACCCCTGTGAAGACGGTGAAGGAGTCCCGGGCCAGCGCGGTAGACCAGAAGCCCGCAGCGTCGAAGATCAAGAAGTCCAAGAAGAAGGACCAGACCGGCGCGTCGAAGACCGACAAGCCGGCCAAGGACGAGGCGAAGCCCGGCAAGCCAGCCAAGGACGAGGCGAAGCCCGCCAAGCCGAAGAAGGTCGACAAGCCCGCGAAGCAGGCGTCCTCCGGCAAGGCCGAGAAGACCAAGCCTGATCAGAAGACCAAGCCTGATTCGAAGGTCAAGCAGGACAAGAAGGACAAGTCATCCTCCGGCAAGAAGGACAAGTCCAAGCAGGAGAAGTCCAAGCAGGACAAGCCTGCCAAGCCGAAGAAGGACAAGAAGTCCAAGAAGAAGAACAAGGACAAGTAGCCGAGCCGTACAGGCCGGGCGGACGGGAGCCACGATGAGCGGAATGGGAGGCCCTGGCGGCCGCATGATGGGGGGCCTGCGCAAGGATCCCTCTGTCAAGAACCACGACCTCGCACCGGGCACCGTGCGTCGCGTGGCCAGCTATGGCGGTCCCTACAAGGGGCTGCTGCTGGTCTTCCTGCTGTGCATCGTCCTGAGCGCGGTGGCGGGTGTGGTGCCACCGCTGCTGTTCAAGACCATCGTCGACGACGGTGTGCTCAAGGGCGACACGTCGCTGGTGTGGAAGATGGCCGGCGTCGTTGCCTTGCTTGCCGTCCTGGAGGCCGCACTCGGCATTCTGCAGCGCTGGTGTTCGGCACGCGTCGGCGAGGGGCTCATCTATGACCTGCGCACGCAGGTCTTCGACCACGTCAGCTCGATGCCGCTCGCCTTCTTCTCCCGCACCCACACCGGAAAGCTGGTGAGCCGCCTCCAGTCGGACGTGCTCGGGGCGCAGCGTGCCTTCACCACGACGTTGTCCAGTGTGTTGAGCAATGTCATCTCGCTGGTGCTTGTGCTGGCAGCCATGGTCTCGCTGAGCTGGCAATTGACCTTGGCCTCGCTGGTGCTGCTGCCGGTCTTCCTGATTCCGGCACGCATCGTCGGTGGCCGTCTCGCGGGCCTGACGCGTGACTCGATGCAGCTCAACGCCGACATGTCGGCCATGATGACCGAGCGCTTCACCGTCTCCGGTGCGCTGCTGGTGAAGCTCTTCGGGCGTCTCCAGGACGAGCACGACATGTTCGCGGCCAAGGCCGCACAGGTGCGCGAGACGGGGGTCACCATCGCCATGGTTGGGCGGTTGTTCATGACGGCGATGACCCTGGTGGCCGCCTTGGCCACGGCACTGGTCTACGGTGCCGGCGGCTGGATGGCGATCAAGGGCAGCCTGACGGTGGGAACCCTGACGGCGCTGGTGGGTTTGCTGGCGCGCCTCTACGGCCCGCTGGTGCAGCTCACCAATGTGCGCGTCGACGTGATGAGCGCGCTGGTCAGCTTCGAGCGCGTCTTCGAGGTGCTCGACCTGGAGCCGTTGATCAAGGATGCACCGGATGCGCGCCGAGCCAGTGGCGTCGCGTCAATCGACTTCGACGACGTCAGTTTCACCTACCCGGATCCGGAGCTGGTCTCCCTGCCCTCGCTGGAGCCCGTCACGCCCGGCCACGAGAGCAGGAACCAGCAGGTGCTCGACGGGGTCGACTTCCACGTCTCGCCGGGGCAGACCGTCGCGCTGGTGGGTCCGTCGGGCGCGGGCAAGACCACCATCACCAACCTGCTCACGCGGCTCTACGACGTGACCGGTGGCCGGGTGCGCGTCGGCGGAGACGATGTCCGGGAGCTCACCCAGGCTTCCCTCCAGGAGATGGTGGGCTACGTGACGCAGGACGCCCACATGTTCCACGACACCATCCGCAACAACCTGGCCTACGGCGCGCCCAGTGCCACTGAGCAGCAGATGCGTGACGCCCTTGCTGCGGCCCAGATCCTTCCCTTGGTGGACCGACTTCCCGACGGGCTGGAGACCATGGTGGGGGAGCGGGGTTACCGGCTGTCCGGGGGTGAGCGTCAGCGCTTCGCGATCGCCCGGCTGCTCTTGAAGGCGCCGCCCATCGTGGTGCTCGACGAGGCCACGGCCCATCTGGACTCGGAATCCGAGGTGGCGGTCCAGCGCGCTCTGGATGCCGCGATGCATGATCGAACCTCCGTGGTCATCGCCCACCGCCTGTCCACGGTCCGCGCTGCCGACCAGATCCTCGTCCTCGAGAACGGCCGCATCGTGGAACGAGGAACGCACACGGAGCTGCTCGCGGCCGACGGACCCTACGCGGAGCTCTACCACTCGCAGTTCGAATGACGCCTGGCGGGGAACGTTCTGACGGTCGTTCAGCCGGCTGGTCGACGGAAGACGCTCAGCTGGACGTCGGCGTCCACCTCGAGTCCGTCCTCCACACGGGAGTGCTCGTGGAAGGCATTGGGCCCCATCTGCACCAGGTCCGCGAGGGCAGCGGCATCGAGCTGCAGGGTCCAATGAATCCGTTGGCTCCACACGGCCTCGAAGGCCCCGACCATGGATCGGTTCAGTCGGCTGAGCTTGTCGTCCTGGATCCCGAGCAGGCCCAGTTGTTCTCTCGCCTGAGCGAGGTGTCCCTCATTGGGCGTGACCACCAGGAGCAGGCCCCCAGGAACGCAGATCCGGCTGAATTCCGCGGGATTGCGGGGGGCGAAGACACACAGCACCACGTCGGCCACCCCGCTGCGCACGGGTAGACCGGCCCAGGTGTCGGCCACCACGGATCCCATCCGAGGATGGGCCTTGGCGGCTCGGCGGGCAGCAAACGGTGAGACGTCCGTGGCCAGCCCCACCGCGTCGGGGTGCGCGTCCAGCACACCCGCCAGGTAGTGGCCCGTACCGGCACCGGCCTCGACGATGCGACGAGGGGCTCGGATCCGGCCGTTCAGGGCGTCGACGATCGGTTGGTAGTGCCCGCCGCCCAGGAAACGCGCCCGGGCGGCGACCATCTCGGCACTGTCGGCATTGGCCGGGGCGGCCCGGCCGAGCAGATTCACATGACCTTGCCGTGCCTGGTCGAAGCGGTGACCGGTGCGGCAGCCCAGGGTTCGCTCCTCGATCGTCAAGCGCTGCCCGCAGGTGGGACAGACCAGCAGGTCGGCGACGTGTTCGAGTCCCACCCAACCTCAGATCGTGCGCAGGGCGCCGCCGTCGAGCGCGACGAGGCTGCCGGTGATGTAGGACGCGGCGTCCGAGAGCAGGAAGCACGCCGCCCGTCCGAACTCCTCCGGCTTGCCGAGCCTGCCCAACGCGATGCTGGCCTCGTCCTTGGCGCGGGCTGCCTCCGGGTCGTCGGCCTGGGAGTAGAGCCAGGTCAGGCGGTCCGTGGCAATCAGACCGGGCATCATCGCGAAGGCGCGGCCGCCGTCGCGGCCCACCTCGTCTGCCAATTGCTTGACCAACATCGCCAGGCCGGGACGCATGCCATTGCTGGGGGCCATGTTCGGCAGGGGCGCGCGTGCGGAGGTGGACAGGACGAAACCAATCCGGGCTGCCGCATTGGCCCCGAAGACCGCCCGAGCCATCCGGATGGCAGGCATGAAGACCGAGTCGAAACTCTGCTGCCACTGCTCGTCGGTGGTGCCCAGGACCGAGCCCTTGGCTGGCCCGCCGACGCTGACCAGGGCGCCGTCGAGACGCCCGAAGCGCTCAAGGGCCAGGTCGACCGCACGTTGAGGTGTGTCGGTGGCCGCCAGATCGGCGGCCAGGGTGGCGGCACCAAGTTCCTGCTCGAGGTCCGCGAGCGCCTCCGCTCGGCGAGCCACCAGAACAACCTGGGCGCCTTCCGCGACCAGTTCACGGGCGGTGGCCAGGCCGAGCCCCGAGCTGGCTGCGGTGACCACGAAGACCTTGCCGTCATGACCGAGCTGCATTGTCATCCTCCTGAGGGGTTGCGGTGTGTGTGGTGGTTTCGGACTGCTCTGGGACTGGGGCGGGGCTGGATCCGGCCCCGCCGGCAGTGGTGTCCGCAGCCGACGCGCTCGCCAGCTTCTGGGCACGGCGTTCAGCCCTGGCCTGGGCCTTCTTGCGGTCGCGCAGGTCATTGCGGATGAGGACGAAGACCCCACCCACCGCGATCACCGTGAAGGCAAACCACTGCAGGGCATAGGACAGGTGTGGTCCCTCGTCAAGTTCCGGGGTGGTCATCGGCAACAGGCCACCGGACTGTTCGGGCTTGCTCTCCACCAGGCCGATGTAACCGTCCACCAAGGTATAGGGCAGGGTCTTGGACAGTTCCTCGGCATTGACGAGTCGGACCAGCTTGTCCTGCGGCGTCATGGCGGCGGGTTTACCGTTCTCACTGCGACGGACGTAACCGACCACCTCGACGGTTCCGGTGGGCGGATCGGGCAGCACCGCGATCTCCTGGCCGCCCTGTTCACGGGGCAGGAAACCCCGGTCCACCAGGACGTAGCGGCCGTCAGTGGCCTTGAGCGGTGTGAAGACCTCGCTGCCAGCCTGGTCATTCTGGCTGCGGTACAGGGCCTGGATCTGGTTCTCCGCGTCGTAGGTTCCGGTCACCCGGACGCGCTGCCACTGCTCGTCGTGCCCAATGGGCCCGGCGAAGACCTCCTCATAGGGCTTCACGGGCTGCTGCTGGTACGTGGTGACGCGCGCATTCTCGCCCCGTCGCCACTCCAGCCGGTGCATCTGCCATTCACCAAGCCGGATGAACAGGGCCCCGAGCAGCGTGACGAAGACCACCAGTGCAATCCATCGCAGCCACAGTTTCTTCACGCCCACCACCGTACCCGTCGGCACCGACAGAACTGGGGTCTCGTCCTGCTGGACGGCCCCGGCCGAGGGGCTGGGGGGGCTAGTGGGTCTCGTCCACCTCGCCGCGGATCACTGGCCCCGGGGCCAGGGCGAGCATCGTGGCGGCTTCGTCGTCCGGCTGGGCGATGTCACCGGGGTATGTCCGGTTGTCGCGGGCATTGGCCAGAACCACGGCGATCGCCGGGAGCACCGCGGCTGCGCTGATCGCGACGATCTTCCACCAGCCTGGAACGAAGAACATCGTGCAGAAGCACGTCGTGCGGATGATCATGGTCATGACATAGCGACGCTGACGCATCTCGATGTCCTGACTTCGGGCCAGACGGGCATCCGTGATCAGGACCGGATCATCTGCGACGGTACGCGAACCGGTCCTGCGGGATGCAGTCTTCGAAGTGCCCACGGCGCCACTCTATGACCAAGCGCCAGCCGCGTGCCCCGGCGTGGTCTGGACCGGGACGGTGCCGATTCCTCCAAATAAGGTTCCGGGACATTGTTCCCGCGCACAGGCTGGCCCCACGACGGTTCGCCTAGCGTGGCACGGGTGAGCCATGACATTGCCGACGCCCAGTCCACCTTCGCCGCCCTCGCTGCCGTGCCAGAGCCCCGCAGCGTGCTCGTGACCGGTGGCAGCAAGGGCATCGGACGGGCCATCGCGGCCGATCTGGCCGCCGCCGGGCACAGGGTGGCCGCCACCTACCGTTCGGGCGACGTGCCCGAGGGCGTGCTGGGCGTGCAGTGCGACATCACGGACCCCGAGCAGGTGGAGGCGGCCTTCAAGCAGGTCGAGGAGACCCACGGCCCCGTCGAGATCCTGGTGGCCAATGCGGGTATCACCAAGGATGGGCTGCTGATGCGCATGAGCGATGCGGACTTCGAGCAGGTGGTCGACACCAACCTCACTGGCACCTTCCGCGTCGTCAAGCGCGCCGTCCGCCCCATGATGAAGCAGCGGCACGGCAGGATCGTGCTGATCAGCTCGGTGGTTGCGCTGCTGGGGTCTGCCGGTCAGGTCAACTACGCCTCCTCCAAGGCAGCCCTCGTGGGCATGGCTCGAAGCATCGCTCGCGAGCTGGGCGGCCGCGGGATCACGTGCAATGTGGTCGCCCCGGGTTTCATCGAGACCGACATGACCGCGGTGCTCGACGAGGACCTCATCAAGGGCTACAAGGAACGCATTCCGGTGGGGCGCTTGGGGTCCACCGGTGACATTGCCGCTGCCGTGCGCTACCTGACCAGTGACGAGGCCGGTTACGTGACCGGTGCAGTGGTCCCGGTTGACGGTGGCCTGGGCATGGGACACTGATCCTCGGTCCAACCCCAAGATCGTCGGTACAACCCCAAGATCGTCGGTACAACCCCAGGATCATCGGTCCAACACCAGCAGCGAACCAAACCAGCACAGAAGGCAGTCCATGGGAATCCTCGAAGGAAAATCCATCCTGGTCACCGGCGTGACCCACAAGACCTCGATCGCCTACCAAGTGGCCAAGATCGCCCAGGAAGAGGGCGCCACGGTGGTGATCAGCAACTTCGGCCGGGCCATGAGCCTTACGCAACGCGTCGCGAAGTCACTGGATCCGGTGCCGGCCCTGATCGAGCTCAATGTCGCCGACGACGAGCACCTGGCGCGCCTGCCCGAGCTGCTGCGGGCCAATGGTCTGGAGAAGGTGGACGGCATCGTGCACTCGATCGCCTATGCCAACCCGGAGACCGCACTGGGTGGTGGATTCCTCACGACCCCTTGGCCGGACGTGGCCAATGCCCTGCAGGTCTCGGCCTACTCCCTGGCCAGCCTGACGATGGCGTGCAAGCCGCTGTTCAGCGACGACGTCTCGGTGGTGGGCCTGACCTTTGACGGCCGCATCACCTGGCCCACCTATGACTGGATGGGCGTGGCCAAGGCCGCCCTGGAATCCACCAGCCGCTACCTGGCTCGCTACCTCGGTCCAGAAGGCGTGCGGTGCAACATCATCGCCGCGGGACCACTGGACACCATCGCCAAGAAGGCGATCCCGGGCTCCACCACCTTCAATGACACCTGGGGGGACCGCGCACCCCTGGGCTGGGACACCACGGACGCAGTCCCCACGGCCAAGGGCGTCGTCGCGCTGCTCAGTGACTGGTTCCCCAAGACCACCGGCGAGATGATCCACGTCGACGGGGGAGTGCACAGCACCGGCGGCTGACCTGCCGAGTGGCGACACTGCCGGAGACGGTCACGCGTCCAGAGCCCGTTGCGGCCAGGAGACGGCAGCACTCACACCATCCAGGGCGGCACCTGCGAGTTCGCGCAGGTGCCGTTCGCTGTTCAGCGCAGCATGCGAATGGAGGGCCTGGTGCTGTTGGGCCAGGCCGGCCTCGGCGGCCGACAGCAGCAGCAGGGCGCGGTCGAGCAGGGTCTGCGACCTGGCGGGGTAACCGGCGCCGAGCATCACGGACCGGCCCGGCTCGGGACGTGACCCGTCGAGCAGGGGGAATCCATGGAGCGCGCTGGTGGCCCCGGCCACCACCTGCGAGAGCATCCGCGCCGTCTCACGAGGGTCCGGCGCGGGCAGGGGACGTTCGGCACGCACCAGCCGCCACTGGACGCCGGCCCCCACCACGGTGGCCAGCCACGCCAGCGAACCATCGTGCGCGCACACCACGGCACCGCGCTCCAGACCGCCCGCATTCAGCTCGGCGGGACCCCGCAGTCCGGCCATCCGTCCGGGGCGGGGCAGCAAGAGGGCCCAGGCCGGTTGACCTGGAAGCGCTCCGTGTTCGATCCGGGCGAGAGCCTGCCGCAGCGGAACGGCGTGCAGGGGGTCGAGCCCCAGCAGTTGATCCGGATCGTGGACGTGGTGCGGACGCCCATCGCCCAGCACCAGCTGCTCCGCCCGGGCAGCGCTGGTGCCGCTTCCGGACAACTGGTTCAGGGCGATGGCCAGATTCAGACAGACCTCGAGCATGGCGCGAGACTATCCGCCGGGGTTGGCTTGGGGGAGCGCGCCGCGGTCGGATAGGTTTTCACCATGGCATCAGTGGTTGATCTGTCGGGCGTCGGGGTCGAGCGTGGCGGCGCTAAGCTGCTCGATGACATCAACTGGGTCGTCGAGGAGGACGAGCGCTGGGTGCTCGTCGGGCCCAATGGCGCCGGCAAGACCACGCTGCTGCAGATCCTCGCCGCCCAGATGCACCCCACCAGCGGAACCGCAACCATCCTGGAAGAGATGCTTGGCGCCGTCGACGTCTTCGAGCTCCGGCCCCGGATCGGTGTCACCTCGGCTGCCATTGCGGATCGGATCCCCAAGCAGGAACTGGTGCGCGATGTCGTCGTCTCTGCCTCCTATGCCGTGATGGGTCGCTGGCGCGAGGACTACGACGACATGGACCACGAGCGGGCGGTTGAGCTGATGTCCCAGCTGGAGATCGACCGGCTGGCCGACCGCACCTTCGGCACCCTCAGCGAGGGGGAGCGCAAGCGCGTGCAGATCGCCCGCGCCCTGATGACCGATCCCGAACTGCTGCTGCTCGACGAGCCGGCCGCCGGACTGGACCTGGCTGGCCGCGAGGCGCTGGTCCGGACCCTGGGCGACCTGTGCAGCGACCCGATGGCCCCGGCCAGCGTGATGGTGACCCACCACGTCGAGGAGATTCCCGAGGGCATCACCAATGCGCTGCTGATCAAGTCCGGACGCGTCGTCGCGTCCGGTCCCATCCAGGACGTGCTCACCGACGAGCTGATGAGCGAGGCATTCGACGTGCCGCTCCGCCTGACCCACGAGGACGGTCGCTGGTCCGCACGCGCGGTGTGGCACCGTCGAGCCCTGCATGACTAGGGGCATGATGGCGTGAACGACGCCGTGAGAGGACGATGATGACTCCGCACGAAGGTGATTTCGTCCACTGGTTCGGGCAGAACCTGTGGGCGATGTGGGGAGCGCTCGGCCTCCTGCTGGCCACGGCCGAGATGCTCACGCTGGACCTCACCCTCCTGATGCTGGCCAGTGGCGCGCTGGCCGCGGCACTGACCGCCTTCGTGCTCCCCGAGCTCCTGGTGGTCCAGGTTCTCGTGGCTCTGGCCGTCTCAGCAGCCATGCTGGGGCTCATGCGCCCGACCCTGCTGCGACGAGTCCGCAATGCCCCCGGTTACCGTTCCAGCATCAGCAAGCTGGTCGGCAGCGAGGGACTGGCCATTGAGCCCGTCACCAGCAGCGGCGGTCAGGTGAAGGTGAACGGTGAGGTCTGGAGCGCCCGCACCATGACCGGTGCAACCAGCATCGATGCTGGTGCCGGCGTCGAGGTCTACGAGGTGGACGGGGCGACGCTCGTCGTCTATCCGGTGCACCCACAACTGCCATGATGGGTCTCACTGCCCCTGACCAGTGACCCCTCCGGGAGGGAATCCCGGGCTGACGAGGAGACACGTGATGCCTGACTTTGGACTCATCCTCATGCTGGTGCTGGTGGTCTTCGTGGTGGTTGCACTGGCGCAATCACTGCGGATCATCAAGCAGCAGCAGATCGCGGTGGTCGAGCGGCTCGGCAAGTTCCGTCGGACCCTGGAGCCCGGGCCGCACCTGCTGGTGCCCCTGGTGGACCGAGTCCGCTACACGATGGACATGCGTGAGGAGGTGCAGGCCTTCCCGCCCCAGGGCGTGATCACCGAGGAGAACCTCATGGTGAACATCGACTCGGTGATCTACTTCCAGATCGTCGACCCGGTCCGCGCCGCCTACGAGGCCCAGAACTACCGGGGTGCCATCGAGCAGCTGACCATGACCACGCTGCGCAACATCATCGGTGGCATGGACCTGGAGCGGGCGCTCACGAGCCGCGAGGAGATCAACCAGAAGCTGCGTGCCGTGCTGGACGAGGCCACCGGCAAGTGGGGCATCAAGGTGAACCGTGTCGAGCTTCGCGCCATCGAGCCGCCGGCCACCATCCGCGACGCGATGGAGAAGGGCGCCCGCGCGGAACGCGACAAGCGTGCCCAGATCCTGCTGGCCGAGGGGCAGCGCCAGTCCCAGATCCTGGCCGCTGGTGGCGAGAAGGAGTCCGCGGTCCTGCGGGCCCAGGGCGAGCGTGAGGCCGCGATCCTGCGCGCCCAGGCTGATCGCCAGTCGCAGATGCTGAGGGCCGAGGGTGAGGCGCAGGCCATCACGACCGTCTTCAACGCCATCCACGCCGGTGAGCCGGACCAGGGCCTGTTGGCCTACCAGTACATGCAGATGCTCCCTGCGCTGGCGCGCGGCGACTCCAACAAGGTGTGGATCGTTCCCAGCGAGCTGAACGATGCACTCAAGGGGTTGGGATCGGCCGTCGGTGGTACCGAGCTGGCCGAGAAACTCCAGGGCTTCACCCCGGTGGACAAGTCGAAGTTCGCCGCGCCGGAGAAGGTGGATGTCCTGGCCGAGATCCGGGAGCAGACAGACCAGGAGCGTGCGCAGAGCGACAAGACGGTGCAGGCAGTGATCGAGGAGGCTGAGAAGCTCTCCAATCCGGGCATCAAGTCCCGACGCAGCGCGACGGCCCAGATTGATCCCGGTATGGCGCAGGACCAGCTGGGTGGGGCCGCCGCCACGCCCGAGCTGGGACAGGGCTCCACTGCGGCCGCCCAACCCACCGATGCTGGGGGGCAGACAGCGGAAGGCGGGGCGCAGCCGACCACGCAGCCGTCCGGGCTGGAGTACAAGACCGGGTGGGAGCCGCCGGCGCCCACACACTGACCTACCAGACTCAGTCGAGCTCGTCCTCGTCCTCATCCAGTGCTTCAGGCGCGCTCTTCCGGGCTGCCCTCAGCGCCTCCGAGGGGTCGACGCTGACCCAGCCCGGGCTTCCCGTGGCTCCCGTGATCCCACTGACCCGGGGCGGGGTGACCGTGGGCTGCTGCTTGGGGTGGTTGGGCTGCGGAGGCGCTCCCGGCGTCACGGGGCGCACCGAGGCCCCCAGTGCCTTCTCGAGGGCTTGGGCGATCGGGGAACCGGCGGTGGGGCGGTGCTTGCGAATCTCGGCCATGCCTTGAGCCTATGCGTCGGCTCCCCACGCGGCACACACGTTGTCAGGCCGTGACCGTCTCGTCGGGTACCTGGCGTGCATACCGCCCCGCCATGGCGCTGCAGGCCATCAGCTGCACCTGGTGGAAGACCATCAGCGGCAGGACCATCAGACCCACGTCGGGCAGCGACGCGAACAGCACCGTGGCCATCGGCACACCCGTCGCCAACGACTTCTTGGTCCCACAGAACTGGATGGCGATCCGATCGGCGCGGTCGAAACCCAGCCAGCGCGCAACATGCCACGTGAGCCAGAGCATGACGCCCAGGAGCACTAGACAGACCACGACGAGCTTCACGATGTCGATCGGCTCCACCTTGGTCCACATGTGTTCGCGCATTCCCGCGCTGAACGCGGAGTAGACCACCAGGACGATGGAACCCTGGTCCACCAGCTTCAGCTTCTTGTGGCGCTTGACGAAGTCCGCGGTCCAGCGTCGGGAGAGCTGACCGATGGCGAAGGGCACCAGCAGTTGGAAGACGATGTCCAGGATGGAACTGGCGTCGATCCGCAGACCGCCGGTGGTGCTCATCAGCAGGATTGCCAGCAGCGGCGTGACCACCACACCGATCAGGTTGGAGAAGGAGGCGCTCACGATGGCTCCGGCGACGTTGCCTCGGGCGATGGAGGTGAAGTTGATGCTGGACTGGACCGTCGACGGAACCAGGCACAACCAGAGCATGCCGCGGTACAGCTCGGGGCTGAGGACGCGGGGAACCAACACAGCCATGGCCAGTCCGACGAGGGGGAAGACCACATAGGTGAAGGCCAGGATCACCGAATGCAGCCGCCAGTGCTTGAGGCCCTGCAGCGCCTCGTGTGGGCTCAGACGGGCGCCGTAGAGGAAGAAGAGGATCGCGATCATGATCTTGCTCGCCCAGGAGACGACGGGGACCAGCGGGCCGGTGGCGGGCAGGACGGTCGCGACGACCGCGGCGGTGATGATCGCCAGCAGGAAGTAGTCGGGCTTGGGCAGGCGCAGGTTCATGATGTGCACGAGCCTAACCCTCGGGAATCAAAGCGCGGCACCGGTCGTTGAAGCTCTGAACCTGTTGCACGATCGCGAGGACCATCCATGCGCGCCTTTGGCATCACCCGGTACGGCCAGACCCGGCTGGAGGAGCTGTCCGTCGCCGAACCCGAACTGGGTCCCCACGACGTGCTCGTCGACGTGCGGGCCAGCAGCGTCAACCCCGTCGACCTGCTCATCGCCCGCGGCGACTTCAAGCGGGTCTTCCCGGCGATGACGCCGCTCGTGCTGGGCCATGACGTGGCCGGCGTGGTGCTGGCCACTGGCGCGCGGGTGGGGCAGTGGAAGGTTGGCGACGAGGTGATGGCCCGCCCCGGCGGGCACAGCACCGGAACCTTCGCGGAGCGGGCGCTGGTGCGGGAAGAGGACATCGCCGCCAAGCCCGGCAACGTGGGCTTTGCCGCGGCCGCCAGCCTCCCCCTGGTGGCCGAGACGGCCTGGCAGGCCTTCACCGAGGTCACCTCCGTTGGGCCGGGAACCAAGGTCCTGGTGCACGGGGCTGCCGGTGGCCTGGGGTCTGTTGCCGCGCAGCTCGCCGTGCACCTCGGCGCCGAGGTGACGGCCACCTGCTCCGGGCGCGACGTGGACCTGGTGCGCGACTACGGGGTCGCCCGGGTGATCGACTACCGCACCGAGGACTTCTCGACGCTGGTCAGCGGGCAGGACGTGGTGCTGGAGACCGTCGGCGGCGAGAACCAGCTCAAGTCACTCGCCGTGACGGCGCCGGGCGGCACGGTGGTCAGCGTCGTCGGCCCGCCCGCAGCCGAGTTCGCCCGGCAGGCCGGAAAGCCCTGGCTGGCGCCCGTGATGTCCCTGATGAGCCGCAAGGTCCGTGCCGAGGCCAAGCGGCACGGTGCCAACTACCGCTTCCTCTTCCTGCGGCCCGACGGTGCACAGCTGGCCCACCTTGGCCAGCTCGTGGAACAGGGAGCCCTGGTGCCTCGGGTGGGGCACACCTTCGACTTCGACCAGACCCCCGAGGCCGTCGCCCTGGTGGCGGACAAGAAGGCCCGCGGGAAGGTGGTCATCAAGCGGACACCGGGGGCCTGACTAGACTCCAGCGGTGGCCACCATCCTCGAGATCACCGACCCCAGCGATCCGCGCCTGCGCGACTACGTGAGTCTGAGGGACACGTCGCTGCGGCACTCGATGGAGGCCGCCGAGGGGCTGTTCATCGCCGAGGGCGACAAGGTGATCCGTCGCGCGGTGGAGGCCGGCTACCGGCCCCGTTCCTTCCTGCTGGCGCCGCGTTGGGCCGAGGAGCTGTCGGACCTGCTGGCAGACTGCGAGGCCGACGTCTACCTCGTGAGCTTCGAACTGGCGGAGCAGGTCACGGGCTTCCACGTGCACCGCGGGGCCCTCGCGTCGATGGAGCGCCAGACCCGGCACCATCTCGACGACCTGCTCGATGCCCGCCGCCTGGTGGTGGTGGAGGACATCGTCGACCACACCAATGTGGGTGCCATCCTGCGTTCTGCGGCGGGGCTCGGCTGGGACGGGGTGGTGCTCTCGCCGCGCGCCGCTGACCCCCTGTACCGAAGGTCCGTGAAGACGTCGATGGGCGCGGTGTTCAGTCTGCCGTGGGCGCGGATGGATTCCTGGGAGCACGACCTGGACCGGCTCAGGAGCGCAGGTTTCACCGTCGTCGCCCTCGCGCTGCGCGAGGACGCCGTGCCACTGGATGACTTCGCGACTGGGGTCTCGCCAGGGGAGAATCTGGCCGTGGTGATGGGGACCGAGGGGGCTGGGCTCAGCGAGCACTGGCTTGCCCAGGCCGATCGGGTTGTGACCATTCCCATGGGGCACGGGATCGACTCGCTCAACGTGGCTGCAGCCACAGCGGTCGTCTGCTACGTCCTGCGCCCGGTTGCCGCGTCAGCGACGCCGACGTGACGAGCCGCTCTCCCCGCCATTGGCCCAGGCGTCGTAGCTGAACTGCCCTGCCGAGGCGATGGACAGCGCCATCAGCCCGGCGATCAGGGCGGCGCAGTACTCCCAGCCCCCAGCGCCGACGAGGATTCCGTTGTGGCGGTGGATGAACCAGATGGCTCCGGCCATCTCCAGACTCAGCAGGACACAGACCACCCAGGTGTAGGCGCCGAGCACCAGGCAGGCGCCGCCCAGGACCTCAAGCGCAGCGACGAGTGGGGTGACGATCCCCGCATTGGGGATTCCCCAGCGGTCAAACTGCGCGATCGCTTCCTGGATGGTCGGGTCCGTGAACTTGCTCCAACCATGGGAGATGAAGATCACTCCGAGTGCCACACGGCACAACAGCAGGATGATGGCTCGGAGGGGATTCTCCGTGTAGGGCGTCTGTGTGGGATGCATCAGGCCTCTCCGTGGCGACCCTTGGGCGTGATGGGCCAGTCGTCAGGGTAGAGGTGGGCGAGCTGCTCCACCTGCTCGTCGAGCTTGCGGCGGGAGCGCTTGCTGAGGCGGTCGCCGAAGACCATGCCGCTGAGGTGGTCGGTCTCGTGCTGCAGACAGCGGGCCAACAGTCCGGTGCCTTCGACGGCGATCTCGTTGCCGAAGGCGTCCTGGCCGGTGCAGATGGCGCGATCGGGCCTCGCGACGGGCTGGTATCCACCTGGCCAGCTCAGGCACCCCTCCTCCGTCGCGTCGAGCTTGCGCTCGCGACCATCAGGAGTGGACACCGTGGGATTGCAGAAGACCCCTACCTGGTTGCGGAGATCCTCGTCGGGGCAGTCATAGACGAACAGGGCCAGATCGACGCCCACCTGCGTGGCAGCGAGGCCGACGCCCTGCGAGGCCTCCATCGTGGCGAACATGTCGCGGATCAGTTCGTGCAGGTCGTCGTCGAACGAGGTGACGGGGCGCGTGGGGGCGTGCAGAACCGGCTCGCCCCAACGGGTGATCCGACGCACCTTTCCTCCGGTTGCGAGCTCCTCAAGGCTCTTCGCGCTCATCGTCCTGCCTTTCCCCGGGGCCGGAAGGCCCCCTCTTTCGTGACAAGGGGCGCCGGAAGGCCCCCTCTTTCGTGACAAGGGGCCCTGTGGCCCCTGGTGAGTTGTTCGTCCCAAACCTACCGCCCACCGGCCGGGGCGCCGTCCAACGACGCTTCGGCCCTCCTCCTAGACTCGCGGCATGGCGAAGTCGGACCAACGTGAGAACACCGGCGGGCTTGGCAGTGGGCAGCTCGCGATCCTTGACGACTTCACCGACTGGCTGCGGCAGGTGCGGGGGAATTCCGAGCACACGGTTCGTGCCTATCGCGCGGATATGAAGGATCTGTTGGAGCATCTCCAGCGCACTGGGGTGGAGAGGATCGACCAGACCGGTGTCCATGACCTCAGGGCATGGTTGGCAACGATGCAGGCTGCTGGAGCCGCCCCCGCGACGCTGCAACGCCGCCGTGGGGCGGCTCGGACCTTCTTCAGGTGGGCACGACAGGAAGGCTTGGTGGCCACCGACCCAGCCCATACTCTGAAGGCGCCTTCCGTGCCGAGGCGACTTCCGCCCGACATCACACGTGATGACATGGACGAGCTCTTCGAAGCGGCCTCGAGCCGCGCTGCCGAGACTCAAGGGCCACTCGGGATTCGTGACGTGGCGATCCTGGAGGTGCTCTACGCCAGCGGGGTGCGGGTCAGCGAGCTGTGTGGACTCGATCTGGGCGACGTCGATCGGGGGCGCTCGACGCTTCGCGTGCTCGGCAAGGGAAACAAGGAACGCACCGTGCCCCTGGGGGCTCCCGCCGTTCGCGCGCTGGAGGCCTGGTTGGTTGCCCGTCCGGCGGTGGTGCGGGCCGGACAGGGCCCGACGACCAATGCCGTCTTCGTCGGGGCGCGCGGAGGACGGATCGACCAGCGCGTGGTGCGTCGAGTCGTCCACCAGGCGCTTGACGCGGTTGCGGAGGCCCCCTCGGTGGGTCCCCATGGTCTGCGTCACGCCATGGCGACCCATCTCCTGGAGGGTGGCGCAGACCTGCGAACCGTCCAGGAGGTGCTTGGGCACAGTTCCCTGTCCACCACGCAGGTCTATACCCATGTGAGCAATGCACGGCTCCAGGCGGCCTTTCGGCAGGCTCACCCCAGGGCCTGAGTTCATCGCCCGCCTCAGGTGGGTGCACCCCCTCGGCTCACACCCACCCGGCAGGATCCTGCAACTGCCCATTGGCCCGAACCATGTAGTGCAGGTGGCATCCGGTCGAGTACCCGGTGTTGCCCACCCGGCCAAGAGGCTGGTTCTGCTGGAGGACCTGCCCGGGCGCCACGTCCAGTGACGCCAAGTGGTTGTATGAGGTCACCAGCTGGCGTCCCTGGACGATTCCGTGATCCACCACCACTCGGTTTCCATAGGCCAGATGACGCTGCGTCTGCACGACGCGGCCAGCCGCGGAGGAGCGCACCGGTGTTCCGCAGGCCGCGCCGAAGTCGAGGCCGTCGTGCAGTTTCCGAACCCTGAGTACCGGATGGAGACGCTCCCCGAACCTGGAGGTGACGGGCCCCGCAACTGGGCGGACCAGTCCTGCCGAGGCAGCGGGGAGCGGGCCACTCCGAAATGGAATCGGTGCCAGAGCGGGCAGGGCCCTGGCCCTGGGCGGGGCGAGCCCCTCGGGCAGCAGACGGATGGGATCATCCGAGCGACGACGCAGTGGGTCGAAGTAGTCCTGACCCCTCTTCAGTCCCCAGTGGAGGCATCCCCTGGCGCACTCGCCGGCCAGAAGAACGCCGATCACCTGCCCGGCAGTGACCTTGTCTCCGACCCGAAGCGGTGATCGGACGGGTTGGTGCGTGAGGCGGTAGCCGTCGCCAATGTCGATGCTGACCACCTCCTTGCCCGCAACCCGACCGCTGAAGACCACCACCCCGTCGGCGCCAGCCGTGATCTTGGTGCCAGGGGGAGCAGCCAGGTCCACACCGCGGTGCCCCGCGCCCCAGCGAGTCTCTGGAGCATCGAAGGGACGAGCCAGTGGGCCGGGAACTGGACGGCGCAGCGGCGGCGGGGGAGCCGGTGCGATTCTTTGGGGCAAAGCGTGCGCAGGCGGCCCTGTGGGCAGGTCGGCGGCAGAGCTGACCGTGGTGACCAGCATCGGCCGGGCCACGAGCAGCGCAAGGGTCACCAGGAGCAGGCGGAGGAATTGGTGTGGCATGCCCTCAGGATGTGAATCCAGACGTCGTTGCGTTCAGGCGACGGGTGGGCTGTGGACAAGTCCTCGAACCCACGAACCTGTGGACAGTCGCGGCCTCCAGTCGGTTTGGTGAGGGGATGGCCCACGGCATAGACTGCCTGCGCAGCTCGAACCGACTTCGGGCTGACTTCGCATGCGTCGAGCCCGGACAATCCGGGGTCAGGTCTCCAGCGGTCCCGTCACGAGCGGGCGGAGCGTGACGGCGCATCAGGTGGACACCGAAGAGCTCGGTGTTCCTTTGGAACCGTGTGGGCGCCGTGCGCCCACGAGAGAAAGGACCGGCCATGGCCGTCGTCACCACTCGCCAGCTGCTCGAGAGCGGTGTCCACTTCGGACACCAGACCCGTCGCTGGAATCCCAAGATGAAGCGTTTCATCTTCACCGAGCGCAATGGCATCTACATCATCGACCTGCAGCAGTCGCTCACCTACATTGACAAGGCCTACGCCTTTGTCAAGGAGACCGTCGCCCGCGGCGGCCAGATCCTGTTCGTCGGCACCAAGAAGCAGGCGCAGGAGGCCATTGCCGAGCAGGCCACCCGCGTGGGCATGCCCTACGTGAACCAGCGCTGGCTCGGCGGCATGCTCACCAACTACCAGACCGTGATCAAGCGCGTGCAGCGCCTCAAGGAGCTCGAGTCCATGGACTTCGAGAATGTGGCCGCCTCCGGCCTCACCAAGAAGGAGCTCCTGGGCCTGAAGCGCGAGAAGGACAAGCTGGAGAAGACCCTCGGCGGCATCCGCGACATGGCCCGCGCCCCGCAGGCCGTCTGGGTTGTCGACACCAAGAAGGAGCACCTGGCCATCGACGAGGCGCGCAAGCTGCGCATCCCCGTCGTCGCCATCCTGGACACCAACTGCGATCCCGACGAGGTCGACTTCCCGATCCCGGGCAATGACGACGCCATTCGCTCGGTCTCGCTGCTGACCCGCATCATTGCTGACGCCGCCGCAGATGGTCTGATGCAGCGCTCCGGTGGCAATGCCGCCAACTCCGAGGCCCCGGCCGAGCCGATGGCCGACTGGGAGAAGGAGCTGCTGGCCGGCGAGGCCGCTGCCCCCGCCGCAGAGGCTGCTGAGGCTCCCAAGGCTGAGGCTGCTGAGGCCCCCAAGGCTGACGCCACCGAGGCTCCCGCTGAGGCTGCTGAGGCCCCCAAGGCCGAGGCCACCGAGGCTCCCGCCGAGGCCGCTCCGGCCGACGCTGCCGCCACCGACGCCAACTGATCGTCAAACCCACTTCCAAGAACGGAAACTGACATGGCAATCACCGCTGCAGATGTTAAGAAGCTCCGCGACGCCACCGGCGCCGGAATGATGGACGCCAAGAAGGCCCTGACCGAGGCCGAGGGCGACTTCGAGCGTGCGATCGAGATCCTGCGCGTCACCGGCCAGGCCAAGATGGCCAAGCGTTCGGACCGCGAGGCCAGCAATGGCATCGTGGCTGCCGCCGGCAAGAGCCTGATCCAGCTGGGCTCGGAGACCGACTTCGTCGCCAAGAACGCCGAGTTCATCGCCCTGGCCGAGCAGATCGTCGCCTCCGTGGACGCCGCTGGCGTCAATGGCGTCGAGGCTGCCAATGCCGTCGCGCTGGAGAAGGGTACGGTGGCCGACGCCATCGAGGCGCTCGCCACCAAGATCGGCGAGAAGCTGGAGCTCAAGGACGCCGTCTCCTACGAAGGCGAGACCCACACCTACCTGCACCGCCGCTCGCAGGACCTGCCGCCGCAGGTTGGCGTGCTGGTGGAGTACACCGGCGATGACGAGGCACTGGTCCACTCGGTGGCCCTGCAGATCGCCTCGATGCAGCCGCAGTACGTCTCGCGCGAGGACGTCCCCGCCGAGGTCGTGGAGAAGGAGGCTCGCATCGCCAAGGAGACCGCTCTGGAGGAGGGCAAGCCCGAGAAGATCCTCGACCGCATCGTCGAGGGTCGCCTGGGCGGCTTCTACAAGGACGTCTGCCTGGTCGAGCAGCCCGCCGTCAGCGATGACAAGAAGACCGTCGGTCAGCTCCTGGACGCCGCTGGCGTCAAGGTGACCCGCTTCGTGCGTCTGTCCGCCGGAGCCTGATCCACCAACTCCCGATGGGGAGGGTCCCGTTCAGCGGGATCCTCCCCATCGTCATGTCCGACGCCGTGCCGGCATCAATCGCAACCGAGTCGATTCCATGGCGGGTGCCGATGTTCAGTAGAGTGACTGGAGCCACGCCTCGGTGTGGCACGTGCGCTGGCCGTTCGGGAGGG
This sequence comes from Luteococcus sp. Sow4_B9, assembly GCF_052116585.1. NCBI lineage: Bacteria > Bacillati > Actinomycetota > Actinomycetes > Propionibacteriales > Propionibacteriaceae > Luteococcus > Luteococcus sp. Sow4_B9. Next base: position 27,470 of record NZ_JBQKKT010000014.1, on the reverse strand, counting down.
TCGTCCGTCTGTGGACGCACGGCTGGCGCGGTCAAACGAGGAGGAAACGTGAGCAAGCCCTACAACCGAGTGCTTCTGAAGCTTTCTGGCGAGGTCTTCGGCGGCGGCAAGATCGGCGTCGATCCGGCGGTCGTCTCGAACATCGCGCAGCAGGTGGCCGACGTGGCCAACAGCGGCGTGCAGGTGGCCATCGTCGTCGGCGGCGGCAACTTCTTCCGCGGCGCTGAGCTCAGCCAGAGTGGTATGGAGCGTGAGCGCGCCGACTACATGGGCATGCTCGGCACCGTGATGAATGCGATCGCACTCCAGGACTTCTGCGAGAAGGCGGGCGTTCCCACCCGCGTGCAGAGCGCCATCACCATGACCCAGGTTGCCGAGCCGTACATCCCGCGCCGCGCTGTGCGCCACCTGGAGAAGGGCCGAGTTGTCATCTTCGGCGCAGGCGCCGGCATGCCGTACTTCTCCACCGACACCGTCTCCGCGCAGCGCGCGCTCGAGATCGGCTGTGAGGCCCTGCTGATGGGCAAGCAGGGTGTGGACGGGGTCTTCGACTCTGATCCCCGCAGCAACCCCGAGGCCAAGATGTTCGACGAGCTGAGCTACGACGACTACTTGGCGCGTGACCTGAAGGTTGCCGATGCGGCCGCCATCTCGTTGGCACGCGACAACAACCTGAAGATGGTCTTCTTCAACCTCACCGTCGACGGGAACATCGCCAAGGCAGCGAACGGCGAGCCGATCGGCACCACGATCCACCGCTGACCATCCACCACCACCGACGATCGAAGGAACCACAGTGATCACCGACATCATCAAGGACGCAGAGAAGAAGATGACCGCAGCGGTCGACTTCACCCGGGAGGAGTTCGCCGGAATCCGGACTGGTCGTGCGCATCCCGCCATGTTCAACAAGATCGTGGCCGATTACTACGGTGCGCCCACCCCGCTGCAGCAGCTGGCGACCTTCCAGTCGCCCGAGGCCCGCACCATCCTGATCACCCCCTTCGACCGCTCGGCCGTCAACGCCATCGAGAAGGCGATCCGGGACTCCGATCTGGGCGTCAACCCGTCGAATGACGGCAACATGATTCGCTGCATCCTGCCGGCCCTCACCGAGGACCGCCGCAAGGAGTACACCAAGATGGCCAAGCACAAGGCGGAGGAGGGACGCGTCAGCATCCGCAATGTCCGCCGCCACGCCAATGAGGCGATCAAGCGTCTGGAGAAGGACAAGGAGATCGGCGAGGACGAGGCGAGCCGCGCCGAGAAGGCCCTGGACGCCTCCACCAAGAAGTTCGTCGAGCAGGTGGACGAGCTGCTGAAGAACAAGGAAGCCGAACTGCTCGAAGTCTGAGCAGTCGCGACGCAATGAGCCAGGAGAAGATCGCACCGAGCGACCTCACGCCCCCGCCCAAGCCATCCCGTGCAGGACGCAACCTGCCGGCGGCCATCGCGGTGGGTGTGGGGTTGTTCGGTTCCGTCGTGGTCACCCTGGCCTGGTGGAACTGGGGTTTCATCCTGCTCGTCGCCGTCGCCCTCAGCCTGGGTGCCGTGGAGATCCACAATGCCTTCGAGCGGATCGGCGCTCGATCCGAGATCGTTCCGATCGTGCTGGGCACGATGCTGACGGTGCTCGGTTCCTACCATGCGGCTCAGAATCCCAGGCCACACCTGCCGTCGAACACGTGGATCATCGGACTGCTCGCTCTCACCTCCCTCTCCTGTCTGGTGCTCAGGCTCCGGCACGGAGCAGAGGGATATGTCCGCGATGCCTCGGCCAGCCTGTTCACGGTGGGCTACATCCCCCTGTTGGGGTCAACCGTCGCACTGATGCTGGCCGACGAGAACGGCCCCCAACGCATCATCACCTTCATGTTGTGCGTGATCGCCTCGGACACCGGCGGCTACATTGCGGGCGTCCTGTTCGGCAAGCACCCGATGGCTCCCCGGGTGAGCCCCAAGAAGACCTGGGAGGGTTTTGCCGGTTCGGTGATCGCCGGCATGGCACTGGGATCGGCCTGCACGGTCCTCCTGCTGGACTCGCCGTGGTACGTTGGCGCGCTGCTGGGCCTGCTGCTCGTTGCCTTCGGGACGGCCGGAGATCTGGTGGAATCGATGATCAAGAGGGATGTCGGCATCAAGGACATGAGTTCCTTCCTGCCTGGACACGGAGGTGTGATGGACCGGCTCGACTCACTGCTGGTGGCGGCCCCGGTGGCGTGGTTCGCCATGTTCGTGATGGTGCCGGGCCAGTGAGCACCCAGGATCGCGCAGGGGACAGGCCAGTGTCGGCGAGCCGTCCCGTCGAGGACCTCGTCCTTCCGGCGGAGCCGTTGGCGGAGCCGGGCAAGCAGCTGCCGCTGGTCTTCCAGGCGCCACGTCGCGGCAAGCCGGCCAAGCACTGGATCGACCTGTCCGTGGACGAGCGGGTTGAAGCGGTCAAGGAGCTGGGTCTGCCAGCTTTCCGCGCCAACCAGATGTCCAAGCACTACTTCGAGCGCTTCGAGACCGATCCGACGCAGTGGACGGACCTGCCCAAGGATGCCCGCGAGCAGGTGGCGACGCAGTTCTTCCCGAACCTGGTTACGCCCATCAGCGAGCAGCGGTGCGACGGGGACACGACGGTCAAGACCCTGTGGCGGCTGCACGACGGTTCCCTGGTGGAGTCCGTCCTGATGCGCTATGGCGTGCGGCGCGGTCTCGGCGACGAACAACAGTCGGGCGTGCGTTCCACGTTGTGCATCAGCTCGCAGGCCGGCTGCGGCATGGCCTGCCCATTCTGCGCCACGGGTCAGGGCGGTCTGCAGCGCAACATGTCCACCGGTGAGATCGTTGCCCAGGTGATGAAGGCCGAGCAGGTTCTCCAGTCGGGGCAGCTGCCGGGAGGCGCGGGGCAGGTCAACAACATCGTGTTCATGGGAATGGGCGAGCCCTTGGCCAACTACAAGGCCGTGCTGGGAGCCGTGCGCTCGATCACCGACCCCACGCCCCACGGCCTCGGCATGAGCAAGCGCGGTGTCACCGTCTCCACCGTCGGACTGGTACCACGGATCCAGCAGCTGACCCAGGAAGGGCTGCCCATCACCCTGGCCATCAGCCTGCACGCGCCCGACGACGAGTTGCGCGATGAGCTGGTTCCGATCAACACCCGCTACAAGGTGGACGAAGTCCTGGACGCCGCTTGGGAATATGCCCGCGAGACGAAGCGTCGGGTCTCGATTGAGTACATCCTGATCAAGGACATCAACGACCAGGTGGAACGAGCAGCCCTGCTGGCGCGCCGGCTCAAGGCCCGCGGCGACTGGGGGTGGGTGCACGTGAACCTCATTCCGCTCAATCCCACGCCTGGTTCCAAGTGGACTGCCTCGCGCAAGAGCGATGAGCAGGCCTTCGTGAAGACCTTGGAGAACTGGGGAATTCCGGTCACGGTGCGCGACACCAGAGGGCAGGAGATCGACGGGGCGTGCGGCCAGCTCGCGGCCCAGTTGAAGGACTGAACTCTCGTCGAGGCACGTTCTGGGCCTCCAGCGCAAACCAATTCGCATGCTGGTCCCGATGTGTGGATCAGGACACCTGCTCTGTAGTGTGCTCCTGGGCGCGCGGAATGTGCCGTCCAGTCCAGGCGCAACTCAGCCTCCACCTTGGAGCGAGCCAGTGCCGGGCCAGCCAAGACCGTGGTGCACGCTCCTGCGTGCCCCGAAAGAAGGAGACCCCAATGGCTGATCTTGATCTCGTCTACCAGACCGTGGTGAAGCGCAACCCGGGTGAGGTGGAATTTCACCAGGCCGTCAAGGAAGTGCTGGACAGCCTCAGCCCCGTGCTGAAGCGCAATCCCCAGTACACCGAGGCCAATGTCCTCGAGCGCATGTGCGAGCCGGAACGTCAGATCATCTTCCGCGTTCCGTGGATGGACGACAACGGCAAGGTGCAGATCAACCGTGGATTCCGCGTCGAGTACAACTCGGCCCTGGGCCCCTACAAGGGCGGTCTGCGTTTCCACCCCAGCGTCTACCTGGGCATCATCAAGTTCCTGGGCTTCGAGCAGGTCTTCAAGAACTCCCTGACGGGTATGCCCATCGGCGGCGGCAAGGGTGGTTCGGACTTCGACCCGCACGGCAAGAGCACGAACGAGATCATGCGCTTCTGCCAGTCCTTCATGACCGAGCTGTATCGCCACCTGGGCGAGTACACCGACGTTCCCGCGGGTGACATCGGCGTGGGTGGCCGCGAGATCGGCTTCCTCTTCGGCCAGTACAAGCGCATCACCAACCGTTACGAGGCTGGCGTGCTCACCGGCAAGGGCCTCACCTGGGGCGGTTCGCTCGTGCGCACGGAGGCCACCGGTTACGGCACCGTGCTCTTCGCCAACCGCATGATGGAACGCAAGGGTGCCGGCCTCGAGGGCCAGCGCGTCACCGTCTCCGGCGGTGGCAATGTGGCGATCTACGCCATCGAGAAGGCTCAGCAGCTGGGCGCCAAGGTGCACTCCTTCAGCGATTCCTCGGGCTACATCCATGATCCCGAGGGCATCGACCTGGCCCTGATGAAGCAGATCAAGGAGGTGGAGCGCGGGCGCGTGTCCGACTACGCCGAGCGTCGCTCCAGCGCCCAGCTGTTCACCGAGGGTTCAGTGTGGGACATCCCCACCGACGTGGCCCTGCCCTGTGCGACGCAGAACGAACTGTCCGGCGAGAATGCCAAGACTCTGGTCAAGAACGGTGTGAAGGTCGTCGCCGAGGGCGCCAACATGCCCACCACGCCGGAGGGCATCGAGGTCTTCCGTTCGGCCGGCGTCGCCTACGCCCCGGGCAAGGCAGCCAATGCCGGTGGCGTGGCCACCTCCGCCCTGGAGATGCAGCAGAATGCTTCGCGTGACTCCTGGAGCTTCGAGTACACCGAGGAGCGTCTGGCGAGCATCATGGAGAACATCCACGACAACTGCATCCAGACCGCCGAGGAGTACGGTGCTCCCGGTGACTACGTGCTGGGCGCCAACATCGCCGGCTTCGTCAAGGTGGCCGACGCGATGATCGCGATGGGTCTGGTCTGATCCCGAACCCATTGAGGCCGTTGACCGGATCCCAACGGATCCGGTGAGACCAAAGAAGGAGGCGGGGCACCCAAGGGGTGCTCCGCCTCCTTCGTCGTTGATCCGTCACGCAGTGCTTGCCCCTACCCACCCGAGGCGCTGTTGTCCTTTGTGCGATCAGCGCAGGTACTCCACACGGCGACCGCGCCATCCGGCGAGGAACAGCACACCGACGATCAGCATCAGCACGCTCTCGGTGATCCAGACGGCAGGGCCGTCCACGAAGACATTGCCCAGTTCGAAGCACAAGGTCGTCAGGTGCAGTCCGGCGTGCACGCCCACCGCACACCACAGCGAACGCAGCCGCAGGGCGAGCGCACCTGCGAGGAAGCCGAAGGCTGCGGCATGCAGGCAGTAGAGCACCCGGTCCCCGATTCCCTCCTGCCCCCCGATGGACCAGAAGTGCAGCATCCCGAAGACGATTGCGGAGACCGCGAGGGCAATCAGTGGCCGATCGGCGAGGCACCGCATCAACCAGCCACGCCAGACGAGTTCCTCGGGGATCCCCTGCAGAGCGATGGCCAAACCGATCTTGGCCACGATGCCCAGGGCGAACAGGTACAGCGGCACATCGTCCTGCGACATCTGCGGGTGCCGTGCGCCCACGTCCACCAGACGGACGAACACATTCGTCGCCACCATGCACAGGGCCACAGCCGCCCAGCCGGTCAGGGCAAGCCACCACGAATCCCGGCTCCAGCGCCAGCCCACGTCGCGCAGGCTGTCCCCAATGGTGCGGCGGGCCACCAGGTGCACGAACCAGATCGCCGTCGCGAGTGTGATCAGGCTCATGGCGATGTTGGTCAACACCCCCATCCACGCGGGCACGTCATTGCCGGCGGCGAACTGCAGGATCGCGGCAAAGAGGAATGTGAAGACATAGTTGCCGAACATCAGGACTGCTGCCAGCGGAACGCACAGCCAGAAGGGAAGACGCGAACGGGGGGAGGTGGCGACGGTGCTCATGACTCCAGCCTTTCGGCTTGCGACCCCTGCCGCAGGTGCCCGTGGTCGTGAATCGACCGTCCACATCCATGACCCCGGTCACGGGTGCCGAGTGCCTTGCCTGCCTACGATTGGGCCATGCTCTCCCGTCGTCTGCTGCGCCTGCTGGACCTGGTGGTGCTGTTGCTGTTGGCGCTCCAGGCGGGGAGCACCTTGCTCGCGCCAGATCTCACGTCGACCACCCGCCTCCTGGCGGGCGCACTCCTGGTCATTGCCCTGGCCGGATGGGTTCAGTGGCGTGTCAGCGGCCACCGGATCGGTCTGGCGGTGATCTGTGCGACGTCGCTGCTTGGTCTGCTGCTGACGGGCGGAAGCGGAGCCGGGGCAGTGATGCTGCTGGCCGGCCTTGCCCTGTTCACCCTGGGCTATGGCAGTGGCTGGGGGCTTGCCGTGGCGGCAGCGCACGTTGCCCTGATGGGCCTGGCGTTGCCGAGTGGGGACCGTGGCGTGGCCGTGCAGATCGCGGACCTGACGGGCGGATTCGCGATCATGGTGGTGGGGGTGCTGCTCGGCCAAGGGCTGCGAGACCTCGCAAAGGAACGCAATCGCAATGCCGAGTTGCTCGGGGAAGTGCGCCGGGCTGCGATTGCCGAACAGGAATTGATGCTGGCGGATGAGCGCTCCCGGTCGGCTCGTGAACTTCACGATGGGCTGGGGCACCAGCTGACCCTGGTGGTGCTGAGCCTGGAGTTCGCCGAACGGACTCGGTCCAAGGACCCGGATCGTGCGTTCGAGGAAGTGGAGACGGCCAAGCAGACGGCCGTCGAGGCACTCGCGCACATGCGACGCTGGGTCCGGGCGCTGAACCCGCCCCGGGAGGAGTCCGTGACCGGCAATGCCGCCTTCGAGGCGATTGCCCGCTCCTTCAGCGGGACCGGGCTGGACGTGGAGGTGACCCACACCGGCACCGAACGAGAACTGGACCGAGGGGCGTCACTGTTTGCCCTGCGCATGGTGCAGGAAGGCCTCACCAATGTTGTCCGGCATTCGTCCGCGCGCACGGTGCGCCTGCTGCTGGACTGGCAGCCAACCACGCTGCGTCTCCTGTTGGCGGACGACGGCGGGACGGGCGCCGACCTGACACCAGGCTTCGGCCTCCGGTCACTGGCTGAACGGGCAGCGGTACTGGGAGGCACCTTCCATGCGCGGGTGGGGGAGCAGGGCGTCGAGATCGTCGGAGAGATTCCGCTGGAAGGAGCACGATGACCAGGATCCTGTTGGTGGACGACCAGCAGCTGCTGCGCCGGGGCCTGCGGTTGTTGCTGGAGACCGAGGATGGACTGGAGGTGGTGGCCGAGGCCGCCGACGGACGTGAGGCCCTGGTACTGCTGCGCTCCCAGACCGTCGACGTGGTCCTCACGGATGCTCGGATGCCGGTGATGGACGGTATCGAACTGGTGCGTCATCTCGCCCAGGGGCATCCCGGCCTCCCTGCCGTGGTCCTGACCACCTTCGATGACGAGGACGTGGTCACCGGAGCAATGTCCGCAGGTGCGGCCGGTTTCCTGCTCAAGGATGTCTCGACCGATCGCCTGGCGGAGGCACTGCGTGAGGTTGCGGCCGGTGGGCTGGTGATCGACCCGCGGGTGGCTCGTCTTGCGCTCGGGCACGGCACGTCCCGGGAGGATCCGCTTGCCGTGCTGACCCGCACCGAGCGACTCGTCGCCGAGCGCGTGGCCCAGGGCGCCACCAATGGCGAGATCGCCGAGGCCATGCACCTGTCGGAGGGAACCGTCAAGAACCACGTCTCGGCGCTGCTGCGCAAACTGGAGCAGCGGGACCGAACCGGACTGGCACTGACCCTCTACCGGCTCCTGCAGATCTGAGTACCCGGGCGACACCGGCCGAGCATGATCAACCCGGCTCGATCAACCCGGCTCGATCAACCCGGCTCGATCAACCGAGGAGGACCTCCACGGCCTCCTCGATGTCGTCCACCAGGTGGAGACGAGTTCCCATCGCGCGGTCGCGGCCGAGTGCCTCCAGCAGTGGCCAGGCCGGCAGTGTGTGGGTCCAGTGCTCTCGCCCAACCAAGACCATCGGAGTGGTTGGCTCACCGTCGGCGGCGTAGTAGTTGCCCGTCGCGGCCTGGAAGATCTCCTGGACCGTGCCCGCTGCTCCGTGCAGATAGACGATTCCTCCCCGGCAGCGCTGCAGGAGGGTGTCCTCGCGGATCGCATTGGAGAAGTACTTGGCAATCACGCTGGCGAAACCGTTGGGCGGCTCGTGGCCGTAGAACCAGGTGGGAATGCCCACGGACTCACCGCTTGCCTGCCACCTGCTGCGCACCTCGAACGTGGCGCGGGCCCAGCTGGTGATGTCATCGCGGAAATCGCCACCCGCCGTGAGGATGTCGATCGCCTCGTCGAGCACTTCCGGTTGGTGGGCCAGATAGGCGCCCAGGTTTGCTGCCTCCATTGCTCCGGGGCCACCGCCCGTCATCACGAGCCGTCCAGCGCGCGTCAGGCTGCCGGCCAGTCTCGCTGCGGCCCGGAACTCGTCGGTGCCACGTGCCGCCGCGTGTCCGCCCATGATCCCGATGGCCCGGTCCGACGGGTGGGAGTGACACCACTCGTCGAGGGCATCGCTGATCGAGTGGTCGTGCAGACTCGTGGCCAGCGTGGCGCCCAGCGATGGCTGCGGCCCCTGGGCCTGGTGCCAGGCATAGATCCTTGCGTCGAGGGCCCCGTCATGGGGTTCTCCCCGGACGATCGCGTCGAAGAGCTCCTCTGCCTCGTAGAGGTGGGGCTGGTAGGGGTTGAAGGGCAGACTGGGGAGGCGGGGAAAGATGAGGGCGCCACGGTGTCGCAAGGCCACCTCGCTGCCCTGCGGCAGGTGACAGCCCAGGAAGATGGCCCCGTGCACGTCGGTGTCAGCCAGCACAGCGCCACGGCCCGTCAGGTCCAGGGACTGCAGGATGCAACGGCTCAGGGAGAGCCCGGCGGCACAGTGCCGGTCAAAGGCCTCCAGGGTCTCGATCTCGTGCGCCTGGGTCATCATCGCTGGTTCTCCAATCAATCTGGTGGCCAAGCCTAGACTCAGGGCATGGCCGAGTCGACGTACACCACCGACGACGGGGTGGAGCTGCACCTGGAGTGCGAGGGGCCGCAGGATGCCCCCGTGACCCTGGTCCTCACCCACGGCTATGCGCAGGCCAGTCGGTGCTGGCATGCTCAGCGCAAGGCGCTCGCGGCAGAGGGTTTTCGAGTGCTCGTGTGGGATCTGCGCGGCCATGGACGGTCCGCGCAACCGCCCGTGGAGACCTGCACGATCGACCGGGTGGCGGATGACCTTGCCGAGATCCTGACGCACTGCACGGCAGGACCGCTGGTGCTCGCTGGGCACTCCATGGGAGGCATGGCCCTGATGGCTCTTGCCCAACGGCACCATGAACTGGTCCGGGGCCGGGTGAGGGCAGTCGCCTTCGTCGCCACCTCGACGAGCAGCGCCGGGTTGGGCTCCTTCGGTCTGGGGGGAACGCACGGCACATCTGGCACAGGCCTCGGCCGTCCGGGTCTTCGGCGCACTGGCCGGGTGGTCGAACAGCTGGCGAGCCGTGGAGCGGCTCGGGCCGGTACTGGACTCTGCTCTGTACCTGACGTGCTGTGGCCGGGGCACGTCGCGGCAGGACGTGCGGCTGACGGGGGTGATGGCGGGGGAGGCTGGTTTTGCCACGATGGGGGCCTTCCTGCCGACTCTCGGTGACCACGATCGGGAGGCCGCGATCAGCGCCTATGTTGACCTCCCCGCGGTGGTGGTCAACGGCAGTGCAGGCCTGGTGGTGCCGCCCGCTGACAGCGCGGCCATCGCGCGTGCCCTCGGGTGTCGTCACGTCGTGGTGCCGCGTGCCGGGCACAACGTGATGATGGCCGCGCCGGAGAAGGTCACGAATGAGCTGCGTAGCCTGGCCGAGCGTGTCCGGGAAGCTGGGCAGATCTGATTCTGCCCGACGAGCCATCCGGGCCCGCGCCGTTCGCGGCCATGAGGCTCGCCGCGAGCCGGAAGTGTCAGGACCCTGTGTCAGGATGACTCACGTGGCAGACGAACAAGCGCGCAATGTGGTCATTCTTGGCAGCACCGGGTCGATTGGCACCCAGGCCCTCGAGGTCATCTCGACCCGGCGGGAACGCTTCCGAGTCCTGGGTCTGGCGGCCGGCGGCTCGGACATCGCGTTGCTGGCTGCCCAGGTGATCGACTTCCAGCCCGAGGTGGTGGCCCTCGCCAGGGCGACCGCCGGGCAGGACCTGCAGCTCGCGCTCTATGCGGAGGCCAAGAAGCGCGGATGGAGTGAGGGTGAGTTCCGACTGCCTCGCATCCTGCTCGGCCCCGACGCTGCAACCGAGTTGGCGGCGCTGCCGTGCGACGTCGTCCTGAACGGCATCACGGGTGCAGCCGGACTGCGCCCCACGCTGGCGACGCTCCAGGCGGGCACCACCTTGGCCCTGGCCAACAAGGAGTCCCTGGTGATCGGCGGGCGCCTGGTGACCGAGGCTGCGGCGCCTGGACGGATCGTCGCGGTTGACTCCGAGCACTCGGCTTTTGCCCAGTGCCTTCGCGCCGGACGGGCAGATGAGGTGCGACGACTCATCCTGACATGCTCCGGCGGACCCTTCCGGGGCAGGCGCCGCGAGGAACTGGTGGATGTCACGCCCGAGCAGGCGCTTGCGCACCCCAGCTGGAACATGGGACGGGTGGTGACCATCAATTCCTCGACGCTGATGAACAAGGGCCTTGAGCTGCTGGAGGCTGCTCTGCTGTACGACGTGGACCTGGACGACATCACGGTGGTGGTGCATCCGGGGTCGATCGTGCATTCGATGGTGGAATTCCACGACGGCGCGACGATTGCCCAGGCGAGCCCTCCCGACATGAAGCTGCCGATTGCCCTGGGACTGGCCTGGCCCGAGCGCGTCGAGGGCGCCTCCCAGCCCAATGACTGGACCGCACCCGTGAGTTGGCACTTCGAGCCCGTCGACAACGAGGCCTTTCCCGCGATCGAGCTCGCCCGGCGCTGTGGCAAGCTCTCCGGCTCAGCCCCGGCCGTCTTCAATGCCGCCAACGAGGTGTGTGTGGACGCCTTCTGCGACGGGAGGATCGGCTTCCTCGACATCGTGGACACGGTCACGGCCGTGGTGGACGAGCACATTGCGCTGGCTGGAGAGCAGGGTGGATACCTCACCGATGACGACATGACGGTTGAGGCCGTCCTGGCGGTGGACACCTGGGCGCGCAAGCGTGCCGCGGAGGTCTGCGGCGCATGACCCTGCTGGTCAGCGTCGTGGCGGCGCTGCTCTTCTTCGGGCTGGTCATGGCGTCGATCGCCCTGCACGAGGTGGGCCATCTGCTGCCGGCGAAGCTCTTCGGGGTGAAGGTGACGCAGTACTTCGTCGGCTTCGGGCGCACGGTCTGGCAGGTGCGTCGGGGAGAGACCCACTACGGGATCAAGGCGATTCCGCTGGGCGGCTATGTGCGGATGGTCGGGATGTACCCGCCTCGTCGCCCGGGTCAGGCCGAGTCGCGCGGTCCGGTCGCGAGACTGGCCGATGAGGCTCGCGACTACGAGTACGAGGACATCACGAGCGCCGACGACGGACGCCTGTTCCACCAGAAGCCCGTCTGGCAGAAGGTGATCGTGATGGCCGGTGGGCCCGCCATGAACCTGTTGCTCGCCTTCCTCATCTTCCTGGGCATCAACCTGGTGCACGGGCAGTACCGTCCCCAGATGGTCGCGGCCCAGGTCAGTGAGTGCGTCGTTCCCGCGAGTCGGGAGGTGAAGACGTGCACCGACGCGGATCCGGCGTCCCCGGCCAAGGCCGCCGGTGTGCAGGTGGGTGATCGGATCGTCTCCTTCAACGGTGAGCGTCCCGGCGACTGGAATGAGCTGTCGGCCTCGATCCGGGCCAATGGTGCAGGCTCAGCGCGGCTGGTGGTCGAACGAGATGGCCAGCAGCTGACGCTGCCAGTGGTGAACACCATCGTGACGGGCATGGCGGATCGGCTGGATCCGGCCCGGACGGTCGAGGTGGGATTCCTCGGCGTCACGCCGGCGCATGAGCTGGTCCGGGGCGGCGTGGGAACCACGGCTGGCGACGTGTGGATGCAAACCAAGCAGTCCGTGACCGCCTTGGCCCGCTTCCCGGTGAAGGTGTGGAATGTCGGTGCCGACCTCGTGACGGGGCAAGGCCGTGACGAGAACGGACCGATCTCGATCGTCGGGGCCAGCCGGGTGGCCGGTGAGATCGCCGGGAATGGGCAGATGGCCCCGGACGACAAGATCGCCTCTTGGTTCGCGATGCTCGGTTCGCTCAACCTGTTCGTCTGCCTGCTGAACTGTGTCCCGCTGCCCCCGCTCGATGGCGGCCACATCGCCGGGGCACTCTACGAGGGGCTGCGACGTGCCGTCGCTCGCGCATTCGGCCGATCCGACCCCGGCCCGGTGGACACGGCCAAGTTGTTGCCGGTGGCCTACCTGGTGGGTGGTTTCCTGTTCCTGGCGGGCATCGTGCTGATCATTGCTGACCTGTTCAGTCCGGTCGCGGTCTTCTGAGAGCCGGAGGAGGGAAGCGCGGGCCAGGGGTTCGGCAGGGTCGTCCCGTCCGGTTCAGGGGTGACAAGTGAATGAACTGTGCATGGACTCCTCGCTCAGCTGTCCCACATGGTGGAAGTGGATGAGTAGCGTGATGGCGGCACTTGCCATCTCAGCGATCCCCACACCCACTGGAGAACCCACATGTCCACCCATCCCGCTCCCAGTGGCCGTTCCACTGCCTGGCGCCGCGGCGCCGTGGCCGGGGCGCTCGGTCTGGGCCTCGTCGCCACCGGTCTGGCCGCCCTGCCCGCGCACGCTGCCGACGACCACCTCGTCATCAATGAGGTCTACGGCGGCGGAGGCAACTCCGGCGCCACCCTCACCCACGACTTCGTCGAGCTCTTCAACGGCACCACTTCCGCCATCGACCTCACTGGCTGGCAGGTGCTGTACTACTCGGCCGCCGGCAACCTCGGCAACACCTGCAACCTGAGCGGCTCCGTTGCCCCGGGCGCACACTTCCTGGTGCAGCAGGCCAAGGGCGCCGCCGGCACCGAGCCGCTGCCCACCCCCGACGTCACCTGCACCGCGGCCATGAGTGCCACCGCCGGCACCGTCGAGCTCAAGGGCGCTGACGGCGCGACCGTCGACCTGGTCGGCTACGGCACGGCCACCAAGGTGGAGGGCGCCGCCGCGAAGGCCCCGTCGAACACCACCTCGATCAGCCGCACCAATGGCACCGATACCGACGTGAACAGCGCCGACTTCGTCACTGGCGCCCCACAGCCCCAGAACCAGGGCGCCGTCAGCCCCGTCGACCCGACGCCGAGCCCCAGTGTCGATCCCACGCCCAGTGTTGATCCCACGCCCAGTGTTGATCCCACGCCCAGTGTTGATCCCACGCCCAGTGTTGATCCCACGCCCAGCGTCGAGCCGACACCGAACGCCCCCGTCACCATCGCCCAGATCCAGGGCACCGGAGACGCCACCCCGCTGGCCGGGCAGACGGTCACCACCCAGGGCGTGGTCACGGCCAGCTACCCGACCGGTGGCTTCAACGGCTTCTACCTGCAGACCCCGGGCACCGGCGGCACCGCGAAGGCCGCCGGCGAGGCCTCCGACGGCATCTTCGTCTACACCGGCACCGCTCCCACCGCGAAGCCGGGGGAGTGCTACACGGTCACGGGTATCCCCGCCGAGTACAACGGCCTCACCCAGCTCACCAAGCCGGTGCTGACCGCGGCCACCGACTGCGCTCCCGTGCAGCCCACCGAGCTGGCCACGCTGCCGGTCTCGGATGCCGACAAGGAGGCCTACGAGGGCATGCTCGTGCTGCCCCAGGGCACCTACACGATCACCAACAACTACAACCTGAACAACTACGGCCAGGTCGGTCTGGCCTTCGGTGACCAGCCGCTGTGGACCGCCACCGATCGCGTGGCCCCCTCCGAGGCCGCGGCCTTCGAGTCCGAGCAGGCCAAGAAGTACATCACCCTGGACGACGGTTCCAGCTGGGACTACATGCGCAATGCCACCGCCAAGCAGAGCCCGCTGCCGTACCTCAGCCAGGACGAGCCGATGCGCACCGACTCGCAGGTGACCTTCGCCAAGCCCGTCATCCTGGACTACCGCTTCCAGTGGAACTATCAGCCGGTGGACCAGATCGTCGGCGCCACCGACGAGAACGACCCGGTGACCACCGAGAATGACCGTCCCACCGCCGCTCCGGCTGTGGGGGGCGACGTGAAGCTCGGTGCCATGAACGTGCTGAACTACTTCACCGACCTGGGCCAGGACGAGACTGGTTGCGCGTCCTACAAGGACAAGGACGGCAACCCGGTGGGCGCCAATGGCTGCACCGTGCGTGGCGCCTATACCCAGAGCGCCTTCGAGGACCAGCAGGCCAAGATCGTTGCCGCCCTGGAGATGCTCGACGCCGACGTCGTTGGCCTGATGGAGGTGGAGAACTCCGCCCGTTTCAACCACGACCGCGATGCCTCGGTGAAGGCACTCGTCGAGGCCCTCAATGCCAAGGTCGGAGCCGGCACCTACGCCTACGTGCCCAGCCCGACGATCCTCCCGGCCAGCGAGGACGTCATCCGTACTGCCTTCATCTACAAGCCCGCCGTGGTCAAGCCGGTGGACGCCTCGGTGATCCTGGACAGCCCGGACTTCGCCAATGCCCGCCAGCCGCTGGGCCAGAAGTTCGAGGCGATTGCCACGGGCCAGCAGTTCGTGGCCATCGCCAACCACTTCAAGAGCAAGGGTTCCGGCGAGGATGATGGCACCGGCCAGGGGCTGTCGAACCCGTCGCGTGAGGAGCAGGCCCGTGATCTGGCGGCCTGGACCGAGCAGATGTGGCCGGGCGAGCCGGTCTTCCTGATTGGCGACTTCAACGCCTACACCGAGGAGACCCCCATCCAGATCCTGGAGGAGGCGGGCTTCACGGACCTGGTCCGTACGTTCAACCCCGAGTCGACGAGCTACCAGTTCGGGGGTCGCCTGGGCTCCTTGGACCATGCCTTGGCGAACGAGGAGGCCCTGGCTCTGGTCACGGGCGCTGACGACCTGAACATCAATGGCGACGAGTCCGTGGCCATGCAGTACTCGCGTCGCAACTACAACGTGGTGGACTTCTACCAGCCGACTCCGTACGCCTCCAGCGACCACGACCCGGTGCTGGTGGGCATCGGCTCTGCCACTCCCGCGCCGGCCCCGACTCCAGTGCTCTCGTCCTACCAGTCCTGCGACTCGTTCGGCTTCAAGGTCGCCGACTTCGCCGAGGGCGACCAGCTGCGCATCGACGGTCACTGGAATGGCAGCGCCCAGTACACCACCGTTGGCATCACCGAGGCCGGATGGTGGAGTGGCAGCAAGCCCACCTGGACCGATGCAACGGCCGTCGTGGTGCGCAACGGGCAGGCGATGGAGGAGACTCGCGTCTCCATCACGACCACCCAGGAGTGCCTGCCGCTGCCCACCCCGGTCATCAAGTCCCGGGCCCAGGCCAAGGACTTCGCCTTCTGGGTGGACCAGGCCCAGCCCGGCGACCAGCTGGTGGTGACCTACACGGCCAAGGGCAAGGAGCGCACGGTCACGGTGGACGCCGCCAAGGGCTTCGACTCGATGCGCCAGCCCAGCTGGAGCAAGGCCCAGGCAGTCATCCTGCGCGACGGTGCCCTTCTGGAGGAGACCCGGGTGCAGATCGTGAATCCCGGCAAGTGATCCTCGCGTCGCTGCCGATCAGCTGACGACCGCCCCGTCCCTCCCAGCGAGGGGCGGGGCGGTCCGCGTCGGGTGCCCGACGGCGCGCTGCGGGGCATTGCGCCGTCCACTAGTCTGGCTTCCATGACCGTCGCACTTGGCATGCCTTCTCTTCCCGCACCCGTCCTGGCGCCGCGTCGCCAGACCCGCCAGATCCACGTCGGCAAGGTTGGCGTCGGCAGCGAGCACCCCATCTCGGTGCAGTCCATGACGACGACGAAGACGACCGACATCAACGGCACCCTGCAGCAGATCGCCCAGCTGACCGCTGCCGGTTGCGACATCGTGCGCGTCGCCTGCCCCAGCCAGGATGACGCCGAGGCGCTGCCGATCATTGCCAAGAAGAGCGCCATCCCGGTCATTGCAGACATCCACTTCCAGCCCAAGTACGTCTTCGCTGCGATTGATGCCGGCTGCGCAGCGGTGCGCGTGAACCCCGGAAACATCAAGAAGTTCGACGACAAGGTCGCCGAGATCGCCAAGGCCGCTACCGACGCTGGCGTCAGCCTGCGCATCGGGGTGAATGCGGGCTCGCTGGATCCCCGTCTGCTGAAGAAGTACGGTTCGGCCACCCCGGAGGCCCTGGTGGAGTCCGCCCTGTGGGAGGCCAGCCTCTTCGAGGAGGTCGGCTTCAAGGACTACAAGATCTCGGTCAAGCACAATGACCCGATCATCATGGTGCAGACCTACCGTCTGCTTGCGTCGCAGACGGACGTGCCGCTCCACCTGGGCGTGACCGAGGCGGGTCCTGCCTTCCAGGGCACCATCAAGTCCAGCGCCGCCTTCGCCATCCTGCTGGCCGAGGGCATTGGCGACACCATCCGCGTCTCGCTCTCCGCCGATCCGGTGGAGGAGGTCAAGGTGGGAACCAAGCTGCTGGAGGCCCTGAACCTGCGTCCGCGCAAGCTCGACGTGGTGAGCTGTCCCGGGTGCGGCCGTGCGCAGGTTGACATCTGGGGTCTGGCGGACAAGGTCAGCGCCGGTCTCGAGGGGCTTCAGGCTCCGCTGCGGGTGGCCGTCATGGGCTGCGTGGTCAACGGCCCCGGAGAGGCGCGCGAGGCTGACCTTGGCGTGGCGGCGGGCAACGGCAAGGGCCAGATCTTCGTCAAGGGCGAGGTCATCAAGACCGTTCCCGAGGACCAGATCGTCGAGACCCTGATCGAGGAGGCGAATCGCATTGCTGCAGAATCTTCGGAGCTGGGTTCGCCCGAGGTCCAGGTCAGTTGAGATGAGGGGCCGCTCGGCCGGATCGAGCGGCAAGGGTTCGCTGCGGATCCTGGACAATGATGACCTCGACGAGGCCATGGCCCTGTTGATGGCGAATCCGCTGGAGAATGTCTTCGTTGCCTCCCGTATTCGCCAAGCGGGGCTGGACCCGTTCCTGTTGGGATGCACGGTGGTCGGCTTCGAGCGCGACGGCCAGCTGGTGAGCTTGTGTCATGCGGGTTCCAACTTGGTACCGGTCAATGCCGATGAGGAGTCCCTCGACGCCTACATCCGCTACCTCGGGCCGCGACGCCGCGCTGCCTCGATCATGGGGCTGGCCGCTCCTGCACTCGCGTTGTGGGAAGGGCTGAGCCAGACCTGGGGAGGGGACTGGTCCGAGGTGCGCGACCTGCGGCCGGAGCAGCCGCTGATGTCCATCTCAGGGGACAGTCCGGTGCCACTCGACGCGCGTGTCCGACGGATCACGTTGGACGAGTTCGATCCCTATTTCGAGGCCGCCGTGAAGATGTACACGGAGGAGGTCGGCGTCAGTCCGCTCGAGTCGAGCGGCAGCTACCGACGCCATGTGCGTCGGACGATCTCCATGGGCCGCGCCTTCGGCATCGTGGAGGACGGGCGCGTCCTGTTCAAGTCCGACGTCGGGTGCGCGGCCGGGATGGTGTGCCAAGTCCAGGGAGTCTGGCTGGATCCGGCTCTGCGCGGACAGGGACTTGCGGCGCCGGCGATGGCCTCGGTGGTGAAACTGTGTCGCGAGAGGTGGCCCGTGGTGAGCCTGTACGTCAATGACTACAACACGCCGGCCGTGCGACTGTACGAGCGGGTCGGCTTCGAGTCCCGGGGGACCTTCGCGACCGTCCTCTACTGAAGGGCCGATGCAGACTCGGCGTGGGGAATCGGTCCGGTGATCCAGCTACCGTCGCCAACTCAGTCAGCGATCTGCGGCTTCTTTCGACCAGACGTTCGGGCAACGGCGGGCTTCCGGACGCAAAAAGGGAGCACTTGCGCAGTCTCGGGGGTTACCGCGCAAGTGCTCCTCTGAAAGGATGCACCATTTCGGCGGGAATATCAACTGCACAAGGAAAGTTGGACGATTGCCCAGTGTTGTGGGTGGCAGTGCTGTCCCCAGATTGGGACGGACGATAGTCTTCCTCGTGCACCGCGACGCCAGGCTGAAGGGCAGCCGAGGGCGTTCCTCGCCGGTGGTCGCGATGGCCGGCGGTGCAGAAGGAATACTTCGATGATCTCTCGCATGAGTTCGCTGTTCGTTCGCACCCTGCGCGACGACCCCGCCGACGCCGAGGTTCCGAGCCACCGCTGGCTCGTGCGCGCCGGCTACATCCGTCGAGTCGCCCCCGGCATCTACTCCTGGCTGCCGCTGGGCCTGAAGGTGCTGCAGAAGGTGGAGACCATCGTCCGTGAGGAGATGGATGCCATCGGTGCCCAGGAAGTGCACTTCCCGGCGCTGCTGCCCCGCGAACCCTACGAGGACACCAATCGTTGGACCGAGTACGGCGACAACCTGTTCCGACTCAAGGATCGCAAGGGCGCCGACCTGTTGCTGGGCCCCACCCACGAGGAGATGTTCACCCTCATGGTGAAGGACCTCTACAGCTCGTACAAGGACCTGCCGCTCGCCCTCTACCAGGTGCAGAACAAGTACCGCGACGAGGCGCGTCCCCGGGCCGGCATCCTGCGTGGCCGTGAGTTCGTGATGAAGGACTCGTACTCCTTCGACATTGACGATGCCGGTCTGGAGGCGAGCTACCAGAAGCACCGCGAGGCCTACATCAAGATCTTCGACCGGCTGGGCTTCGACTACGTCATCGTCCAGGCCATGGCAGGGGCCATGGGTGGTTCCAAGAGCGAGGAATTCCTCGCCGTGGCGGCCAATGGTGAGGACACCTTCGTGCGGTCGCCCGGGGGTTATGCCGCCAATGTGGAGGCCGTCCGGATCGCGGCTCCCGCTGCCGTGGACTACGCCGATGCGCCCGCCGCCCACGCCGAGAACACTCCGGACTCGGAAACCATCGAGACGCTGGTGACCTTGCTCAACAAGGATTTCCCGCGCACTGACCGTGAGTGGACCGGCGCCGACACCCTCAAGAATGTCGTCTTCAAGCTGGTGCACCCGGACGGCAAGCAGGAGGTGCTGGCCATCGGCCTGCCCGGTGACCGCGCCGTCGACGAGAAGCGTCTGGAAGCCGCCGTGGAACCCGCCGAGGTCGTCGCCTTCACCGACGAGGACTTTGCTGCCAACCCCATCCTCAAGAAGGGCTACATCGGTCCGGAGGTGCTGGGGGAGGATTCGGCCAGCAAGGTGCGCTATCTGTGCGATCCGCGCGTCGTGTCCGGAACGCGCTGGGTGACGGGTGCCAACCAGCCCGGCCACCATGTCATTGACCTGGTCTGTGGCCGTGACTTCACCCCGGACGGCGTGATCGACGTGGCCGAGGTGCGCGAGGGCGACCCGGCCCCAGACGGCTCCGGCCCGCTGACCCTGGCCCGAGGGATCGAGATGGGTCACATCTTCCAGCTGGGCCGCAAGTACGCGGAATCGCTGGGTCTGAAGGTCCTCGACCAGAACGGCAAGCTGGTCACCGTCACGATGGGCTCCTATGGCGTTGGCGTCTCCCGCGCCGTCGCCGCGGTGGCCGAAGGTACCTGCGACGAGAAGGGCCTGTGCTGGCCCCGCTCGCTGGCCCCCTTCGATGTCGAGATCGTCGCCACAGGCAAGGGCGAGGAGGTCTTCGCCGCGGCCGAGAAGCTCGCCAACGAGCTCGACGAGGCGGGCGTCGCAGTCCTCTATGACGATCGCAAGGCCAGCCCTGGTGTGAAGTTTGCCGACACCGAGATCCTGGGCATGCCCACGGCCGTGGTGATCGGCCGGGACCTTGCCAATGGGCTGGTCGAGATCCGGGACCGCAAGAGCGGTGAGAAGCGTTCGGTGGCCGTCGGAGAAGCCCTGGCGGAGGTCCTGAAGGAGATCCACGGCAGCGACGCGTGAGCCTCACTCACCAGACTGACCACCACGGGCCGGGCAGGAGTGCTGGATGATCGTTGCCACGCACGTCCTGCTCGGCCTTGTGCTGGCCGCCTTCGTGGCCGGTTGGATCGACGCCGTGGTGGGCGGCGGG
This sequence comes from Luteococcus sp. Sow4_B9, assembly GCF_052116585.1. NCBI lineage: Bacteria > Bacillati > Actinomycetota > Actinomycetes > Propionibacteriales > Propionibacteriaceae > Luteococcus > Luteococcus sp. Sow4_B9. Next base: position 7,222 of record NZ_JBQKKT010000014.1, on the reverse strand, counting down.
GGACTGGTCCAGCTGCCGTCTCTGTTGATCGGCCTGCCCGCCGAGACCCCGGTGGCCACCGTGAGCGGCACCAACAAGGTGGCTGCTGCTGCCGGAACCGGGGTGGCGACGGCCACCTATCTCCAGAAGGTGCGCCCCGGCTGGCGCAGTGCGCTACCGCTGATGCTCTGTGCCTGGCTCGGCTCCACGGGTGGGGCCCAGTTGGTGCGGCTGCTGCCCCGTGAGGCCTTCACGCCGGTGGTGTTGGTGGTCCTGGTGGCGGTGGGCACGTACACAGTGCGGCGTCCGAGCCTGGGGCTGCAGCAGCAGCTGAAGCACGAGGGGAGCGCCCATGGCCTCAGGCTTGCCCTGATCGGCCTGGCCATCGGCCTGTACGACGGGTTCGTGGGCCCCGGGACGGGCACCTTCTTCGTGATCGCCATGGTGGCCCTGCTCGGTTATGGCTTCCTGGAAGCCTCTGCACTCAGCAAGCTGGCGAACCTGACCACGAATGTTGCCGCCATCACGGTGCTCGGACTGTCCGGCCACATCCTGTGGGGGCTTGGCGCTGCCATGGCCGCGGCGAACCTCACGGGTGGCTTCCTGGGGGCCCGCATGGCCCTGAAGTACGGAAATGCCTTCGTGCGGAGGATCTTCCTGCTGGCCATCGTGCTGCTCGGGGCCAAGCTGGCCTGGGACACGGCGATGATGCTGATCGGTCGAGCAGGCGCTCGTTGAGCTGGCCGGACCAACCGGTTGGTGGAGGTGTGGGCTGGGTTCAGACCCAACCGGGCCACAGGGGGACCGGCCGACCGAGCGCCCGGAGCCGATCGGCCTGCCCATCCATCCAGTCCAGTGCCTGCCTGCGCTGTGAGCCCGTCGACGCAGCGGCCAGCCGCGCGCAGGCAGACAGCACGTCCAGCTCGAGTGTTCCCCAGGTGACGGTGGCAGACGCGACGTCGGTCAATCTCCCCGGCATCTGGTAGCCCAGCGCGGCGGGTGGAACCGGCGCCTTCTCGGAGGTCAGCAGCGAGACCACGTCGTCGCGCAAGGCCTGTGCCTGCACCAGGCGCGCCCGACCGTCCTTGGCTCGCGGGTCCGTGGAGGGCAACTGGCCGCAGCCGATTTCCAGCCCCTCGACGAGGGCCCTGACTCGGCTGAGCAGGACCGTCAGCGCGTCGGTGCGGGTGCCCACAACGATTCGTGCCGGCGTGCTGGTGGGCGGGGCGACCGGGGATCCGGGCTGGCGTTGCACGTGCGCGAAGGTGGCGAGGGAGGCGTACAGCAGCGCCGTGGCCGGCTCGTCGGCGGCGAGCGTGGCTGCCCGGTGCGCTGTCGCAGCGCGCGCTTCCAGTGCTGACAGCTGCTTCACCAGATCCGACCAGACCGCGGGGGCGGTGTCCTTGGGTGTGCTCGTCGGGCTCGCGGAGGTGGCGGTTCTGGGCCGCAAGGGATCGCGTCGTGACAGCACATCCAGATGGGCTCGGTGGGCTTCCCCCAAACTCCTGACCATGGCCTTCTGGGCCGACGTGGCATCGCGGGCAGGGTGCGTGGTCGCAGCCGCCAGAGCTGCGACCAGGGCCGCCTCGACCTCCCTGCTTGCCTGCACCGTCGGATCGGGTACGGCGCTGCCCTGTCCCTTCAGGGGTTCGGTGCGAAGAACCGTCGGGTTGGGGGAGCATGCGGTCAGGGCAAGGGCTGATCCGAGCAGACCGGCCAGTTGGCGCCTCGAGATGTGCTTGGCAGCGTGGCTCGCGTGCGAGGTCGTGGCCCAGGGCATGTCCCGATCCTAGGGGCACCCCCTACGGCCCTTGCAGCGGCTGGCCGTAGGGGGCTTCGAAGACTGGTTTCGAACGGGTAGGATTCCCCAGATCCTGCCCGCCGTGGCAGGAGGACAACCGAACGACACAACTGGATCACAACTGAAAGGTGGATCGATCGTGAACGAACGCGTCGTGACGCCCATCATCACCCCAGTGCTCGAGAGCCACGGACTGGAACTCGACCACCTCGACATCATCCCGGCCGGCAAACGCAAGGTGCTCCGCATCACGGTGGACGGGGACGGCCCCAAGGGGCGCGGCCCGTTGCTGGATGACATCGCCGCAGCGACTCGTGACATCTCCGACGCCCTGGACGCGTCCCCCGAGATCGGCGATGCCCCCTTCACCCTGGAGGTCAGCTCGCGCGGTGTGGGCAAGCCCCTCACCGACGCCAAGCACTTCCGCCGCAATGTTGGGCGCCTGGTGCTGGCGATCCTGGTGGACGGCAGTCAGCTGCGCGGCCGCCTCACGGAGGCCACCGAGGAGCAGGTGACCATCACCGAGGAGCCCGAGCCCGGCAAGAAGCTGCCGAAGGGTCTGGATCCGGTGCACGTCCTGTCACTGGACGAGATCACCAAGGCCACCATCCAGGTGGAGATGAACCGCAAGCCCGATCCCGAGCTCGACGACCTCGGCGAGGCGGATGAGGACGACGCCTCGGACGAGGCCGACGGGAACGACGAGCTCGGCAGCGCCGAGGAGGAGAACTGATGGACATCGACATGGCTGCGCTGCGGGCGATCGAGCGGGAGAAGGAAATCCCGCTGGACTACCTGGTCCAGGCGCTCGAAGACGCGATGCTCAACGCATACGACAAGACCGACCACCCGAGCAAGGGTGCCAAGGTGGAGCTCGACCGCCGAAGCGGACGCTTTGCCGTGATGGTCCCGGAGAAGGACGACGAGGGCCAGGTGATCGGCTGGTTCGACGACACCCCCGCGGACTTCGGCCGAGTGGCGGCCGCCACTGCTCGACAGGTGATCTTCCAGCGTCTGCGTGAGGCCGAGGACGAGCGCAAGTACGGCCACTTCCTGGCGAAGGAGGGCGACATCATCCTGGGCACCGTCCAGCAGGACCGTGACTCCAAGACCATTCGCCTGGACATCGGCAACAAGATGGAGGCGATCATGCCCCTGGCCGAGCAGGCGCCGGGGGAGCAGTACCCGCATGGCAAGCGTCTGCGCGTCTTCGTCGTGAGCGTTCGCAAGGAGGCCCGCGGTCCGCAGGTGGTCGTCTCCCGCACCCATCCCGGGCTGGTCAAGGCCCTCTTCGCGCTCGAAGTGCCGGAGATCGAGCAGGGAGTGGTGGAGATCAAGGAGATCGCCCGCGAGGCCGGTCACCGCACCAAGATCGCGATCGTCAGCCACAACCGCGATGTCTCCGCCAAGGGGGCCTGCATCGGTCCCATGGGGCAGCGGGTCCGCGCCGTGATGCGCGAGCTCAACGAGGAGAAGATCGACATCATCGACTGGTCGGAGGACCCGGCTGAGTTCGTTGCCCAGGCGCTCAGCCCCGCCAAGGTCAGCCAGGTCACGGTGGTGGACGCTGCGGCACGTGCGGCGCGGGTCGTCGTCCCGGACTACCAGCTCAGCCTCGCGATTGGCCGCGAAGGGCAGAACGCGCGTCTGGCCGCCCGCCTCACCGGGTGGCGGATCGACATTCGTTCGGATGCGGCCCCGCAGGGCTGAGCCATCGCCATCTGAAGACCTGCAGCGGGGTCGCGGTCCAGCGGGCCGCGGCCCCGTCGTCGTGCCGGAGTAGTCTCGTGGGGTGCATTCCCATGATTCGAGCCCTTTGCGGCGCAAGCCGCAGCGTACGTGCCAGGGCTGTCGCCAGGTGGACGACCAATCGAATCTGCAGCGCTTCGCACTCGTTGACGGGTGGGTGGTCGCAGACCCGCGCCGTCGTCTGGCGGGCCGCGGGGCGTGGCTGCACGACGACGCTCGTTGCCGGGAGCTGGCGCTTCGCCGCGGTGGCTTTGCCCGTGCCTTTCGTCGTGCTGTCAAGGTCTCCGATGAACTCTTCGCGAACGAGCTGGTTGGCCCCGAGTAGTCACTTGACGGTAGGATGAACCATGCGCGTCCTCCCGGATCCCCGGGAAGGATCTACCAAAGAGTGCCCCTGACAGTCAGGGGCGCGAACCAGAAAGTGGGCACAACGCTCATGACCACTCGATGAGTAATCACCAATGAGCACCAACATCAACTAACTGGTTCGGCTGCCGCGAGTAGAGGCCCGGACCTGGAGGAGAGTAGTGGCAAAGGTCCGTGTCTACGAGCTCGCGAAGGAGCTCGGACTCGAAAGCAAGGATGTTCTCAAGACGCTGAAGGACATGGGCGAATTCGTCCGGTCCGCGTCATCAACCATCGAGGCCCCGGTCGTCCGACGACTGCGTGACACCCTCGAGAAGGAAGCGGGAGGCAAGGCCAGCGCGCCCCAGACCGGTGGCCCCGGTGGCCAGAAGGCCGCTCCGGCGCCGCGTCCCGGCGCTCCCAAGCCCGGACAAGCGCCGCGTCCCGGCGCTGCGACTCCGCGTCCCGGTGCTCCCAAGCCGCCCGCACAGACCCAGCGGCCGGCCCCCGCACCGCAGGCAGCCCAGCGCCCCGCAGCGACGCCGGGGGCCCCGTCGACCTCATCGACCGGAGCTCCCAGGCCGAGTCAGGTGCGTCCAGGCGCGCCCAAGCCCGGCCAGGCCCGTCCGGCGCCTCAGGCTCCGGCAGCGCCTCAGGCCCCTGCCGCCTCGTCGGAGCAGGCTGCTCCGCGTCCGCCGGTTTCTGGCGCCACGCCCGGCCCGCGTCCCGGTGGCCAGCGCCCCGGCCCGCGTCCCGGCGCCCCTCGTCCAGGTGCCTCGGGCGGTCTGCCCAGCGGTACTCCGGGCGGAGGCCGTCGCCCCGCGGCGCCGCGTCCCGGTGGCGCCCCGCGCCCGGGCAACAATCCCTTCGCCTCCTCCCAGGGCATGGGCGCTCGTCGTCCCCGTCCCGAGGGGCAGGGGACTCCCCGTCCCGGCGCCCCCCGTCCCGGTGCACCCGGCGCGCCGCGTCTGGCAGCGCCCGGCGGCGAGAATCGCATGCCCCGTCCCGGGGGCAGTGCAGGCGTTCCCGGCATGCCTCGCCCCAACCCGGCGATGATGCCCAAGCAGCAGAATGCGGCCGTCGGCGCTCCGGCGCGCGGTGGTCGTCCCGGTGGCCCCGGACGTGGACGTCCCGGTGGCGGTGGCCCCGGTCGTCCCGGTATGGGTGGCGGCCCCGGCGGCCCGCCCATGGGCGGCGGCCGCGGCGGTCGTGGTGGCCGCGGTGGCTCGGGTACCCAGGGTGCCTTCGGCCGTGGCGGTCAGGCCGGTCGTGGGCGTCGCAAGAGCAAGAAGCAGCGCAGGCAAGAGTTCAACGAGATGGAGGCGCCGTCGATCGGCGGCGTGCGCATCAGGCAGGGCGACGGACAGACCGTCCGCCTGCGTCGTGGTGCTTCCCTCACGGATCTGGCCGAGAAGATCAGGGTCGAGCCGGCCCAGCTCGTGCAGGTTCTGTTCAACCTGGGCGAGATGGTCACCGCCACCCAGTCGGTGGCCGATGACACCCTCGAGGTGCTGGGTGCCGAGCTGAACTACAAGATCGAGGTCGTCTCGCCGGAGGACGAGGACCGCGAGCTGCTTGAGAGCTTCGACCTGGAGTTCGGCGAGGACCTGGGCGACGACGAGGACCTGGCGCCCCGTCCCCCGGCCGTCACCGTCATGGGCCACGTGGACCACGGCAAGACCAAGCTGCTGGATGCGCTGCGTCACGCCAATGTGCAGGGCGGCGAGGCCGGCGGCATCACCCAGGCCATCGGTGCCTACCAGGTGGAGACCCAGGTCGACGGTGAGGATCGCAGGATCACCTTCATCGACACCCCCGGCCACGAGGCCTTCACGGCCATGCGTGCCCGTGGTGCCAAGGCGACCGACATTGCGGTGCTCGTGGTGGCAGCCGATGACGGCGTCATGCCCCAGACCATCGAGGCCCTGAACCACGCCAAGGCGGCTGAACTGCCCATCGTGGTTGCGGTCAACAAGGTGGACAAGCCCGACGCCGATCCCACCAAGGTGCGTGGCCAGCTCACCGAATACGGCCTGGTGCCCGAGGAGTACGGCGGCGACACCATGTTCGTCGACGTCTCCGCCATGGCCAAGACCGGTTTGGACGACCTGCTGGAGGCGATCGTCCTGACCGCCGATGCCGAGCTGGACCTGCGCGCCAACCCGGACATGCCTGCGCAGGGCGTGGCCATCGAGGCGCACCTGGATCAGGGCCGTGGTCCCGTCGCCACCGTCCTCATCCAGCGTGGAACGCTGAAGAAGGGCGACTCGATCGTCGCCGGATCGGCCCACGGCCGTGTCCGCGCGATGATCAACGACCGTGGCGAGACCGTCAACGAGGCTCCGCCCTCGATGCCCGTCCAGGTGCTCGGTCTGACCTCGGTTCCGGGTGCCGGCGACAACTTCCTGGTCGTCGACGACGACCGGATGGCCCGACAGATCGCCGACAAGCGTGAGGCTCGCATGCGTGCCGCAGCCCAGGCCAAGGGTTCGCGTCGCAAGACGCTGGACCAGCTCTTCGAGCAGTTGGAGAAGGGCGAGACCCAGGAGCTGCTGCTCATCCTCAAGGGCGACGGCGCTGGTTCGGTCGAGGCTCTGGAGGATGCCCTGTCCAAGATCGACGTTGGCGACGAGGTGGATCTGCGCGTCATCGATCGTGGCGTCGGTGCCATCACCGAGACCAATGTCTCGCTGGCAGCGGCCTCGAAGGCCGTCATCATCGGCTTCAACGTGCGGCCCACGCCCCACGCGGCCAAGATGGCGGATTCCGAGAACGTGGACGTGCGCTACTACAGCGTCATCTACGACGCGATCGACGAGATCGAGGCGGCGCTCAAGGGCATGCTCAAGCCGATCTACGAGGAGCAGGCAATGGGTACCGCGGAGATCCGCGAGATCTTCCGCAGCTCCAAGTTCGGCAACATCGCTGGCTGCATGATCCACAACGGCACGGTCAAGCGCAATGCCAAGGCCCGCCTGGTTCGCGACGGCGTCGTGGTCCGGGAGACCAGCATCGCGTCGCTGCGTCGAGAGAAGGACGACGTCACCGAGGTCCGCGAAGGCTTCGAGTGCGGTCTGACGCTCTCGAACTTCAACGACATCCAGGTTGGCGACATGGTCGAGACCTACGAGATGGTCGAGAAGCCGCGCGACTGATTCATGGGTTGAGGGGGGCGACCCCCTCAAACTCCCCCGCTGGGCTCGCGCGCACCGCTCCTCGCAGGCTCGGAGCTGCGCTCACCAGTGGAAGGGGTTGAGGGGGCGACCCCCTCAAACTCCCCCGCTGGGCTCGCGCGCACCGCTCCTCGCAGGCTCGGAGCTGCGCTCACCAGTGGAAGGGGTTGAGGGG
>NZ_JBQKKT010000013.1:0-88030 GCF_052116585.1 Luteococcus sp. Sow4_B9 | reverse complement strand
GCCGCGACGGCCACATGTGCTCATGTGGCCGTCGCGGCCGGTCTCACTGCTGCGCCAGGCTCATTCCTCGCGCTTGAAGGACATCGAGGCGGCGTAGTTGCCGGACTCCGAGGGCCAGCGGCTGGTGATGGCCTTCATCCGGGTGTTGAAGAGCACGCCCTCGGGGCCGTGGATGTGCAGGTCACCCAGCAGCGAGTCCTTCCAACCACCGAAGGAGTAGAAGGCCACTGGAGTGGGGATCGGGACATTGACGCCCACCATGCCGGCCTGCACGTCCAGGGTGAAGCGACGAGCGACGCCACCATCATTGGTGAAGATGGCCGAGCCGTTGCCATAGGGCGAGGAGTTGACGATCTCGATGGCCTCCTCGTAGGTCTCGGCGTGGACGATGGCCAGGGCGGGGCCGAAGACCTCCTCATGGTAGAAGGGCGCCTCGACCGGGACGTCGTCGACGATGGTCGGGCCCAGCCAGAAGCCATCCTCGTAACCCTCGACGGTGTGGCCTCGGCCGTCGAGCACGATGGTCGCGCCACGCTTCTCGACGTCATCGATCAGGCCGACGATGCGCTCCTTGGCCTGCTTGCTGATGACCGGACCCATCTGGACGCCTTCGTCGAGCCCCATGCCCACCTTGATCTTCTCGGCGTGGGTCTTGACCAGTTCAGCGAGCTTCGGGCCGCAGCCACCCACGGCCACGACGACGGGCAGGGCCATGCAGCGCTCGCCTGCCGCGCCAAAGGCGGCGGCTGAGATGTGCTGGGCCGCGAAGTCAAGATCCGCATCCGGCATGACGATGGCGTGGTTGTTGGCCCCGCCGAGCGCCTGGACCCGCTTGCCAGTGGCAGTGGCCCGCTCCTGCACGATGCGCGCGACCGGCGTGGAGCCGACGAAGCTGATCCCGTCGATGCCTGGGTGCTCGAGGATGCCGGAGACCAGCTCGCGATCGCCGCCGAGCACGTTGAAGACGCCGTCGGGCAGGCCTGCTTCCTTGTACAGCTTGGCAATCAGCAACGAGGCGGTGGGCGTGGGGCTGGCGGACTTCAGGATGAAGGCATTGCCGGTGGCAATCGCGATGGGGTGCATCCACATCGGCACCATCACCGGGAAGTTGAAGGGGCAGATGCCGGCCACGACGCCGATCGGCTGACGGATGGAGTGGATGTCCACTCCGGAGGAGATGTCGAAGGAGTGCTCTCCCTTGAGGGCGGAGTTGATGCCGCAGGCGAAGTCCAGGGTCTCGCGACCGCGCTGGATCTCGCCGATCGCGTCGTTGTAGTCCTTGCCGTGCTCGGCGACGATGCTCTTGGCGATCTCGTCGGAGTGCTCCAGGACCAGCTCGCGCATCTTGAACATGATCGCAACGCGCTTGGCCAGGGAGAACTTTGCCCACTTCTTCTGGGCGGCAGTGGCCACCTCGACGGCATGGTCCAGGTCTTCCTGGCTGGCAGCCAGCAGTTCACCCTCCACCTTGCCGGTGGCAGGGTTCTCGACGGGAATTCGACGTGTTGGGGAGCCCTCGTACTCAGCTCCGGCAATCCAGTGGGCGATGGTCTGGGTCATGGGACCGCTTCCTTCCATGTACTGGCTCGGCATCTGCCTGGGCCTGCTCGCAGCGGTGCGAGCCCGGAATTGACACACGACTTCCACGTCGTGCCTTTGTCCTGACAATAACATGTAGTGACTTGAGCCACAATGCCCCGATGTCGAGTTGGAGGCGTCGAGTCGGGAGCCTTGCATCGCGGGCTGATTTGCGCCACGCCCCAGCGCGCCTTAGACTGACATTTGTCAGGACAAAGTCCGGACAACACCACGATGGCCGTGCGGTAGGGGCCATCGCTCCTTCTGCGGCCACGCCCAGACAAGGAGAATCACATGAGCACCGTCCTCACCGCCCCCACCACCCCGACCGCTGCCGCCGAGCACGAGGACCTCTCGGGCATCCGCGTCGAGATCCTCCAGCCGCTGCTGACCTGCGCGGCCCTGGCCATCCTGTGCGGCGCCATGGTCATCGCCTCCGTGCTGACCGGCTCCGAGATCGTGCTGGCGGCCGCTGCCCTCCCGCTGATCGGCGCGAGCTTCCTGGCCGTCTTCGCCTCCTTCCGCAGCTGTTTCTGAGCCGGGGCACCACCCCGCTGACCGCTGACCGCTGACCGACAAGAGGAACCAGTGGCCGTGGACGACTGAGGCCACACAGACCGCAATACGCCACCAACCCCGGCGACACCCCTGTAGCGAGCACCCGCCCCTTCAAGGGCGCGAGAGCCGCGCGAGGCCACCCGGACAAGACATCAAGCTCCACCACCCTCTTGGGTCACCTGCTGGACAGCGCAGGGGCTGGCATCCCGACGGGATGCCAGCCCCTTTTGCGTCCCCGATGCCGCAGACAGCGGCACGCGGGATGTCCTCAGATCTTGCCGCCGCTGGCGAAGTGCTCCTCCAGCTCCTCCAAGGAACGACCACTGGTGTTGGGCAGGAACTTGGCCAGGCCGACCACCACGAGAGCACCCAGCACGAAGAAGATGCCGAACATGCCCTGCAGTCCCGCCCGGGCCGTGACGACCGGGAAGGAGAAGGTGATGATGGCATTGACGACCCACATGAACAGGATTGCCACCCCCATCCCGAAGCCACGAACTCGCAGCGGGAACATCTCCGAGAGGGCGACCCACACAGGGGCGTTGAGGCAGCACTGCATGAAGAAGACGAAGGTCACGCACAGCAGCAAGACCAGGTAGGCACGCGCCGTGCTGGCCGGCATGAGGGTGGCGACGACGGTGATCAGGCCATGGATCAAGGTGGTCATGCAGAAGCCGAAGATGATCAGCTTGCGACGAGACACCTTGTCGATCACCACGAACAGACACAGGGCGGTGCCCACGACCGACAGCACGCCATTGGCGACATTCGCGATGATGGCGGCCTGTGACGAGAAGCCGGCCTCATGCAGCAGCTGGGTGCCGTAGTACATGATCGAGTTGATGCCGGTGATCTGCTGGGCAGCAGCCAGGAAGCAGCCGATGATGACCAGGCGACGGATCCACGGGATGCCCATGTCAGACCAGCCGCCGGAATTGGCCACCTTCTCCTCTTCGGCCAACCGCTCGACCTCGGCCATCTCTGCGCGTGCCCGGTCCTCGTTGCGCACCTGCATCAGGACGGCCAGCGCCTCGTCGCGGCGCCCGTGCTTGAGCAGCCAGCGAGGCGATTCAGGCATTTTCATCATGCCGAAGAAGAGGGCGACGGCAGGCAACATGCAGACGACGAGCATGTAGCGCCAGACGGATCCGTGGTGGCCCCAGATGCTGGCGATGATCGCGTTGATGGCGAAGGCGAGCATCTGGCCAACCACGATGGCCAACTCGTTGCGGCCGCTGAGCGCACCACGCCGTTCGGTGGGCGCCAACTCGGCAAGGTAGACGGGAACGGTGGCGGAGGCCGCACCAACTGCCAGACCCAGCACCACGCGAGAAACAAGCAGCAGTCCAAGCCCTGGGGCCACGACGCACCCAAGGGCACCGAAGAAGAACAACACCGCGATGGTGCTCATGGTCTTCTTGCGCCCCAGCTTCTCGTTCAGGATGCCCGAGACCAAGGCGCCGGCCGCCGCACCCAACAGCAGGGTCGAGGTGACCAGGCCTTCGCTGGTGGCGGTCAGCCCGAGGTCCTTCTTCATCGGCTCCAGGGCGCCATTGATGACACCGGTGTCGTAGCCGAACAGCAATCCGCCAAAGGTGGCGACGACGGCGATCGTGTCCAGCCGCCGCTGGTGCGGCCCCGCCTGCAACGGGGGCAGCTCGATCTTGGCAGCAGTAGCCGCCGGACTTGCGTGGGACATCCTTGTCTCCTTGTCCAGGGTCGCCGCCACGCAGGCGGCCGACAACCAAAGCTCTCTCTCAGAGCCCAGTTAACGCCCCGTTCATTGGAAGGTCAATAGTTTGTCCGAACATTCCGTCTTTTCTTCGGAGAATTGGCGTTCACGGGCATCACGGACGGGCGGAGCACACCGCCCAGCCCGTCCATGACAGATCACAGGGACATGTCGACCACGGCGCGACCCACGATCCCACCCTGCCGCAGCAGCTCGTACCCCTCACCAGCCTGTTCCAGCGGGAAGCGACGGGTCACCAGCTCCTTGTAGTTGATCTCGCCACGGGCCGCCATGTCGACCACGGCCGGCAGGTCCACGCGGGTACGCGCGCCATAGGAGCCCAGGATGGACTGGCTGCGCCGCACGGTGCGGTTGATCTCCACCTCGGCCGACTGCACACCGGCGCCGAGCCCGATCGGCACCATGCGGCCACCGTCACTGAGCACGTCGAGCGCGGTCTTCCAGGTGGGGCCGATGCCCAGCGCCTCGAAGGCGACGTCGACACCTCTGCCACCCGTCAGCTCGAGCACCTTCTCACGGGCATCGCTGGTCGCGGAGTTCACGACGGCCGTGGCGCCGAAAGCGGTGACGGGCGCCAGCTTCTCGTCGCTCACGTCGATGGCGATCACCTGCTTCGCCCCCATGGCGGAGGCGATCTGGCAGATATTGCTGCCCACGCCACCCACGGCCACCACCGCCACCGTCTCGCCGTGCTGCAAGCCAGCGCGGCGCACCGCGCCATAGGCTGTCAGTGCGGCACAGCCGAGGATCGCCGAGGGCACGGTGTCGATCTCGTCGGGGACCGGGGCGACGGAGGTCGCCGGGATCACTGCGTACTCGGCCAGACCGCCCATCGAATACATGTAGACGGCCTCACCCTCCGGTGTGGCCAGCCGTGTGGTCCCGTCGTAGAGCAGGCCCTTGAGTCGGTTCAGGTCGAGGAAGGGACCGCACAGCTCGTCATGGCCCTTGGCGCAGGCCTCGCAACGTCCGCAGGGCATCAGGAAGGCACCAGCCACACGCTGGCCCACGGCCAGGCTCGTGTGTTCGGTCCCCTCCCCCAGCTGCACGATGGTGCCAGCCACCTCGTGCCCGAGCACGGCGGGCATGGGGAAGGCGATCGCCCCTCCAATCACGTGCAGGTCCGAGTGGCACATGCCACAGGCATCGACCTGGATGAGCACCTCGTCGGCCTTGGGACGGGGTGTGCGCAGGCTCTCCACGGTCAACCCCTTGCCTGGCTCACGGAGCACGGCTGCGCGCATGGTTTCGGGAATCTGGACGGACATTGCAGGTCTCCAACCTCTTGATGGGGCACCCGGCGATTCCGGGCGCGCTCGAATGAACTGCGGGCCCCGTGGGACTGGTCGTCCCCCGGGGCCCGCGGTCAAGAGACGGGGGATCCAACCACCTCAGGCAACGAGCTCCTTGGTGATCCGCTCGAGCATGCGGCGATTCACCTCGTCGGCCTTCTCGTGCCACCCGAAGACACAGACCGAGATGACGCCGTCGAAGTCGATCTCACGCAGCGTGGCGAAGACCTCGTCCCAGGGCACCTCTCCCAGACCAATCTCGTTGTGCTGGTGGATGCGGGCATCGACCCCCGGAGGATTGATGATGTAGCGGTTGCCATCATTGGCGCGGTGATTGAAGGCGTCCGCCATGTGCACCTCGCGCAGCTTGGGCGCGCTGTCACGGATCATGCGTGCCACATCACCCTTGCCATCGGACAGGTGGAAGGCGTGCGGGCAGCAGAACTCATAACCGATCCACTCCTTGTTGACGCCCCGAATGAGGCGGTAGGCATCGTCGTGGAGCTCGACGAAGTCGTAGGGGTGGGCCTCCATGTTGAGGCGAATTCCGTACTTCTCGAAGTCCGGAACCAGTTCCTCCATGGAGCGGTACCACTGGGACTCACACTCACGCGGGGTGTTCGGATTGCCGGAGAACTCGCTGGTGATCTCGCGCACGTCCAACTGGTCGGCCAGCTCCAGCAGGCGTCGCCAGTTGCGAACCTGGGCCTGGCGCTCGGTCTCGTCGGTGGAGGCCCAGTTGAAGACGGGGTTCAGCGTGCGGATCTTGACGCCGGTCTCCTGCTGGGCCCGGTTGAGCTCGGTGACGAAGTCGTCATCGGCCTTCGGGTAGTGGTGCCAGAAGTGGAAGTCTGCCTGCGGCGAGAGTTCCACGTACTGGAAGCCGAGGTCGGCCGCCTTGCGCAGGGTGTCGGGCACCGACATGGTCATGTAGTACATGTTCGGGTCAAGGGCGATGTCGACCATGACACTTCCTTTCCTGGGGAAGGGCTGGTGGGTGGTGGCCCGACTAGGGCCGGCCACCACCCGGGGCTTGTTCAGGCGTAGAGCCCGGGCTTGTCGATCATTTCGACCTTGACCGGCTTGCCCTCAGGATCCTCGAGCGAGGCCACCGCGGCATCGACCACGACTGCCGCCGCATATCCGTCCCAGGAGTCGGCACCGGTGTGCTCGTCCTTGGCCACCGCACGGATCCACTCCTGCACCTCCTGGTTGAAGGCGGCGTGGAAGCGGTCGATGTGGGAGTTGCAGATCTTGTTGCGGTCGCCATGGCCGTCACGAACGTGGATCCGTTCCTGGTCACCCAGGCGAGCGGTGCCGGCCTCCATCACCAGCTCGCACTCGATCGAGTAGCCGAACTGGATGTTGACGTTCACCTCGTCGTCGATCAGGACGCCGGACTCGGTCTTCATCACCACGACGATCGGGTCGTTGAGGTGCTCGAAGCGCTTGGAGGTGAAGCGGGGACGGTCCACTCGCGCCTCGACGATCTCCTCCCCCAGCAGCCACCGCATGGTGTCGATCTCGTGGATTGCGGTGTCGTCGATGGCCATGCGCGAGACATAACCTTCGGGAACCGAGGGGTTGCGGTGACGGTTGTGCACCAGCGTTGCGTAACCCAGGTCCCCGGCTTCCAGCAGCTCCTTCATCTCGCGGTAGGCCTGGTCGAAACGACGCATGAAACCGACGGTGACCAGCTTCTTGCCGACCTTCTGCTCGGCGGCCATGATCTGCTCGCAACCGGCCGCGGTGGTGGCCAGCGGCTTCTCGCACAAGACGTACTTGCCGGCCTCGATCGCGGGGATCACCGACTCCTCGTGGACCTTGCCGAAGGTGGCCACCAGGACCGCGTCCACCTCCGGGTCTGCGATGAGCTCCTTGCCATCGGCATAGGCCTTAGCACCCAGCGGTTCGGCGACGGCCTTGGCCGCGTCCAGGTTGATGTCGGCGACGGCGACGATCTGCGCCCCGGCCAGTTCATTGGTGATGCGCTCGACGTGCGCGCGGCCCATGCCGCCGGCCCCGATGAGACCAATTCGGACAGTCATGTCATTCCAGCTTTCTGTGGTTCTTCGTAGAGGGAGCTCAGGCCAGCCCAAGACCCAGGGAGGCCAGGTACTTGCGCATGTTGATGGCATTGCCCTTGGGGAAGTCGGGAGCGCAGGGGTACATGTCCTGCTCGCAGATCACGTACAGCTCCTTGTCCAGGTCAGCGAGGGCCTCGATCAGGGTGTCCATCGGGGGCAGACCGGCCGGCGGGCACACCGAGGCGCCCTTGGCGACGGCCTCACCGAAGGGCCAGTCCTTCTCGTGGGCCTCCTTGACCAGGTCCTCGTCGAAGGCCTTGATGTGCACGTAGCCGATCCGCTCGGGGTACTTCTGGCACAGCTCGACGGGGTCGCCACCGCCGTAGACGATGTGGCCGGTGTCCAGGCAGAAGGAGACGTACTCCGGGTCGGTGGCCTGGAAGATTCGGTCGATCTCCTCAGGGGTCTCGATGTGCGAGTCGCCGTGGGGGTGCAGCACCATGGTCAGGCCGTAGTCCTGCTTCATGATGCGGCCGAGCTTGTTGGCATTGTCGACGTAGAGCTGCCAGGCCTCCGGCGACAGCACGCGGTCGTCGGTGAACTCCCAGGTCTTGTCGTCGCGGTACAGCGGAGGCAGGTGCACGATGTACTCGGCACCCACGGCGGCATGGGTCTCGGCGATGTCACGGAAGGTCTTCTCGGTCTCGGCCCAGGCCTCCTCCTTGTGCAGGATGCCCCAACCGGTGCCCGCGACGACGCGCATGCCGCGCTCGTCCACCCAGCGCTGCAGCTCCTTGGGATCCTTCGGGAAGTAGCCCCAGGGGCCGGTCTCGAGGATCTCAAAGCCGGCCTCGGCCATCTCGGTCATGGCGACGTCGGGGTCGATCTGCTTGGGATCGCTGGGGAACCAGACGCCCCACTGGTCCGGGCAGACGCCGATGGTCAGCTTGGAGTAGCGGGGATTGGTGGTGTTGACGGACTTGCCCTTGTTCTCGAACTGCATTGTTCGTTCCTCACTGGTAATGGCCACTTCCGCGTGGCCGGCGGGTGGTGCGATGAACTGCTCTGGGTGGGGTCGGCGGGCTGGCTGCCCGCCGTCCCCGTCGGATCACAGGTAGTGGCGCTGCGGCTTGCGGTCCTCCACGTAGTCCGCGTACGCCTTCTGGGTGCTCTCCAAGGTCGAGACGCCCGAAACCGGAACGTCCCACCAGCTCGAACCGGGCGGGTTGGGGCCCATCAGGTCCGTCTCGATGTGGATCATCGTGGGGCGGTCCGACTCGTGGGCCTTCTGGTAGGCGGCGCGGAACTCATCCATGCCGTTGACCTTGAGCACGTCGATTCCCCAGGAGGCGGCATTGGCGGCAATGTCGACGCCCTTGATGAGCTCCTCGTCGGCCAGGTGGCTGCCCTTGCCACGCTGGCGGTACTTGGTGCCGAAGCGCTGCGAACCTCTGGACTCGGACAGCGCGCCGATGGAGGCGAAGCCGTGGTTCTGCAGCAGGACGTAGATGACCTTGATGTTCTCCTGCACGACGGTGGCCAGCTCCATCGGGAGCATCTGGTAGGTGCCGTCGCCGACGATCGCGACGACCTCGGACTCGGGTCGGGCCAGCTTCACTCCCAGCGCCGCCGGAACCTCGTAACCCATGCAGCTGAAGGCATACTCCACGTGGTACTGCACCGGGGTCTTCGCCTGCCACAGGGCCTGCAGGTCACCGGGCATCGAGCCTGCCGCGTTGATCACGACGTCCTCGTCGCCCATCAGCTCGTTGAGCGCGCCGAAGACTTCGGTCTGGGCGGGCAGCGGACCGTGGTCACGGTGGTAGCAGAGCTGAACCTGCTCCTCCCAAGCCTTCTTCTCGGTGGCGATCCGCTGGCTGTAGGCCTCGTCGACGTGGTAGCCGTCGAGCAGCTCGGTGAGCGCCACCAGGGCCTCACGGGCATCGGCCACCACCATCTCGGCCGACTGCTTGGCTGCGTCGAAGCTGGCCACGTTGATGTTCACGAACTTGACGTCGGGGTTCTTGAACTGGGTCTTCGACGCGGTGGTGAAGTCCGAGTAGCGGGTGCCGATGCCGATGACCAGGTCCGCCTCATCGGCGATGTGGTTGCCGGAGTCACCGCCGGTGGAACCGACGCCGCCGATGGAGCACTCGTGGTCGAAGTTGATGGCCCCCTTGCCGGCCTGGGTGTCGGCAACCGGGATGCCTGTCCTCGTGGCGAACTCCCGCAGCTGCTCGGTTGCCTCGGAGTAGATCACTCCACCGCCGGCGATGACCATGGGCCGCTTGGCTGCCTTGATCATCTCCGCCGCACGAGCCAGGGCGGCGGGCTCTGCCGGGGGACGACGCACGTGCCACACGCGCTTGTCGAAGAGCTCCACGGGCCAGGTCCACTTCTCGGCCTGGACGTCCTGCGGCATCGCGATTGTCACCGCACCTGTCTCTGCCGGGTCGGTCAGCACACGCATCGCGTTGAGCAAGGACGGGATCAGCTGTTCGGGACGGTTGATCCGGTCGAAGAAGCGGGAGACCGGCACGAAGCAGTCATTGACGGAGATGTTGAGGTTGGTAGGGTCCTCCAGCTGCTGCAGCACCGGATCCGGGATGCGCGTCGCGAACTGGTCCGAGGGGAAGAGCAGCACCGGAACCCGGTTGGTGGTGGCGAGGGCGGCGCCGGTGACCATGTTGAGCGAGCCGGGCCCGATGGACGCGGTGCACATGTAGGTCTGCATCCGGTTGGTGGTCTTGGCAAAGGCGGCAGCCGCGTGCACCTGTCCCTGCTCGTTGCGAGGCATGATGTAGGGCATCTCGTTCTCGCCCTCGGCAGGGTTGATCTCGTTCTGCAGCAGTGCCTGGCCGATGCCGGCGACGTTTCCGTGGCCGAAGATGCCGAAGGCGCCGGGGATGAGGCGCCGTTCGATGCCATCGCGCTCGGAGTACTGGTTGGACAGGAAGCGAATGGTCGCCTGGGCCACCGTCAGGTCGACGGTGCCACGGTAAGCGTCGTTGCTCACGGTTTCTCCTAGGGGGTCAGTTCGTGAAGGGGAGGCGGGGATCGATCTCCTGCTCGTCCCACGTGCTGCGGATCCAGTGGTGCTGGGGGTCGTCGATCGCGAGCCAGACCTGGTCCTCGGCGGGGCCGGCCATCACGTTGAGGTAGTAGAGGTCGTACCCGGGGGCCGCGACGCAAGGGCCATGCCAGCCGTGGGGAACCAGCGCGATGTCACGGTCGTGCACCTCCGCCAACAGGTCGATGGGGCGCTCCGCAGTGCCGTAGGTGCGGTGCAGGGCGAAGCCCGGGCCGTCGGGACCCGCGGTCACCTCGAAGTAGTAGACCTCCTCCAGCTCGCGCTCGACCTCGCTGAACTCCTCGTGCTTGTGGGCGGGGTAGCTCGACCAGTTGCCGCCGGGGGTGAGCACCTCGCAGACCAGCAGGTGACTGGTGGGGACCCCGTTGTTGAGGGCGTAGTTGTTGACCTGACGCGAGCAGTCGCCGGCGCCACGCAGGTCCGTGCGAACCTGGTCCTTGCCGTAGTGGGCGACGGGGAGGTCCTGGGTGGCACGCGCCGTGGGGATGGCGAAGCGGCCACCCTGTTCGGAGGTGACCACCAGGCTCTTGTTACGTGGCACGTAGACATAGTCGGAGACGCCCTTGAAGACGCTCTCGCGCCCGGCCAGCTCGAAGCTCTGCCCGTCGACCTCGACGGTGCAGCCACCCTCCAAGGGGAGGACCAGCACCTCGTCGCCCTCGGTCTGCAGCTCCTGGCTGCCACCGGCGTCGAGCTTGAGGATCTTGATGCCGGACCAGGCCCAACCGGCCCGTTCCGGGGTCACGTCGGCCTCGAACTGGTCGTGACCGCTCTCTCCTGCGGGGATGTAGATGTCGGGATTGGTGTTCACAGCAGACCTACCGCCTCGTCAACGGCCGCCGCCACGTCTCCGGACGACGGGAACAACAGGGACCTTCCAATGACCAGACCACGCACCGTGGGGATGGCCAAGGCCTTCTGCCACAGTGCGAGACTCTCGTCATTGTCCTTCTTGACCTCGCCGCCCAGGATCAGGGCCGGCAGGGTCGTCGCCGCCATCACGCGTTCCATGTCGGTGACGGCGGGAAGCTTGAGCCAGGTGCGGGCCGAGGTGTGCCCCAGCCCCGACGCGATGGCGATGGACCGCATCACCGCATAGGGCGTGAGGTCGTTGCTGATGTGCCCGGCCATCCAGGATGAGATGAAGGGTTCCACCATGGCCATCAAGTCGAGCTCGGCCAGTTCGTCGACGGCCCGGGCACAGGACTCCATGGTCTGGACACTGGCCGGATCTGCATAGTTGATCCGCATCAGCATCTTGCCGCCGTCCAGGCCGGCTGCCTTGACGCCGCGAGCGTCGTAGCCGGTGAAGCGATCGTCCATCTCGAACTTGGCGCCCATCAGGCCACCGCGGTTCATGGAACCGTAGACCAGCTTGCCGTCGAGTGCGCCCAACAGGGCCAGATCCTCCACCAGGTCGGCGGTTCCCAGGAAGCCGTGAACGCCGGGGCGCCCGAGGGCCTCCATGCAGCGCCCCAGCAGTTCCTCGCGGTCCGCCATGGCCGTCTCGTCCTGGCCAGCCACGAGCGCACCTCGCGCGGGGTGGTCACAGGCAATGATCATGAGCTTGCCGCCGTCGGCCGGCATGGCGCCGCGAGGGCGCTCCGCAAGCACCCGGGCAATCCGGTTGGGCTCCTGGGCGCGGATCTCGACGATCCGTTCGACCAATGACATCGCTCGTCCCTTCAGCACGCCCGGCTCTCCTGTGAACCGGTTGCTTCAAGCCTGCCTCGCTCCCTAGTGCAGTGTCAATAGATTGTCCTGACAAATTATCGTTGTGTCTTACGGCACGAAATGTCACAAGAGCCGCACATGGAAGGTACGGTGTGGCCAAAAGTTCACCACGGAAGGACCCCCCCATGAGCGGCGACGTCTACGCACCGGAGATCAACCTCGACCGGAACAGCCCCATCCCGCTCTACTTCCAGATCGCCGAACCGATCGCAGCCGCCATCAACTCCCACGAGCTGCCGAGCGGCACGCGCATCGAGGACGAATTGTCCATGGCAAAGCGCCTGAAGGTCTCCCGCCCGACGGCCCGCCAAGCCCTGCAGCGCCTGGTCGACCAAGGACTCGTCGTCCGCCAGCGCGGCGTCGGAACGCGCGTCGCCCCGGCACTGATCCATCGACCCATGGAGCTCACCAGCCTGCACAGCGACCTCACGCGCGGTGGACACCAGGCCACCACACAGCTCCTGGACTACGTCGAACGCGAGGCCACCGACGAGGAGGTCGAGACCATGGGCCTTGCGGCCGCCGGAATTCCGATCACGGAGATCCGCCGCCTGAGGCTCGCCGACGAGCACCCCATCGCGGTCATGCGCAACCTGATTCCCCGCGAGCTCGCACCCTCCGCGGAGGAGCTGGAAACCGGCGGACTGTACGAGGCGCTGCGCAACCGGCACGTGCAGCTCTTCTCCGCTCGCCAGTCCATCGGCGCGCGCAACGCGAGTCTCGAGGAAGCACGATTGCTCGAGGTGAAGCGCGGAGCCGCGCTGCTCACCATGCGCCGTGCCACCACCAACGAGGCGGGCCAGATCGTGGAATTCGGCGACCACGTCTACCGAGCCGACCGCTACACCTTCGACTCGACCGTCTTCACCTCCTGAGAGCCCTCGACTCGAAGTGGGGCCAACGGGAACCACGAGACAAAAATCAGATTGTCAGGACAATCTATTGACTTAAGGCCTGAACTGGTCGTTGAATGGTGGTGACCCGGTCACACGACGCGCCACCGACGACGCGGAACCCGGCAGTGACCGCCCCGATCCATCAGGAGGACACCTCATGGCCATCGAATTCACCCCCGGACCGCTGCTCGAGGCGACCCGTCAGTTCCCCACCGCTCTCTGGAATGACTCGGCGGACCCCGACGAGCTCCGCCAGTCGATCGCCTTCGGCGCGGTCGGCGCCACCTGCAATCCGTCGATTGCCTATACCTGCATCAACATGAAGAAGGACAAGTGGCTGCCCCGGATCAAGGAGCTCGCCGCCGAGATGCCCGAGGCCAGTGAGTCCGAGATCGGTTGGACCGTCGTGCGCGAGATGTCCGTCGAGGCAGCCAAGATGCTCGAGCCCATCTTCGAGGAGTACAAGGGCATCAATGGCCGCCTGTCGATGCAGACCGATCCCCGTCTGGCCCGCAGCTGGAAGGCCTTGGCCGACCAGGCCGAGGAGTTCAGCAACCTGGCGCCGAACATCATCGTGAAGATCCCCGCCACCAGCGTGGGAGTCAAGGCCATCGAGGAGGCCACCTACCGGGGCGTCTCGGTCAACGTGACGGTCAGCTTCTCCGTTCCCCAGTGCGTCGCCACCGGTGAGGCCATCGAGCGCGGCCTCAAGCGCCGCGAGGCCGAGGGCAAGGACGTCTCCACCATGGGGCCGGTCGTCACCTTGATGGGTGGACGACTCGATGACTGGCTGAAGATCGTTGCCGAGCGCGAGCAGCTCTTCATCGATCCGGGTGTCTTCGAATGGGCAGGCGTGGCCTGCATCAAGCGCGCCTACCAGGAGTTCCAGAAGCGAGGCCTGCGCGCCCGCGTCCTGGTGGCGGCCTTCCGCAATGTCCTGCAGTGGTCCGAACTGCAGGGCGGCGATCTGGTGGTCTCCCCGCCCTTCAAGTGGCAGAAGCGGATCAACGCCTCTGACTACAAGCCGGTCAACAGGATCGACGAGCCCGTCGACGAGCGCATCATGGCCGAGTTGCTGAAGATGCCCGAATTCGTGCGCGCCTACGAGCCCGATGGCATGACTCCGGAGGAGTTCGACAGCTTTGGTGCCACCGTCCGCACCCTGCGTGGCTTCTTGGAGGCCGACAATGACCTCGACGTCCTGGTGCGCAATGTGATCATGCCTGCCCCGTGACGGGCTGCTGACCACACGACCCCCCCACCCGGCGAGGGGCGCTGACCGTGAACGGTGGCGCCCCTCCAGCCCTTTTCAGAACCAGTCAGAGAAGACCCAGCAGAAGGAAGTACGCAATGTTGCGCATCGCCGTCATCGGAGCCGGACGAATCGGTCACGTTCACGCCCGTTCCGTCGCCAACCATCCCCAGGCCCAGCTCGTGCTGGTCTGCGACCCGATCGGCGACGCCGCCGAGAAGCTCGCCACCCAGTACGGGGCGCGCTCCTGCAAGGAGGCCGACGAGGTCTTCACCGATCCCGAGGTGGACGCCGTCATCATCGGCTCCCCCACCCACCTCCACCTGCCCCAGTTGATCGCCGCCGCCAAGGCCGGCAAGGCCGTGCTCTGTGAGAAGCCCGTCGCCCAAGAGGTCTCTCAGGTCGAGGCCGTGCAGGCCGACCTGGACCAGATCACGACCCCGGTGATGTTCGGCTTCAACCGACGCTTCGACCCTTCCTTCGCCGCAGTGAAGAAAGGCGTCGACGAGGGTGCGATCGGAGACCTGGAGCAGCTCACCATCATCAGTCGTGATCCCTCCGCCCCACCGGCCAGCTACATCAAGGTCTCGGGAGGCATCTTCCGCGACATGACCATCCACGACTTCGACATGGCCCGCAACTTCCTGGGGGACATCGTCGAGGTGAATGCCTCCGGCCAGAACTTCGTGCCCGAGATCAAGGCCGAGGGGGACTTCGATGCCGCCGTCGTCGTGCTCACCGCCGCCGACGGCAAGGTGGCCACCATCATCAACAACCGTCGCTGCGCCTCCGGTTATGACCAGCGCTTGGAAGCCGCAGGATCCAAGGGTGCGCTCTTCGCCGAGAACGTCCGCCCGAGCACCGTGCGCCTCAACAATGCCGAGGTGACCAATGCCGAGGCCCCCTACCTGGACTTCTTCCTTGAACGCTACGAGGCCGCCTACACCCATGAGCTGGGCGCCTTCATCGAGGCCGTCACCACGGGGAGCGACCCGCGACCGAACCTCCAAGACGCTGTCGAGGCCCTGCGCATCGCAGATGCGGCAACCACGTCCGCCCATGAGGGACACCCGGTCCGGCTCGACGCCTGACCCCACCGGCCGGGGCCACCACCAGCGGCCCGGCCCACACAAGCTGCGAGGACGCCATGACCTTCACCACCGCCACCTGGGTGATGCTGGTGCTGGTGGCCGCGCTCGTCGGTCTCGCCAAGACGGCACTGCCCGGGCTGGCTGTGCTGGCAGCAGCGCTGCTGGCCAGCATCCTGCCAGCCAAGGAGTCGACGGGGACACTGCTCCTGCTGCTCCTGGTGGGCGATGTGATGGCCATCGGCCTGTACCGCCGCGATGCGGACTTCGGCACCCTGCGACGGCTGGTTCCCACAGTCCTGGTCGGGGTGGCGTTGGGTGGCGTCTACCTGCAGCTGGCCTCGGACCTGGCCACCAAGCGACTGATCGGGATCGTCCTGCTCACGATGATCGGCCTCACCCTGGTGGGCATGGCCTGTCGGCGTGGTGCGGTGCGAGCGACAGTGGACGAGAGCAAGACCTCCCCGGTCAAGCGTGGCCTCTACGGCAGCCTGGCCGGCTTCACGACCATGGTGGCCAATGCCGGCGGTCCCGTCACCAGCATGTACTTCATGCAGGCGGGCTTCGAAGTGGCCCGCTTCTTGGGCACCACCGCCTGGTTCTTCTTCCTCGTCAACGTCGTGAAGCTGCCGGTCTCCATCGGGGTCGGCATCATCACTCCCGACACAGTCCGCACCGACCTGTTGCTCGCCCCGGTGGTGGTGGCCAGTTGCCTGGTCGGGTTCCGGCTGGCGCGCAGCATCCCCAAGAAGGTCTTCGACCCCATCGTCTGGATCCTCACCGTGATCAGCTCCTGCTGGTTGCTCGTCTGACGCACTGTCGCGTCAATCTACCCCAATGAAAGGAAGTCCCATGACCCGCGAACTCGGAATCGGCGTCGTCTCCCTCGGCTGGATGGGGCGGCTGCACGCCGCTGCCTACGCTGCCCTGCCCATGCGCTACCCAGAGCTTGGGGTGAGGCCCCGGCTGGTGGTGTGCGCAGACCCGGTGGAGTCGAATCAGCAGGCCGCCGTGGAGCAGTACGGCTTCGAACGGGCCGTGGCCGACTACCACGAGGTGATCGACGACCCGGCAGTGGAGGCCGTTTCCATCTGCGCGCCAAACTTCCTACACCACGAGATCGCCATGGCCGCCATCAAGACTGGAAAGCCCTTCTGGATCGAAAAGCCAATGGGCGTCAGCGCGCAGCAGTCACGCGAGATCGCCGAGGGCGCCCAGCAGGCGGGCCTGGTCACCGCCGTCGGCTTCAACTACCGTCACGAGCCCGCGGTGGAGCGCATGCGCGAACTGGTGCGCACCGGACGACTGGGCCGGGTGACCAATGTGCGCGTGTGGCTGATCGCAGACTACGCGTCTGCCCCCGACGGCCCGCTCACCTGGCGCTACAGCCGCGAGAAGGCGGGTGCGGGTGTGGTTGGTGACCTGATGTCGCACGGCGTGGACCTGGCCCAGTGGGTCACCGGACAGCGAGTCACCTCCGTCTCCGGCCTGACCGACACCTTCATCACCGAGCGGCCCATCCCGCTGACCACCGGTGTGGGCCACGCCAAGGTGGAGCTGTCCGACGAGAGCGGCCCCGTCGAGAATGAGGACTACGTCGCGGTCCTGGCCACCTTCGAGAACGGAATCGTCGGCACCTTCGAGTCCAGCCGTGTGGCCGTGGGCCCCCGCGCCGAGTACGTTGTCGAGATCTATGGCACCGAGGGATCTGCTCGCTGGAGCTTCACGCACCCGCAGGACCTGCAACTG
The DNA here is from genome assembly GCF_052116585.1 of Luteococcus sp. Sow4_B9. Taxonomy (NCBI): domain Bacteria; kingdom Bacillati; phylum Actinomycetota; class Actinomycetes; order Propionibacteriales; family Propionibacteriaceae; genus Luteococcus; species Luteococcus sp. Sow4_B9. Next base: position 71,012 of record NZ_JBQKKT010000013.1, on the reverse strand, counting down.
CTCATCCGGGGCGAGGGTCCGGCGACGGGTTACACCACCGCAATGACCGGGATGGAGGATGGTGACTTCGCCCGCTTCCAGCCCGGCCCCGGCCAGACGATGAGCTTCGACGACCTGAAGGTGATCGAGGCCTCCCAGTTCATCGAGTCGGTGCTTTCCGGCCAGCAACACGCCCCGAGTGCTGGCGACGCCTGGCTGGCGGCCGCCGCCGACGAGGCGATCGTGGAATCCGCCACCGCGAAGCGCTGGATTGACGTACCCACGGTGGCCGTCCCCACCACCTTCGCCTTCCCGAAGGGCTGATCCCCCGGACCGTTGGTTCTTACCTGACCGTGTGTCCTCGACGTCGCGATCCCCCGGGTCGCGACGTCGAGCATTGCGGGGACTCGTGGAGTTCAGTCGCGCACTCGCCCGATCCCCTTCGGAAGGCCGATCCGAGTGGCGAAGACCATGGTCCAGACGGCACCGGCCACGGCAATGCCACCGATTGCGACGACGGCGGCCTGCACACTTGCCGTCGCCACCAAGGCCGAGATGAGCAAGGGGCCGCCCAGGATCCCGACATTGCTGAACAGGGCCCAGATGCCCAAGAAGCGACCTCGGCCCTCGGTGGGGCTGAGATCGGCGCCCACCGTCATGAAGACCCCGGCCCCCAGGCCGTTCCCGATGGCCATCACGACCACGGCGGTCACCATGCCGGGCGTGCCCGCCCAGTGGGTGAAGGGCACCAACAGCAGGAAGCCCGTGCCGTAGACAGCCAGGCAGACCACGAGGATGACGGAGCGTCCCAGTCGGTCCTTCAGGTACCCGCCGGGGAACATCATGACGATCTCGATGGCAGCACCGACGGCGATCACGAGCGAGATGGCCGATTCGCTCAGGCCGATGTGCACACCCCACAGCTGCACCACGACGGGCTGTGCGACGCGGGCCACGGCCAGCGCGATCATCGCGATACCCGCCAGGAAGACCGCGCCCCAGCGCACACCGGGCATCGCGTCGCGGCCCTTGCGGGAGGGATCGAGCTGGGCACTGCCAAGGGCTGCGGGGCTGTCGGCCGGAAGGTCGAGGAGTTCCCCGCGCGTCGGATTGAACAGGATCATGGTGGCCACGACCGCGCACAGGATGCTCAGGACGTAGACGCTCCACAACGGCAGCGCCAGCAGCAGCAGGCCGCCCACCAGGGGGCCGACGAGGTTGCCGACGCGCATGGTGCCACCCAGCGCGGTCATGGCCCGCCCCACCTCGTGCGGGGCGACGTGTTCGGCGGTATATGCCTGCCGGGCCAGGCTGAAGATGTTCATGGCGGGAGCGCGAAGGAAGGCAGCGGCCATGAAGAGCGTCAACGCCCCTTCCCGCGCCCACAGGAGTGCTCCGATGGTAACGGCGGTGCAGACCGCGACGATGGTGGTGGCCAGCAGCATTGCGCGCTGGTCGCCGAAGCGGTCGATGAGGCGGCCCGCAGGCATGGTGGTGGCCAGCCCGATCCCGCCGACGATGGCGACGATCAAGGCGGCGAGCGATCCCGAGGCGCCCAACTGCATGGCGGCCAGCACCTGCACGGGGATGATCGCACCGTTGCCGATGCCCAGCAACATGGAGGGCGCAAGGATCGGCCAGAACAGTCGTCGGTACAGGTCGGGGGCGCGCACGGGCCCACTCTGCCACGGCCTTGCCGATGGGATGAGGTGGTAGCGGACCAGCCGCCCTGCTCAGCGGGTGCGCTTCGGGTCCTGGGTCACCGGGGACTGGGTCACCTGCACGGTGGATGCCGGCACGGTGGACGCCTGCACCACATAGGTCTGGCGAACGCCCGCGGCCTGTGCGTCCTGGGCGCTGAGGGTGCCCACCCCGCCCAGGGCGATGGCCCCAGCAGCGGCGAGACCGGCGATGGTGCGGCGGAACTTGGAGGGCTGGTTGCTGTTGTGGTTGCTCATGACTCCATCAGACAGGGCCTTCCTACGTGCTTCATGTGTGCTTCCTATGCGCTTCCTGTGAGCCCCACGGCATACTGCTCGCCCCTCCCCACGGCCTGGGAAGGGGCGAGGAGCAGGATGAATCGTCCTGGGCGGGACGGTCGGCAGCCCGTGGTCACTCCTGGCCGGTGAGCACGTAGACGGTGGTGCCATCGATCGTGGTGCTGCTGAAGTTGTCCTCGACCCACTGGGTGATGGACGCACCCGAACCGCTGTCACCGCCGGGGCCGCCGCCCTGGCCACTGACGATGAAGTAGGTGATCCTCCCGTCGGCGACGTACTGCTGGAACTGCTCCAGCGTGACGTTGTCGTCGGTGCCGCTCCAGCCGCCGATGCTCATCACGGCGGTGTCGCTGCTCAGGATCAGGCTGGCAGCGCTCTGGTCACCGATCACCGCGGCCGACCACTGGCTAGTGGTCTGGTTCAACGCGGCGGCCAAGGCCTCGCTGCTGCTGCCGCCCAGGCCGGGGCCCCCTCCCCGGGGCTGTCCCGTCGAGGTGGACGACGATCCGTTGGGGGCATTGCCGGCCGAGGTGCCGTCGGGTGCCTGGCCCGGGGTGCCAGTGGGCGGGGTGCCGGTGGGCGGGGTGCCGGTGGGCGGGGTGCCCGACGGGGGCTGGCCAGCACTGTTCGACGCGCTGCCACCCGGCTGTCCGTCGGCGCCGGCCGGTGGGGTGCCACCCATCTGGCCACCACCTCTCTGGCCACCACCTCTCTGGCCGCCACCCATCTGGCCCATGCCGGAGGCGCCGGCGGGGCCCGAGGCGGGCATCGAACCACTGTGCCCCACGGTGACGGTCCCGACGGTCCACGAGGCGGTCGGCGCGATGGCCGACAGGCTGGCGACCAGCAGGGCACCGACGGCGACCTTCCTTACGAAGCCCGTGGAGCCAATCGATGCCAGCGCCAACCAGGTCACGGCTCCGCCGACACCGCCGATGAGCGCGATCCAGCGGATCCACGGATGCCAGCTCGGCGCCTGGCTGGCCAGCAGCCAGAAGCCCCAACCGGCCGTCAGCGCGATGGACAGCGCCACGACGCTGCGCCAGACCGCGGCGTGCAGACGCCCCGAGCGGCCAGCGGCGCGCATCGCCTCGACTGCCCCGATCGCAATGCTGGCAGCGATCCCCGGGACCAGGGCGACGGCATAGTAGCTGTGGACGGTGCCCTGCATGAAGCTCAGCACTGCGGCCGTGACCACCAGCCACCCACCCCAGATGACCAGCCCGGCCCGACGCAGGTCGGTGCGCGGGGCACGTCCGCGGGCCGCCAGACCAGCCACCAACAACAGCGCCGCTGCGGGCAGCAACCAGCTGATCTCGGTGCCGAACTGCGAGTTGAACATCCGCAGCAGGCCGGCGGAGCCGCCGAAGCCGCCACCGCCCATGCCACCACCACCGCCGTTGCCTGCGCCACCCAGGATTCGGCCGAGCCCGTTGTAACCCAGGGCAAGCTCCCATTCGGAGTTGTTGGTGGAGCCACCGATCCAGGGGCGCGCCGAGGCCGGCCACAGCTCCACCAGGACGATGAACCAGCCAGCCGAGACGACCATCGAGACGAAGGCGGCAAGCAGGTGCCCGAGGCGGGCCCTGAGGCTGCGCGGCGCGGCGACCAGGTAGGCCAGGACGAATCCGGGCAGCACGAGCATGCCCTGCAGCATCTTGGTCAGGAAGGCCAGACCGATGGCCGCGCCGGCAGCCACCATCCACCACAGCGCGCGGCGTCCCCGTTCGGTCTCGATGGCGCGGGCCACGAAGTACGCGGCGGCCGCCATCAGGAGGGTCAACATGGCGTCGGGATTGTCGAAGCGGAACATCAGTGCGGCAACGGGGGTGGCCACGACGAGTGCCCCGGCCAGCAACCCCGCGGCGTGGCCGTACCAGCGGCGCACGGCGGCGGCCACCAGGGCGACGGTGCCGATGCCCATCAGCGCCTGGGGCAACAGCAAGGAGAAGGAGCTGAAGCCGAACAGTCGTGCCGACAGGCCCATCACCCACAGCGCGGCAGGCGGCTTGTCGACGGTGATCGAGTTCGCCGCATCCAGCGAGCCGAAGAACCACGCCTTCCACGATTGGGAACCGGCCTGGGCGGCGGCGGAATAGAAGGAATTGGCATAGCCGCTGGCCGACAGGCCGAGCAGGTACAGCGCGGCCACCCCCAGCAACAGCAGGGCGAGGCTGGCGCGAACCACGAGGCGGCTGGGACCCTCATCCCCGGTGCTGACGCGGTGACTGGAGGTGGGTTGGACGGACAGGTGGGTGGGGGCTGGGGGCGCGGCGCGATGACCGCCGCCCGCCAGGCGCAGGGCAGTGAATGACGACATGCAACCACCCTCGGTGGCGGCACTGTGCCGTCCTGTGCCCCCCACTGTGTGGCACCTGTGAAAAAGCGACGATGGCCGCGGCTGGCGGCGACCCGCCACTGCTCCGGGGTTTCAGCCCTGCAGTTCGTGGGCAAGTGCCTCCAGCTCGGCGCCACCGGCCATCTCGGCGGTGAGCTGGTCGAGCGTGATCGTCTTCTTGGTGCCGTCCAGGCTCACCCGTCCCAGCTTCAGCACGACGAAGTGGTCGCCCACCAGCCAGGCGTGGTTGGGGTTGTGGGTGATGAAGATGACCGCCACCCCCGCCTCGCGCGCCTTGGCGATGTACTTCAACACCACGCCGGACTGCTTCACGCCCAGCGCGGCGGTGGGCTCGTCGAGCACCAGCACCTTGGCACCGAAGTGCACGGCGCGGGCGATCGCGACGCACTGCCGCTGACCACCGGAGAGGGATCCGACGGGGGTCTCCAGATCGGGGATGGAGATGCCCATCCGGGTCAGTGAGTCATCAGTGATCCGTTTCATCGCGTCGATGTCGAGCCGGCCAAAGGGCTTGCGGGTGATCTCGTTGCCCAGGAAGAAGTTGCGCCAGACCGCCATCAGTGGGGCCAGCGCCAGGTCCTGGTAGACCGTCGCGATGCCGGCCGCCTGGGCGTCCCGGGGTGAGCCGAAGCACGTCGGCTCACCGTCCACCAGCAGCTCCCCGGAGGTGTGCTCGTGAAGCCCGGCGACGATCTTGATCAGCGTCGACTTGCCGGCACCGTTGTCACCCAGCACACAGGTGACCTCCCCGGCCCGTGCGACGAGGTTCACCCCGCGCAGGGCCTCGACGTTCCCATAGGACTTCCCCGCCTCCCGCAACTCCAGGATCGGGGCCTCGACAGGCTCGGCCACCGTGGTCACGTCGCGCTCCGACGAGGCGGAACCACGCTCCCCGAGCTTGTCGAGGGGATGGTGCGCGCCGCTCATCGCTGTTCCGCCTTTCGCTTGAGGTAGACATTCAGCAGGGTGGAGGCCAGCAGCATCACGCCCAGGAAGGTCTTGAACCAGTCGGGATTCCAGCCGGCATAGTTGATGCCCAACTGGGTCATGCCATAGATCAGGGCACCGACGGAGGCGCCCACGACGGATCCGAAGCCGCCGCTCATCAGGCAGCCGCCGATCACCGCGGCGATGATGTAGATGAACTCCTTGCCCACGCCCTCGCCGGACTGCACCACGCCATAGCCGAAGAGCAGGTGCATGCCGCTGAGCCAGGCGCAGAAGGCCACGAACAGGTAGAGCGCCACCTTGGTGCGTCGCACCGGCACGCCCGATGCGCGGGCCGCGGCCTCGTCACCGCCGACGGCCAGCACCCAGTTGCCCTGCCGGGTTCGCAACATCACCCAGGCGCCGACGATGGTCAGCAGCAGCCAGAAGAGCAGGGTCATCCGCAGCGTGACGGTGTGCTCCCCCAGCTGCAGCGCGAATTGCGAGGCGAACAGTTTGCGGGCCGAGTCCCAGCCCTCCATGTCGTCGATCGCGGCCGACGAGACATTGCCGCTGACCCACCGGGTGACGCCCAGGTTCACTCCTTGCAGCACGAAGAAGGTGCTCAAGGTGGTCAGGAAGCTGGGCAGTTTGGTCCTCACCAGCAACAGTCCGTTGACCAGGCCGATCGCCAGGGTCACCAGCAGGGCCAGCAGCACGCCCACCCACACGTTGAGGTTGAACCACCAGCTGAGCAGTGCGGCCGCCAGCCCGGCGGTGGTCACCAGCACGCCGGCGGACAGGTCGAACTCGCCACCGATCATCAGCATGGCCACCGGCACCGCCATCATCCCGATGGTCGAGGCCTGGTAGAGGATCGTGCCGACATTGTCGAGGTTGCGGAAGCTGGGGGCGACGGCCAGGAAGAAGATCATGATGGCCAGGCCGCCCACCAGCGAGCCGATCTCCGGCCGCACCAACAACCGGGTGGCCAAGGACCGACGCCGAGTCCGGTCGTCCATCATCTGTTCGCCACGGTGGTCACCGTTCTCCCACCGCTCTGACACCCCGTCAGCAGGGGTGGCGACGTCGGACCGCGCAGTGGCCGTGGATGGGACTGGCCCCCGAGCGAGGGACGAGCGAGGGTGGTTGGCCGCAAGCGGCGCCGACTCGCCACCCCTGCTGACGGTCCTGTCCTCCCCACTCATCGCTTGCCCGCCGCGGCGTACTCGGCGATCTGGTCCACATTCGACTCGTCGACGAAGGCCGGCCCGGTGAAGGTGGGGGTGCCGCCGCCGATGGTGTTGCCATTGGTGTTGTGGAGCCACAGGGCGTCGACGGCCAGGTAGCCCTGCAGGTAGGGCTGCTGGTCGACGGCGAAACTGATGCTGCCGTCCTTGATTGCCTTGACCAGCTCGGCATTGGTGTCGAAGGTGGCGATCTTGGCCTTGGAACCGGACTCGTCGACCGACTTCACCGCGGTCAGGGCAACGGCGGCCTTCAGCCCGAGCACCGTGTCGATGTCCTTGTCCTGCTGCAGTTTGGCGGTGATCTTGGTCTGTACGTCGGCGATGTCGGTCCCCACCACGTACAGCGTCTCGGTGGTGGGCAGCGCCTGCTTCACACCGGCGCAGCGCGACTCATTGCCCACATTGCCCTGCTCGTGCAGGATGCACAGCACCTTCTTGGCACCGTCGGCCTTGAGCTTCTCGCCAGTCTTCTGGCCGGCCACCTTGTCCTCCTGGCCGAAGAAGCCGACCGCACCGAACTTCTGCCACTGGTCGACGCCGCCGTTGAGGGCGGTGACGGGAATGCCGGCCTTCACGGCGCCCTGCACCGCGGCGCCCACCTGTTCGGGCTTCGACAGGGTGACGGCGATGCCGTCCACCTTCTTGTCGACGGCGGCATTCACCAGCGCCGCCTGCTCCGCACCCTCGGGGTGGGCCTGGTACTCCAGGTTGATGCAGTCCTTCTTGGCGGCGTCCTCGGCACCCTTGCGGACGAGGTCCCAGAAGTCGTCGCCGGGGGCGGAGTGGGTGATGAGGGTCACGGTCATGGTGTTGCTGGTGCAACCCCCGGCCGCGGCGGAGCGCTCGGCCGCGGCGCGCCCCCCGGTGGCGGAGCAGCCGGTGGCCAGCAGCAGGGCGGCCAGGGCGGTGGCGGTGGCGGTGGCGGTGGTGACGAGGTGTGGTTTCACGAATCCTCCGACGAGTGGGGGGTGACAAAGGTCAACATTGTCACCCTACCCGAGGACACTGCTAGCTTGATTCCCATGCCCAGGACCCTCCCGGTGGTGGTGGACCGCAACAGCCCGGTCCCGCTCTACCACCAGCTCGCAGAGCAGTGGGCCAGCGCCATCTCCAGCGGCGCCCTCAAACCGGGCGACCCCTTCGAGAACGAGCTCGCCCTGGTGGCGCGCCTGCACCTGTCCCGCCCCACCATCCGCAAGGCCATCAACGAGTTGGTCCGCCAGGGCATGTTGGTGCGCCGCCGCGGCGTCGGGACGCACGTCGCCAGCCAGGTGGTGGGCAAGCAGAACTCGCTGACCACCCTCTTCGACGAGCTGCAGGGAGCCGGCCGCAACCCCCACACCCAGGTGCTGCGCCTGCAGGCCTCGCGCCCCAACCGGGCCGCCGCCGAGGCGCTCGGCCTCCCCCCCAGCACCCCGCTGGTCTACCTGGAGCGGCTGCGTTTCAGCGACGGGCAACCGCTGGTCCTGCTGCGCAGCTGGTTGCCGCCGGACTTCCACGACGTGTGTGCCGACGACTTCGTCGACCGCAGCCTGTACGCAATCCTGGCCGAGCGCGGCTACGAGAAGGCACAGGCGCGGCAACGGATCGGCGCCCGACTGGCCACCGCCCGGGAGCGGCACCTGCTGGACCTGACCCGGGCCGATGCGGTGCTCACCGTCGAGTGGTTGAGCCACGACGCCGAGGGCAATGCCCTGGAGTACGGGGAACACTCCTACCGGGGCGACTCCTATGTCATCGACCACACCTTGCGAGCCGACTGAGGACGACAGCCGGATCGAGGGTCAGTCGAATCAGGCGAAACCGTCGTAGACTTGGTTGGTGACCTGCGCCAGTTCCTCGATGCTGGTGCGGTCGGTGCCCTGGACCCACAGCAGGCCACCGTCCAGGGCGGCGAAGCAGCTCTGCACCCCGTCGGCCTTCCCGCAGGTGGCGCGACCGATCGTGGTGGGCTTCTGCAGTCCTTGGACCACCTTGCCGAAGTCCATGCCGGGCGCCAGCGTCATCATCAGCATGTCATCCTCGCTGGCGCCGGTGTACATGCCCTCTTCACCGCTGTACCCGGCCACTGTCGTCGGCAGCTTCGCGGTGTCGAACTTCTTCAGGTCCTTCGGCACGGCGACGCTCACAGTGGCAGTGGGCGCGGCCGAACCGACGCCCGGAGTGGACCGCTCCACCTCACCGGCTGGGCTCGTCATGGCCGGATCTGACTGACTGGTGGGGTTGGGCACGGCTGACACTGACTGCCCACCCGAGGAGCCGGACTCTTGCTGCGCGCCCGACGAGGATCCGCAGGCCTGCAAGGGCAGCAGCGCCACGGCAACGACGGCAAGGATGCGACGAACGGACATGGCTCTCCTCGGACGACGACGGGTTTCCAGCCTAGAGTGACGCGCTGGCGTCCGGCCGCACCACGCCGCACACCGCCAATCTCGCGTGGGGCGCCTCGGGGTGCCTGACGATGGATGACACGACTGTCGGTCCCGTGCCGTAGGTTTGGGGCATGGCAACTGCTCTGGTCACCGGTGGTACGTCCGGCATCGGCAACGCCTTCGTCCGGGCCCTCGCGGCCCGCGGCGACGACGTGGTCATCGTCGCCCGTGACACCGAACGCATGACGGCCCTGGCCAGCGAGCTGGAGGCCCAGCACGGCATCACGGTCACCTGCCTGACGGCGGACCTGGGCCGCGCCGAGGACGTCACCCGCATCTGCGACTGGATCGAGGATCCCGCCCACGAGCTGGACCTGGTGGTCAACAATGCCGGCTTCGGGTTGCACGCCAAGCTGCTGGACAAGGATGCGTTGGAGACCCAGCGCCGCGCGATGGACGTGATGTGCTTCGCGGTCCTGCAACTGTCCGGCGCGGCCGGGCGGGCGATGGTGGCGCGGGGACATGGCCGGATCATCAATGTCTCGTCCACCAGCTCCTGGATCTTCAGCGGCAACTACTCCGCCATCAAGGCCTGGGTGCGCAGCTACACCGAGGCGTTGGCGATCGAGCTGCGCGGCACGGGCGTCACCGCCACCGCGCTGTGCCCCGGTTGGGTGCACACCGAGTTCCACTCACGGGCCGGCGTCAGTTCGGACAACCTGCCCGGCTTCGTCTGGGTGGATGCCGACGATCTGGTCCGCGAGGCCCTGGCCGATGCCGAGGCCGGCAGGCCGATCTCCATCCCGAGCCTGAAGTGGAAGACCGCGATCTTCCTGGCGCGGCTCCCCGTCGCCCCGCCCGTGATCCGCTACCTGTCCAACAAGCTCTCCTCAAGCAGGCACAAGCAATGAGTCCCCTCTTCGACCGCATGAAGTTCCCCGGCGGTGAGCGCGCTCGCTACCGCTCCAAGCCGCTGGCAGCCACCCGCAGCAGCGCCCAGTTGCTCCTGCTGAAGCCGGCCATCTGGCGCCTGCTCGATGTGCACGTCCACGGCAAGGAGAACCTGGACGACCTCGAGGGCGCCTTCATCGCCGTCGCGAATCACTCGAGCCACTTCGACGCGCCGCTGATCATCGGTTCCCTGCCGCGACAACTCTCGGAATATCTCTCGGCGGGAGCTGCCGCCGACTACTTCTTCGACGCGTGGTGGAAGGCGGCCCCGACGGCGCTCTTCTTCAACGCCTTCCCCGTCGACCGCAAGGGAACCCGGGGCCGCAAGGGCATGGCGGGCAACCTGCTCAGCGACGGGGTTCCCCTGATGCTCTTCCCGGAGGGCACTCGCAGCCGCACTGGCGCGATGGCCCCATTCAAGCCGGGTGCCGCAGCGCTGTGCATCAGCCGCAATGTCCCGGCCGTCCCGATCGCCCTGGTGGGCGCCTACGCCGCCTGGCCGTCGACGCAGAAGTCACTGCCCCGCAACCGCCCCACCGTCCACGTGGTGATCGGGCAGCCCATGCACCCCCACCCGGGTGAGATCGCCCACCAGTTCAACGAGCGCATGCGACGCCAGGTGCTCGAGCTCCACGATTCGACGGCGCGCGCCTATGGCATGAAGACGCTCGCCGAGTACGCCCACACGGCAGCCCTGGAGAAGGCCAAGTCCACTCCTCGCGATGCCGACGACACGCAGGAGAACAAGTGACCCAGCACCAGCCGAAGGCCCCCGCCAAGCACCAGAAGTGGTGGGGTTGGGGCCCCGAGGACGGCATTCGCTATGCCATCGAGGACAAGCCGAAGTTCCCGGCCTTCGCCAAGCAGGTGATGGACCTGGACCTCAGCCAGGCGCAGGTCATCCCGGACCCGAGCTTCGACGACCTCGACGTACCCTCCAGCCAGGCCAGCGACGAGGTACTCACCGAGCTGCGCACCATCGTCGGGCAGGGCAATGTGATCACCGATGACGAGCTGCGCGTGGTGCACGCCTTCGGCAAGGGCGTTCGTGACCTGGTGCGGGTGCGCCGCGGCCAGCTGGGGCGTGTCCCCGATGTCGTGGTCTACCCCGGCAGCGAGGACGAGGTGATGGCCGTGATGGCGGCCGCCCTGCGTCTGGATGCCGTGCTGATCCCCTACGGCGGCGGCTCCAACATCGTCGCCGCACTGGAGGCCGAGCCGGGCGAGCAGCGGCTGGTCATCAGCTGTGACATGGGCCGGATGAACAAGGTCCTGGAGATCGACGAGCAGGCGCAGGTCGCCCTCATCCAGGCCGGTGCGCTGGGCCCGGACATGGAGGAGCAGCTGAACGCCAAGGGCTGGACCCTGGGCCACTTCCCCGATTCCTTCGTCTGGTCCACCGTCGGCGGCTGGATCGCCACCCGTTCGTCGGGCTCGCAGTCCGACAAGTACGGCGACATCTCCGAGGTGACTCGCGGACTGAACATGGCCATGCCGGCCCCGGAGGGTTCCGACGAGCTGGTCCAGCTGCTGCAGCTGCGTCCCTTGCCGTCCTACTCGTCGGGCCCCAATGTGCGCGAGATGGTGCTGGGTTCCGAGGGGCGTCTGGGAATCATCACCCAGGCGTGGATGCAGGTGCACCGGCTGGCCGAGTGCCGCGAGATCCAAGCCTACTTCTACCCCACCTATGACGCCGGTCTGAAGGCCGCGGAGCAGATTGCCCACGCCGACGTGCACCCGATGATGTTGCGGGTCAGCGATGCCAACGAGACCAAGTTCTCCATGGCCAACGGCAAGTCCACCTCGTCGAAGAAGAGCCACTACTCCAACCTGGCCGTGAAGAAGCTGATGGAGGCCAAGGGCTGGGACCTGGACGAGGTCTGCCTGAGCTTCGTCGGCTTCGAGGGCACCAACACGCACGTGCGCTACGCGAAGAGCGTCGTGAACAAGATCGTGCGTGCCCATGGTGGTCTGGGTGTCGGCAAGGGTCCGGGCACGCTCTTCGACCAGAAGAAGTACGACATCCCCTTCATCCGTGACTTCCTGCTCAACATCGGCATCCCCGCCGATGTGAGCGAGACCTCCACCCCGTGGAGCCGCGCCAAGGAGATTCACGACGAGACGGTGAAGGCCGCCCACAAGGCCTTCGAGGAGACCGGGCACAAGGGCTTCATCATGTGCCACATCTCGCACAGCTACCACTCGGGCGCCTGCCAGTACTTCACCTTCGCGATCGACGACGCGTCGGAGAACAACATGCAGACCTATGACCATGTCAAGCGCGCGGTGCAGCAGTCGTTCATGGATCACGGCGGCACGGTCAGCCACCACCACGGCGTCGGCGAGGAGCACTCGCCGTGGATGGAGCAGGACATCTCGCCTGCCGGCGTGCACATCCAGCGCAAGCTCTTCGCGGGCGTCGATCCGGGCAAGAACCTGAACCCCGGCAAGATCGTCCACGACGGCAAGCCGGGCGTCAGCTCCAACTCCGAGGACGCCTGAGCTGTTCCCGACGGCCGAGCTTGTCGAGGCCTAGACCCGTCGGCCGAGCTTGTCGAGGCCCTCGGGTTGCCAAACTGAGAGCCCCAGCGGCCAAGGACCGGTTTTGAACGTGTCCAGTGCCGCTGGGGCCCTCGTTTTTTCGCACCGCGCCGCCGATGGCCCCTGGAAGTCACCCCGCTGGGTCTTGTTTTCCACAGCCTCACCGAAATAGTCGGTGGGTGGCCATATATTTCACGTCATGAGCGACGACGCGAATCTTCACGCGGAGGAACGGGCGCGTGACCTGATCGACGCCCAGCTGCGCGCGGCTGGGTGGGAGGTGGCGAACCTCGACCAGATGAACCCGTTTGCCCCCGGCGTCGCCCGTCGGGAGGCAGTGCTCAAGCGCGGACATGGGCGCGTCGACTACCTGCTCTACGTGAAGGGATCCGTCGTCGGGGTGATCGAGGCGAAGCCGGTGGGGCATTCGCTGACCGGTGTGGAGTTCCAGTCGACGAGCTACGCCGACGGCCTGACCGAGGCCCAGTTGCGGCGGGCGGAACTCGTCGACGGGAGGCTGCCGTTCGTCTTCGAGGCCAATGGCGTCGAGACGCGCTTCACCAATGGTTTCGACCCACAGCCGCGTTCGCGCAGGCTCTTCCATTTCCCGAAGCCGGAGACGTTGGCGCTGATCGTCCGGGAGGCGCGGGAGAATCCGCAGCATCCCACGTGGCGCGCCAAGACCCGGGCAATGCCCCAGTTGGTCACGGCCCCGCTTCGTCCGGCACAGATCGAGGCGATCCAGGGCATCGAGCAGAGCTTGGCCGATCAGCATTTCGACCGGTCGTTGGTGCAGATGGCCACGGGTGCAGGCAAGACGTACACGGCCGTCACGCTGTGTCATCGGCTGCTGACGCACGGCGGTTTCCGTCGGGTCCTGTTCCTGGTGGACAGGAACAATCTGGCGGACCAGACGATGACGGAGTTCGAGAACTTCCGCACCCCGGGCGAGGGACGTCGGTTCACGGAGTTGCTGCCGGTGCAGAAGTTGAAGGGCGCGCACGTGCTGGATTCCAGCAGCGTGGTCATCTCGACCATTCAGCGGGTCTACTCAGTGCTGCAGGGCAAGGATGTTCCCGAGGACGACGATCCGCAGCTGGATTCCTTCATCCCGGATTCCCCGGTGACGGTCTCGTACAACCCGGACCTGCCGCCGGAGGCCTTTGACCTGGTGATCGTCGACGAGGCGCATCGTTCCATCTACGGCGTGTGGCGGCATGTGCTGGAGTACTTCGATGCGCACGTGATTGGCTTGACGGCGACGCCGGGCAAGCAGACCTTCGCCTTCTTCCGGCAGAACCTGGTCAGTGAATACACCTATGCGCAGTCGGTGGCGGACCGGGTGAATGTGGATTTCGACATCTTCCGGATCAGCACTCAGATCAGCGAGCAAGGAAGTTCCATTGACGCCGGGACGATCGTGCCGAAGGTGGATCGTCGCACGCGGGAGGAGCGGCTGGAGGCGCTGGACGATGACCTGGTCTATGTCCCGGCACAGTTGGACCGCTCGGTGACGGCGAAGAGCCAAATCCGGCTGGTGCTGGAGACTTTCCGGGACAAGCTGTTCACCGAGATCTTCCCGAAGCGCGAGGAGGTCCCCAAGACGCTGATCTTCGCCAAGGACGATGCGCATGCCGAGGAGATCGTGCAGCAGGTGCGGGAGGTCTTTGGCCGGGGCAATGACTTTGCGGCGAAGATCACCTATCAGGCGCGTGATCCGAAGGGTCATCTGCAGGCCTTCCGCAATTCCCCCTCGCTGCGCATTGCGGTGACGGTGGACATGATTGCCACCGGCACCGACGTGAAGCCATTGGAGTGTGTCTTCTTCATGCGCGACGTGCGCTCTGGGCAGTACTTCGAGCAGATGAAGGGCCGGGGCGCCCGGACGATCAATCCGGCCGATTTCCAGGCGGTCACGCCCGATGCCAAGACCAAGACGCGCTTCGTGCTGGTGGATGCGGTGGGTGTCACGGAGCACGCCTTCTGCGATGCGCCGTTGAACCGGGTGTCGGGGATCAGTCTGGAGCGGTTGTTGAAGAAGGCCGCGACGTTGGAGATCAGCGAGGACGAGGTGGCGACGCTGGCCTCGCGGCTGGCGAAGCTGGAGCTGGACCTGACCGACGCGGAGCGCGCCGAGCTGGACGAGGTGGCCGAGCAGTCGATGACCGACATCGTGCGGGGGCTGGTGGAGGCCGTCGACCCGGCGCTGCAGGCCCAGAAGCTCGTCGGCGCCAGTGATCCGAAGCGGGCACTGCAGGACCTGTTGGATGAGGCGATCAAGCCGCTGGCCACCAACCCGGAGCTGCGGACCCGCATCGTGGAGTTGCGTCGGCATCACGACCGGGTGATCGACGAGGTGAGCGTGGATGTGTTGACCCTGGCCGAGGGCGTGATCGATCCGGAGCGGGCGCGCTCTACGGTGGAGTCCTGGCAGCAGTTCCTGGAGGAGCACCGCGACGAGATCAGCGCGATCCAGGTCTTGCAGGAGGCGCAGGGGCATCTGGCGCGGATCCGCTTTGCCGACGTGCAGGAGCTTGCCAACCGGATTTCGCGTCCGCCGCACAATTGGACCACCGACGAGCTGTGGGCCGCCTACGAGCAGGTGGAGGCGGGGCGGGTGAAGCACTCGACCAGGCACACGCTGACCGACCTGGTGAGCCTGCTGCGCTTCACCCTGGGGCTGGACGTGGAGCTGGTGCCCTACCGCGAGGTGGTGGAGCGCCGTTATGCAGAGTGGCTGCTGCAGCAGGAGCAGCGCGGATCGATCTTCGACGAGAAGCAGCGCTGGTGGTTGGACAACATGGTGGAGGTGGTGGTGAACTCCGCCGGCGTCACCACCGACGACCTGCAGGTGGCCCCGTTTGACGAACGGGGCGGGGTGGATGGGATCGTCAGGGACCTCGGCCCCCGCGCCGGGGAGATCCTGACCGCCCTGAACGAGGAGCTGACCGCGTGACCTGGGAACGTTCGACGCTTGGCGATATCGCGTCTTGGTCAAGTGGCGGGACACCATCAGCTGGCACGGCTTCTTTCTATGGTGGAGATATCCCTTGGTTGATCATTGGCGATCTCAACGACGGCGCCATTGCCACCGCCTCAAAGACCATCACGGACGAGGGGCTCGCGAACTCCTCTGCCAAATGGGTTCCTCAGGACGCAGTCCTCGTGGCCATGTACGGAAGCATCGGGAAGCTCGGCCTGACACAGTTTCCTGTCACGACGAACCAAGCCATCGCTGCCGCTGTGGGTAATGGGCGGGTGATCCCGAAATTCCTGTTCTACTACCTCCTCTCCCAGCGAGCGAGCCTTGCTGCTGCAGGCAAGGGAGCCACCCAGAAGAACATTGGACAGGGCACGCTGAAGGCGTGGCCCATCTCCTTCCCCTCCTCCTTGGACGAGCAGCGCCGGATCGTGGAGCTCGTCGAGGAGCACCTCTCCCACCTCGACGCCGCCGACGCCGCTCTGAAGGGCGCACAGAACAAGGCGCGAGCCCTTGGTTCCGCAGCTCTCGAACAGCTCGTCAGCGAGAGCTCAGAGAACAGTCCGCTCGTCATGCTTGGCGACTTAGCCAGCATCAGTTCCGGCACGACTCCCTCGCGTGGCAATAAGGCCTTCTGGACGGACGGCTCGATTCCGTGGATCACCAGCGGCGATCTCTGGGCCGAAGACATCACCGAGGCACGCCAATGGGTGACTTCCGCAGCCCTTGAGTCGACCCCCCTCAGGATGCTCCCATCCGGAACCCTGCTGGTGGCCATGTACGGGGAAGGCAAGACGCGAGGAACCGTCGCTGAACTCCAAATCTCAGCCACCATCAATCAGGCCTGCGCTGCCGTACAGGTCAGTGATCCCGCATTGCGATCGTGGGTCAGACTGATCCTTCAGGCCAACTACTCGACGATGAGGAAACTCGCTGTCGGTGGAGTCCAGCCAAACTTGAACCAGGGGCTGATTAGGCAGATCCCCATCCCGCTGCCGGAACCTCAAGTTCGGCGGGCCATCTTGGCTCGCGCCGATGTTCTTCGGACGGGCGCAACTCGTCTTCGCGCACAGATTGGCAAAACCGAGGCGCGATCGACCAACTTGGGTCGGGCAGTTCTCGCTGCCGCTTTCTCGGGCCGCCTCACCGGTCACAAGTCCGACACCGAGGTGATCAAGGAACTGGCCGAGGTAGTCCCATGACCTCCGCAGTCGACGCTGCCATGGCTGCTCTCCGACAGCCCGGCCGGGCGATCCCCGATGCAATGGCGAACACCCCGGACGTACCCGGTCTCTACTCGGTGCACGCCTGTCCGGAAGGCCTGGCCCAGCTCGGCTTGGCGAGCCACCAACCTAGCGCTCCGATCTACGTCGGTCTGGCTACCAAGAGCCTCCGGAAACGGGATACCCGCCAGCACTTCGCGTCCACCGCCACGGGCGGGTCGACCGTCCGTCGCAGCTGCGCCGCCCTGCTCGCAGACGATCTTCACCTGACCCCTGTCCCCCGGGGCGCACGGAGTCCGCGCAGCAAGTGGAGGCTCGCCGACAAGGCTCAAGAGGCCTGTTTGACCGAATGGATGCGGGCCCACCTCACCCTGACCATCTGGCCCTCTCCTGCTGACGTGAACCTCGAGGCTACCGAGACACTCATTATCCGCGTTTGGCATCCGCCGATGAACCTCTCGAAGGACCCCGTCAAGTGGGTGCATCTGCAACAACGTCGGGAGGCAATGGCCAGTCTGGCGGGCCCCACCTGCTGACCGGCCATGGCTGCAAAACTGTCAGACCCTTCCGACACCATGAGCACATGACCGTTACCCAAGAAGCAATTCAGGCTGGCCTGACCCTCGCTGATGTGGCTGCTCGCAACACAGCCACACTCGTCGCTGATCGCGTACGCAGCGCGAAGACGTCGCGCGACATGAGTGAGCAGATCAATCAGCTCACCGAGATCATCAACGACCTCTTGGCCGACAAGGCCCTTCTCATCACGCTGGGGCAGCAAATGGACGAGCAGCTCGTGGCCCAAAAGATCTCCGAAGATGAGCTCACCTTCATCACCGATACGCTGATCCCGGCTCTGGAGAGCCTGCTCAGCTCCGAGGAAGTCGGCGCTGAATCCTCTGGCGCGGGACCCTTGGCATCCCTCGACGTGATCAAGACCCTGCTGACCCCCGAAATGCTGACGATGCTGCAACTGGTGGGGTTCAACTTCAAGGAGGCCATCGGCACGCCCCTGACAGAGCTGCTCGCGGCACTCATCCGCCAGCAGGTCCCTGGCACCACGGTGTCTGCCGATGAGTTGTCTGCACTGGTGCTGCAGCGAGAGATCCTTACTCTCCAGGTGGCTACCGACAGCGGGGCAGCGAATCGCGCCAAGGGCCTCTTGGAACAGGTACATGGCACTCATCCACGAACAACCAAGGGCCGACGCTAGGAGGACCGGCTGGATAGGTTCGAGCCAAGTCCTCTCTTCATCACCCGCCCCGTCATTACAACGTGACTACAATCATGAGCTGTAGTCATGAGAGACAGGAGCGGCATGGACGCCCAGGCGGTCGTTGACGAACTGCGCCGGCTTGGTGTCGAGACGGCCAGGACCGAGGTGAAGGCCGCAACTGGTGGCTGTCCCACGTCGGTCCGGGACACCCTCTCAGCCTTCGCCAACACCAGCGGCGGCACCATCCTCCTCGGCATCGACGACGCAACATTCCAGCCGGTGGCGGTCGACGCGTCCCGCATCCGTGAGGCACTTGCCGGGATGGCGGCCAATGACATGACCCCGCCGGTGCGGGGCGAGATCTCCATCAAACACGTCGACGGCAACCATCCCGTCGTGATGATGGAAGTGCCCGAAATCGCCCCGGAAGAGAAGCCCTGCTACATCACCACCCGCGGCAAGTACGGGGGTTCATTCACCCGAGTCGACGAGGGAGACCGTCGGCTCACCGACTATGAAGTGGACAGGCTCACCGAGCAGCGCACCCAGCCCACCTATGACCGCGAACCCGTGCCTGACGCCACCATGGACGACCTGGACCCCACGGCGGTGGCCGCACTGATCACCCGCATGCAACAGCGCCAGCCACGAGCCTTCGCGGGCCTCGACACGGAGAGCTGTCTGCGCCGCCTCAACGTCGTCTGCCTCGACCACGGCATTCTCCGCCCCACGCTCGCTGGGCTCCTGACCTTCGGAACCTACCCCCAGCAGTTCCATCCCCAGCTGGGCATGTCCGTGGTGGTCCACCCAACCGTCGTCAGCGGCGACAAGGGCGCCATGGGAGAACGTTTCACCGACAATCAGACCGTGGACGGATCCCTCGCAGAAATGGTGGAGCGAGCCCTGCAGATCCTGGTCCGCCACATGTCCAGGGCCTCAGTCGTCGAGGCCCACGGCCGGACCGACCGCCTCGAATACCCGCTGGGGGTGGTGCGCGAATTGCTCGTCAACGCGGTCATGCACCGTGACTACTCCCCAGAAGCCCGCGGCACGCAGGTGCAGGTGGAACTGTTCCCAGACCGGCTCGTGGTGCGCAGCCCCGGCGGCTTCTACGGGCCGGTCGATCCCGCACGATTCGGGCAGCCCGATGTGTCGTCGTCCCGAAACACCGTGCTGGCCCGGCTCCTCTCCGAGAGCCCCACCTCGGACGGGCGCATGCTCGCCGAGAATCGCGGTTCCGGCATTCCCACGATCTTCCGCCAGCTCAACCGCGCCGGGATGCTGCCACCGGACTTCGACGGAAGCCTGACCCGCGTCCAGGTGACCGTCCCCCACCATGCCCTGATGACTCCCGAAGTCCTTGGCTGGATCGCGTCCCTGGGGCAAGAAGGGCTCAGCCAGCACCAGACGCAGGCCCTGGCACTCCTGCACGCCGGGCGCCCCGTCCGCAACCAGACTCTCCAGAACTGGGGCGCACACCCCACCGATGCCACACGTGCGCTGGGAGACCTCGTCCGCCGCGGACTCGTCCTCAGAACTGGTGGCCGCCGTGGAGCCCAGTACCTGCTCGACCCCGGCTATGAGGCACCCCACCGACGAAGGGCCCGCACCGACCGCCAAGAGGTGGCACTGACGGCCCTGGAACGCGAAGGGGAACTGACGTCGCACGCAATCGCCGAACTCCTCGACGTGTCCTACGTCACGGCGGTGAACGAACTCAATGCCCTGATCGACCAAGGGCTCGTCGAAGCCACTGCGCCTCCTCGCAGCCGCAATCGGCGCTACCGGCCCCGCTGAGGCCGAGACGATCACCACGATGAGCCAGAACAGAACTTTAGAGGCGTAAAGTTTCGCCAACCGAGCAGGAAACCAACCTTAGGAGCCAGCGATGGGCACGTGGCACGACGCCGAGTGGACCAGCACCCTCAGCTCTGGCGTCCCGGCACGCGACCGTCGATCCGGCCGATTTCAGTGGTTCCTGCCCGGTCCCTTGTGCGGACTGGCCATCCGCCCGCCCGCCACGCTGGACCATCGGCTGGCCCGGGCCGAACGCGCCGTGCGACAGCTGAACAATGGTCCTGGCGCCGAGGACCTTGCGGGTCTGGCGCGCTTCCTGCTGCGTTCCGAGGCGATCGCATCCTCGCGCATCGAGGGCATCGCTCCCGCAGCGCGGCAGGTTGCCTTCGCCGAGCTTGCCCAGGAGGAGGAAATCCACGGATACAGCGAGCAGGCGCAGCTGGTGGCGCGCAACATGACACTCGTCCGCGAGGCATCCACCCGCCTCGCGTCAGCCGACAGCATCAGGGTCGCCGACATCGAGGAACTCCACACCGCGCTCCTTGCCGACGAACCGCGCCACCACGGCCTTCGGACCGTGCAGAACTGGATCGGTGGATCCAACCACCACCCGCTGGACGCCGACTTCGTACCGCCAGCCCCAGAACACGTTCCCGCCATGATGCAGGACCTCGTCGACTACCTGAACGGGGCGAGCCATTCCCCCCTTGTGCAAGCAGCCCTCGTCCACGCACAGTTCGAGACCATCCACCCGTTCACTGACGGAAACGGCCGTGTCGGCCGCGCCCTCATCCACACCGTGCTTTCGCGCCGAGGCCTGACACCCAGCGCCGTGCTGCCAGTAAGTCTCGTTCTGGCGACCTTTCGTGATGACTATGTTCGCGGCCTCACGAAGTTCCGGCATGACGATCCCCGTGCGGCAGAGCAAGCCACGAATGCTTGGATTGAGGAGTTCACCACGGCAGTGCTCCGCGCGGCCGCCCAAGCCGACGAGCTACGCACCCAAGTCACCGAGCTACGGGACCTATGGGCAGCCCGACTCGGCGAGCACCGATCCAAGTCTGGACGCCAGCGCAGCATGCGCAGCGACTCCTCAACCGGACAGATCCTCACAGACCTGCCCAGCACGCCCGTGCTCACGGTCCAGACGGTCGAGCGCATCCACCAGGTGTCCGCGCCAGCCGCCAACAAGGCGCTCATCGAGTTGGAAGCCGCCGGGATTCTGGAACAGAAGTCGGCCGGCCGTCGGACCCGCGCCTTCGTCGCCACCGAAGTGCTCGACCTGATCACCCACACCGAACGCCGCCTGGCCAGCACCAAGTTCGACACCCGCGTGTCAGCACCCAATCGAGACGTTCCTGCCCGTCCCCAACCCCAGGAGAACCGATGACCGACGCCAAACGCCTCGTCGACAAGCTGTGGGCCTTCTGCGACGTGCTGCGCGACGACGGCGTCGGCGTGCTCGAATACACCGAGCAGCTCACCTACCTGCTCTTCCTCAAGATGGCCCACGAGCGCGCCACCCGCCCGCTGGCTCCCGAGCAGATCCTGCCCGACGAGTTCTCCTGGCAGCGGCTGCTCGACAAGAAGGGCGTCGCGCTGGAAGCCGAGTACACCCGAATGCTCCTCGAGCTGGGCCGCCGCGACGGCGTCATCGGCACCATCTTCCGCAAGGCCCAGAACCGCATCCAGGACCCGGCCAAGCTGCAACGCCTCATCCACGACCTGATCAACAAGGAGAACTGGTCCGCCAGCGGCACCGACATCAACGGCGACGCCTACGAGTCTCTGCTGGCCAAGGGCGCCTCCGACAAGGGGTCCGGCGCCGGCCAGTACTTCACACCCCGTCCCCTGATCCAGGCCATCGTCGACGTCATTGATCCGACGGTGGCCGACACCGTCACAGACCCGGCCTGCGGCACCGGCGGCTTCCTCCTGATGGCCCACGAACACGCCTCAAAGGACGCCGCAAGCCTCACCCCCACGCAGAAGCAGCATCTGCGCGAAGGCTTCATCCACGGTGGCGAACTCGTCGACGGCACCGCCCGTCTGGCCGCCATGAACCTGCTGCTGCACGGCGTCGGCAGCTACGACGGCCGCTCCCCCATCGACGTGCGCGACTCACTGGCCAGCGACCCCGGCCGCCGCTGGAGCGTCGTGCTCACCAACCCGCCCTTCGGACGCAAGTCATCGGTCACCACCTTCTACGGCGACGACGGCGAGACCAGCGAGAACACCGTCATCGAACGGTCCGATTTCGTTGCCACCACCAGCAACAAGCAGCTGAACTTCCTGCAGCACATCATGACCATCCTGGAGGTGAACGGCCGCGCCGCCGTCGTCCTCCCGGACAATGTGCTCTTCGAAGGAGGCGCGGGCGAGACCATCCGCAGGAAGCTGCTCGACGACTACGACCTGCACACCATGCTGCGGCTGCCCACTGGCATCTTCTATGCCCAAGGCGTCAAGGCCAATGTGCTCTTCTTCGACCGCAAGAAGGCCAACCCCGGCCAGCACTGGACCGAGAAGCTATGGGTCTACGACCTGCGCACCAACCAGCACTTCACGCTCAAGCAGAACCCGCTGCAACGCCGCCACCTCGACGAATTCGTCGCGTGCTACAAGCCGGGAGCGCCCCGCAGCACCCGCACCGAATCCGAGCGCTTCCGCGCCTTCACCTACGACGAGATCATCGCCCGGGACAAGGCGAACCTGGACATCACCTGGCTCAAGGACGACTCACTCACGGACCTCGACAGCCTGCCGTCGCCCGAGGTGATCGCCCGGGAAATCGTCGAGGACCTCACCGCCGCGCTCACCGAGTTCGAGGCCGTCGCCTCGGCGCTGGAGGCGCAGCTCGGATCCGTCGAACAAAACTGAGAGCCCCAGCGGCCATGGACCCGATTTGAACGTGTCCAGTGCCGCCAGGGCTCTCAGTTTGGGGACCGGGTGCTCCCGCACACGCCCCAAGAGCTCAGGAAGCGTCCGGTAGCCTCGAAGGGTGACCATCACCGTGCGCCAGATCACCGCCGCCGAGCACCTTGCCTTCGTCGAGGCCAAGGCGGCGGACCAGAACTTCCCCACCACCGTCAGCTTCCTGCAGCTGCCCGCCTGGGCCAAGGTGAAGCCGGAGTGGGGCAACGAGTCGCTGGGCTTCTTCGACGGCAGCGAGCTCATCGGGGCCGGGCTGGTGCTCTACCGCCAGCTCCCCAAGGTGAAGCGGTCGCTCGCCTACCTCCCCGAGGGTCCGGTCGTCGACTGGCTGCGCGACGACCTGGACGAGATCCTCACGGCCCTGACCACCCATGTGAAGCGCAAGGGTGCGTTCGGCGTGCGGATCGGCCCGGCGATCGTCGAACGCGCCTGGGGACCCGACACCATCAAGGAGGCCATCGCCGACGAGAAGGTGACCATGCTGGGGCAGGTCACCCCCGACTCCTCCAACCCTGACGTGGCCAAGGTCGCGGCGACGCTGCGTCGGCTCGGATGGAAGGCCCCCAAGGACGGCGAGGGCTTTGCCGCTGGCCAGCCCAAGTTCAACTTCCAGCTGCCGCTGACCCACGAGGATGGCACCCAGAAGAGCGCCGACGAGGTGCTCAAGGGCATGAACCAGCTGTGGCGTCGCAACATCAAGAAGGCCGACAAGTCTGGCGTGGAGATCATCCGCGGCACCCGCGAGGACCTGGCCGCCTTCCACGAGGTCTACCTGGTGACGGCAGAGCGCGACAACTTCCACCCCCGCCCCCTGAGCTACTTCGAGACCATGTGGGATGCGCTGAACGGCAAGCAAGACGGCGAGGCTCTGGAGCAGCCGCAGGGGATCGACCGGATGCGCGTCTATCTGGCCAGGCACGAGGGCGACGTGGTCGCCGCCACCACGTGGATCCAGGTGGGCAAGCACACGTGGTACTCCTATGGCGCCAGCAGCAATGCCAAGCGAGAGGTGCGCGGCAGCAACCGCATCCAGTGGCAGATGATCCAGGATTCGCTGGAGGCCGGCGCGAGCGTCTACGACCTGCGCGGCATCACCGAGGGTGTGGGCGCCGACGATCCGGAGATCGGCCTGATCCAGTTCAAGGTGGGCACCGGCGGACAGGCGATCGCCTACCCCGGCGAGTGGGACATGCCCATCAACAAGCCCCTCTACCTGGCCTTCGACGGGTACATGAACCGGGCCCGGATCAAGGACAGCGTCGCCCAGAAGGCCGCTCCCGTCGCGCAGCTTGTGAAGAAGGTGACCAAGCGATGAGCCTGGCCCTGACCATCGACACCGAGGCCTGGCGTACCCATCTGGCCAATTTCGCCGACGAGGCCCCCGGGCTGGTCCCCGTCGCCAAGGGCAATGGCTACGGCTATGGCCTCGGCCGGCTGGCGCAGGAGACCTCACTGCTGGCCGAGCGAAATCCCGCCATCGACACCCTGGCGGTGGGCACTCAGCCCGAGATCGCCCAGGTCCGCGCGGGCGGCTGGCACGGAGACATCGTCGTCCTCACCCCGTGGAGCCGCTTCGATGGGGAGGAGGTGCTGCACGACGAGCGTGTGATCAGCACCATCGCCCGCCTCGACGACCTTGCCGCCGCCCAGAGCGTGAATCCCCGGGCCCGCGTGGTGCTGGAGCTGATGACCTCCATGCGTCGTCATGGCCTCCCCGTGGAGGACCTGGGCCGAATCTCCGAACGACTGGGGGATCTGCAGGTGGAGGGCTGGACCATCCACCTGCCGATGGTGGCGCAGGACCGTCTGGGCGAGGCCCGTGCCCTGGCTGCGGGGGCACTGGCCACCCGTCGGGCTCCGCTGTGGCTGAGCCACCTGACAGCCCAGGAGTACGACACTTTGCGGGGTGAGGTCTCCGTCCCCACTCGCCTGCGCGTGGGAACCAAACTGTGGCTGGGCGCTCCGAAGACGCGTCGCACCACGGCGCGCGTCCTGGACATGCATCCGGTGCATCGAGGCGAGCGAATTGGCTACTGGCAGCGGCGGATGCCCACCGACGGATGGGTGGTGGTGGTCAGCGGCGGCACCGCCAACGGCATCGCCCTGGAGGCCCCGACGGCGGCTTCGACGATGCGCCAGCGAGCCATCACCCTGGCGTCAGGTTCGATGGAGGCGGCGGGTCTTGCCCTCAGCCCCTACACGATCGCGGGGAAGAAGCGCTTCTTCGTCGAGCCCCCGCACATGCAGAGCTCGCTGGTCTTCCTGCCGGGCGCCGGATCGGTCGCGGTGGGCGACGAGGTGCCCGTCCAGGTACGTCTGACCACGGTCACCGTCGACGAGATCCGCGGCTGAGCTAGTCAGGATCCTGACCCCGACCCATCGACCCCGGCTGTATGGCCGGGGTCGATCTGTGTCACCCCCTGCCGCGTCGCAAGCCGGTGCCCTCGACGGCAGCGCCACGGGGAGGCGCCGCAGGGGCCTCCCCGTGGTATTGGTTAGGCCACTCTCGCAGGGGCTTGGGCAGGGGTTTGGGAGCCCGCGTGGGTTGGGTTGGCTCGCGACGGTTGTAGCGCACGCGAGGTGTTGAAACCCACGCGGAGCTGAAACCCACGCGCGCCACACGAACCCACGCGGGAACCGACAACCCCAGCGCCGCGTGGGTTGGATTGGCTCGCGACGGTTGTAGCACACGCGAAGTGTTGAAACCCACGCGCGCCACACGAACCCACGCGGAGCTGAAACCCACGCGCGCCACACGAACCCACGCGGGGCTGGGACGGGCCGCTCGCGACCACTCCTTGGGAGCTCGCCGGGAACAGACGATCCCCGCACCACAAGCGGTGCGGGGATCCGTGGGCACTGGGCCCAACCTCGGGGTCGGCAGCGGTACAGCGGGCACCCCCAGCTCACTCCACCGGCTGGTCGTGGATGGTGGGCACGCGACGGGGCTCGGGGCTGCGGGCTCGCAGGATGGCCAGGGCGCTGAACAGGGCTCCCATCCCCAACCAGGCAAACAGCACCGCGGCGCTGGTGCCAGCGCCCGGAGCACCGGTCAGGATCGCGCGCACCCAGTCGACAGCGGGCGTGATCGGTGACAGACCGCGCAGCGCCAGCATCGCGTCGGGATAGGCCTGGGTCAGCAGACCGGCGCCCGCCACCAGGGCGAAGGCCGCCGCCACCAGACGGCCAAAGCCGCGCAGGAAGACCACCAGGCTGTGGTTCACCGCGGCAAAGGCCAGACTGGCGACCACCAGCGCCCCCGTGACCGCGGCCCATTGACCAGCCGACATTGGCAAGGCCACGCGACCGACGGCGCCGACCGCCAGCCCCTGAAGCACCGCGAGCCCGGCGGCAGGGACCATCTCCGCGACGAGCAGGCCGATCGAGCCCTCCGTGGAGCGACGGGCCCGGCTGCTGATCGGCACCAGGGAGCTGTGCAGCCCCATGGCGCCGGCCCACAGCGAGAGCAGCATCAGCATGCTGACCCACCCGACATTGCGGAAGGAGTTGGAGCGCGAGACGTCGATGGGCTGGCTGACCACATCGGTCAGCTTCTGGCGTTCGGCGTCGTCGTAGTTGGGAACCTGGGCGTGGGCACTGTCGATGCGCTTGGCGACGGTGACGCTGCGTTCGGTCTGCTGGGCCGCCGACTGGGTGACCACCTCGGTCCGGGTGGTCACGACGCCGCTGGACTGCTGCAGGGCGCTGACCTGCTCCTGGACGGCCGACGCCCGGCCCTGGGTCTCCGCGACGCGCACCGCAGCCTCCGCGGTGGCCGTCTGGAGAGAGGTCATCTGATCGTCGAGCAGCTGCATCCGCTCCGCCACAGCAGTGGTGTTGTCACTGACCCTCGTGGTCTCCGCGTCGAGAGCGGCGGCGGAGGTCTCCAGACCCGTCATGCTCTCGGCGAGCTGGGTCATGCCCTGGTTCAGGGTGTCCAGGCTCTCCTGTAGCTGGCGCACGGTCTCCACCTGCTGGGCGGCCACCTGGTCCATCTGGTCGGCGCCGGTGGTCAGCGCCTTGGACGCGTCGGACTCGGCCGTGACCTTGGTCAGGCTCTCGACGCCCTCGGAGAGTGCCGTGTCCAGCTCGCCGAGCTGGCGCTCCACCGTGGTCGACGCGGTTTCCAACTGGGACACGGCGGCCGCCACCTGGGCGTCCTTGAGCACCTCGACGCCCGGGGCGGGGGTCGGCTGGGTACTGGGATCCGCGCTCGGCTGGTCGCTGGGCGAGGGGGCGGGAGTGCCGCTCGGATCGGCGGACGGACTTGGCTCCGTGCTCGAACTCGGATCCGCGCTCGGCTTGTCACTCGGCTTCGGATCCGCGCTCGGCTTGTCACTCGGCTTCGGATCCGCGCTGGGCTTCGGATCCGCGCTGGGCTTCGGATCGG
Organism: Luteococcus sp. Sow4_B9; assembly: GCF_052116585.1. Lineage (NCBI taxonomy): Bacteria > Bacillati > Actinomycetota > Actinomycetes > Propionibacteriales > Propionibacteriaceae > Luteococcus > Luteococcus sp. Sow4_B9. Next base: position 44,093 of record NZ_JBQKKT010000013.1, on the reverse strand, counting down.
CGCTGGGCTGGTCAGTCGGCTTGGGATCCGTGCTGGGCGTCGGGTCCACAGTCGGCGACGGCTTGGTGCTGGGCAACGGGTCCACGGGGGGGGCCGGTGTCGTCAGGTCCAGCCCTGCGACGCGATCGGCGAGATCCTCGAGCGTGGCCACTGTCTTCGCGCGGCTGGACTCGAGCGACTCCAGGGCATCGGCCAGGGTCTTGGCGCTGGCCTGGACCTGCAGGATCTTCTGCTCGTGGCCACTGTCCTTTGACGCCGCAAGGACCTCGTCGACGGCACGGTTGTAACCGGCCGCGGCGCCGGCCTTGCAGGCGCGTAGCGCCTCCTTGTCGGCCTTGCTGTACTCGGTGCATTCGGGCGGCACGTTGCCCACGCCCTGGTTCGCGTTGACCTTCTTGGTCGGCAGCGAATCCATCATGGACCGGTAACTGGCCAGCAGTTCGTCCGCGGCAGCCTGGTTGGCGGCGGCCTGCTTGTTGAGCTCCGGCACATCGGCCTCGGCCTGCTCCAGGGAGCGGGCGGCAGCACGCAGCTCCTTGACGATGGCATCGCGCTCAGCCGTCGGAGCCGCCTGGCTGCGCACGACATCGAGACGCAGAGAGGCCTGCACCCGGGCCGACTGACCGGGGGCCGGTGCGGATTCGGGCTGCTGGCCAGCCGCGTCCTGCGTGGACGGCGCCTGCTCGTCGCGAGCATCGGCGATGACATCAGGGGCGGCAGCCGCGCGTGCGGCATCGGACTCCGTGGGGGTCGCGTCTGCAGTGGCCTCGGCAACCGGGGAGGGCGATTCGCTACGGGAGGATTCCACACCGGGCTCGACGGGACGCCCCTCAGCGGCCTGCGTCGGGAGGCTCTTGGGGCGTGCCTCCTGCGCCGGTGCCTGCCTGGCAGGAACCAGGGGGATCTGTGGAATGCGGGGGCCGCTCTCCTCGCGCACCTCTCGGCCCGTACTGGCACCGGACTGCTCGGAACCGGCCTGGCCCGACGTCGTCGGACCCGTGGTGGGCTGGGTCACCGCGGTCTCGGTGGGCTGGGTCACCATGGGCTCGCGAACCTCGGCTCCGGCGTCACCAGCAGCGCCGGTGCCTCCCGTCGCCTTCTTCACCGCGGTGGTGACGACGCGCACATTCTCGACGTAGTCCTTCAGGGAACCCTGGACATCGCCCAGCTGCTGCTGCAGCTTGGCCTGCTGGGCGGCGGCCTCCCCCACCTGACCGGTGTAGTCCTCGGCGGCCGTGCGGTTCTGCGAGGCCGACCGAGCCACCTCATCGGCAGTCTCACCAGCCGTGGCGACGTCCTTGGCGGCACCCGCTGCACCCTTGGCCTGTTCCTCGGTGCTCCGGTTGGCCTCGGTGGCCACCTCGGAGATCTCGGAGGCCTGCTTGGCAACCTCCTCCAGAGCACGTCCCTGCTCGGCCGATGCCTCGGCAGCGACGGTGGCACTCTCCTGGGCAGCAGTGGTGGAGTCCTCCACCCCTTGGACGCCGCGGACCGTTTCGTCCGTCGCCTCGACGAGCTGTCCGGTGCGTGATCCGGCCTCGTCGGCCTGCTCGGCGGCGCTGCCCGACGCGTCCTGGGCAGAACGGGCCTGTCCCTCGAGGGCGTCTGCCGCAACAGCAGCCTCCTGGGCGACGGTGGCGGTCTCGCCCAGGGCGGTACCGACCTCCGTGGAGGTGACGAAGAGATTCTCCAGGTAGGTGCGCGTCACCGAGCTGGAGACGGACTGGGTGGCGGCCGCCGAGAGCTGCGAGAAGACCATCTGGTCGCTGACACCAGAAACAGGCGAGCGCTCCACGATGAGCGTCGCCTTCTCGTCCGCACCTCCTTGGCTGGTTCCCGTCAACACCTTGGAGAAGGTGGGCGGAATCACCACGGCTGCCGCATAGCGGCCCGCGGCGAGCCCCTGCTGGGCCTCCGTCGGGGAGACGCCGTAGCGCCAGGTGAAATTGGGGCCCTTCTGGTTCTTGAGCTGCAGGGCATACTCCTGGCCCAGGCGGACCGGCTTGCCGGCCACCAGGCTCCCCTCGTCGAGGTTCACGATCGCGGCCTCCGCCTGACGGAGCCGGCCGGACGAGCCGGAGGTGGCCCAGAGGAAGCCCGAGATGATGACCAGGGGCAACAGCAGGATGCCGAGGGTGCTGAGCAGACGGGTGCCGGTCCGCGTGCGGGCGCGCGAAGAGTCAAACCCACTCATGGGCACCCTCCGTTCTGGGCGCGCTCCTGCGCGTCCCCCCACTCCAGACCATTCACACACTCAATAATTTCGCACCATGGGGGACACTGCCCCCCCGCACCCTCGACGGCGATGCCACTAGCATCTCCCAAGCGACTGCCGCATTGAGGAGACAACACGCCAAAACCATTGTCCTGCAACAAAAGGTAACGATTCCGTCGACAGCTCGGGGAGTCAATCGAATGCAACTCGAACCCCCGCCGGCCGCGCGCTCCGGGAGCGATGGCGACACCTGCCCACACTGGGCGGGGACGTCGAGGGCTTGTGCTGTCCAACGAGCTTCCTGTCCGAACTGTGCGGATGGGGTTTGACTGTCGATGACAGCGCTCCACCCACAGGAGAAGACTAACCGCCCCGCCGCCTGCGCCGCCCCCGACGGCAGTTCACCCAGAGCACCTGGCGGGCCATCTGTCCTGTCCACGATGACGCACCTTCTTGTCCTGTCCACGATGACGCACCTTCCGCCTTGAAGCCGAACGGCTTCAGCCAACACTCAGACAGCTGGCAGACGATTGCCCTTTTGACCACACCGAAACCCTAGTCACGGGATTCGAGGCCAGATGCCCACCATCAGACCTTCAGCTTGCATTCAGCTGAAATAGTTGGACATAAGACCTAGTCAACCGTCTTATATATCTCTGGGTGGACACGTCTGTCACCACTAGACTGCTTTGGGTGACCCCCGCATCGGGTCACCCCGACCGCACGGCGTCGACGTCAGAAGGGACGCAGATGAACCAGCCCGCGAATACCCCGGCAGCACGACGAGTCCTGGCTATCAACCAGTACGCCTTCCCCCGCGAATACGGTGGCATCACTCGAACCTTTGACATGTTGAGCCGGCTGCGCGGCTACGACTTCCGCATCATTTCCAGCTCCCGCCACCACACGACCGGTGAGCTGATGAGTTCCGTGGACCCCCGCTTCAACCTGGTTCCGGTCCCGGCCTACGCCGGCAACGGCGCCAAGCGCATCCTGGGCTGGGGCGTCTTCGCTGTCGAAGCCTTCGCCACCGGTCTCGGAAAGCGCTGCGACCTCATCTTCGCCTCCTCCCCCCAGCTGCTGGCTCCCGTGGCCGGAGCCGCGTTGGCGGCGGTGCGCAAGAAGCCCTTCGTGATGGAGGTCCGCGACCTGTGGCCGGAGAGCCTGGTCAGCGGAGGCTCCCTCAAGGAAGGCAGCCTGGTCCACAAGATCCTGGTCGCCCTGGAGCGGACCCTCTACCAGCGCGCCGAACAGATCATCGTCGTGACCGACGGCTGGGAAGACCACTTCCGCGGCCTGGGAATCGATCCCGCGAAGCTCACCGTCGTCGGCAATGGTGCCGACCTGGACGAGTTCGACGTTCCCGAGACCAAGGAGCAGGTGCGCGAGCGTCTGGGCCTGACCCGATTCACCGCCGTCTTCAGCGGCAACCACTCCAACTACGTCGGGCTGGACCTGATCCTGGACGCCGCGGAGCAGCTGCCCGACGTCGACTTCCTGCTGATCGGCTCCGGATCGCGCAAGCAGTGGGCCGTCGACGAGGTGGCCGCCCGCAAGCTGACCAATGTCCGCTTCCACGGCCAAGTACCCAAGAACGAGCTGGTGGCCCTGCTCAAGGCAGGCGACGTCGGCCTGCACACCGTCAGCCCCCAGAGCGTCTTCAACAAGGGCATGAGCCCCAACAAGCTCTACGACTACATGGCCTCCGGCCTGGCTGTGGTCTCCAATGCCAAGCAGCCGCTGCGCAAGGTGATCATCGACGACGAGGTGGGGGCCGTCGTGGAGCCCCATGACCTGGTGGAGGGCATCCGCTGCGTTCGGGACGCCGACCAGTCGACGCTTGACCGCTGGCACGCCCGAGCCCGGGAGCTGATGACCACCCGCTTCAGCCTGCAGGCCAGCGCCGATGCGCTCGAGGCAGCCTTCGACCGGGCCGTTGCCCAGTACGCCGCCCGCACCGGGGCGAACTGAGGCCGGCCGAAGATCACAGCGGACGTGGGCCGCGTCAGCCCTGAAGACCCTCGCATCCCCGTGGACCCGGGATTTCCCGGGCTCGCTGGGACGCGGCACTAGACTGGCGGGCGATCCGTGGGGCCCAGACATGCCGGCGGCTCCACGACTCACACCATGGAAGGGACTCACGTGGCCCGCAAGGACAATTTCGCCAAGGCAGAGAAGCTGCTGATGGTGCTGACGGACATGGCCGTCTTCTCGGTCTGTCTGTTCCTCTCCGTCTGGCTGCGTTTCGGCGGCCACATGCCGCAGCGCAACCTCTCGGCAGTGACGTCCACCTTTGGCTACGCGCTGGTGGGTTTCGTCATCGTCAGCGTCTTCTCGGGCGTCTACGTCCTCTACAACAAGACCCGCCTGGACCTGGCCATCATCACGTTGATCGACCAGATCATCGTCACCGGCATCATTGCGGCCGCCACCTTCGCCGGGAGCTGGTTCGCCTTCCCCCGCGGCGTGATCCTGATCAATCTGGTGCTCAGCACCGTGGCGCTGGCAGTGGTACGGATCATCGTCTACGGCGTCTATCGCCGGGTTCGCGGTGACAACCGCGTGATGTGTCTGACCGTCCCCGGCCAGGAATCACGCGCGGTGCGCAATTTCCTCTCCAACCGCAGCCCTCGTCACCAGCTCACCCATGTGGTGGACGGCCACTACGTCGAACATCTGCGCGCGTATCTGGACGACTACGACTCGGTGCACGTCAGCGACCAGATCGACGACGCCACCCGTCGCCAGGTCTACGACTACCTGTTGGAGAAGGAGAAGGAGATCTTCCTCACCGCTGACTTCCAGCGGCTGCTGATGATCAACCCCAACATCATGAGTATCGAGGACGAGTCGATCGTGCTCGTGAGCCCCTTCAAGATCCCCGGCGAGTACGACCTGCTCAAGCGAGCTGGAGACTTCCTCATCGCACTGGTGGGCCTGGTGCTGGTGAGCCCGATCATGCTGGTGACCGCGCTCCTGGTGAAACTGACCTCCCCCGGCCCGGTCTTCTACAAGCAGGTTCGTGTCACCCAGGGCAACCGAGAGTTCGAGATCCTCAAGTTCCGTTCGATGGCCGCCAATGCCGAGGCCAAGTCCGGCCCGACGCTGGCCACCAGCAACGACGCGCGTGTCACCCCGCTGGGCAAGTACCTGCGCAGCATGCGCATCGACGAGCTGCCCCAGCTGATCAATGTGCTGCGCGGGGACATGAGCCTGATCGGCCCCCGCCCGGAGCGCCCCTTCTTCGTGAAGCAGTTCACCGAGATCAATCCCCACTACCCGCTGCGCCACAATGTGCGCGCCGGCGTCACGGGCTATGCACAGGTCTACGGCAAGTACGCCAGCGACTTCCAGGCCAAGTTGAACTTCGATCTGCTCTACATCAAGACCTACAGCCCCATGCTCGATCTCAAGATTGGCCTGCAGACCATCAAGATCCTCTTTGACAAGGTCTCCAGCCAAGGCGCCGAAGAGGAGGGCAGCCCCGAGATCGTGCTCCCGGAGGGCACTGTCGTCCTGCACTGAGGCGTGCTCAGGGCAGGCGGCCGCGATCCAGCAGGTGCTCCATCAGGTCCACCAGAACGGCCTGCTCGTTCTCGAAGCAGAAGCGCTCCTCGACGGCGCGCCGACCATTGGCACCCAGCCGAGCGCAGCGCTGTGGATCGTCCAGCAGGGCCTTGAGTTCGCGCCGGACCGCGACGGGGTCATCCGCGTCGACGAAGACGCCCGCCTCCAGCCCGCCGAAGAGCTCCCGCCAGTAGGCAAAATCGCTGGCCAGGAAGGGGACCCCGCAGGCCATGTATTCAAAGACCTTGGTGGGCAGGGAGTGCTCGTAGTTCGGCAGGCGGCTCAGTAGCACGAGCCCCACCCGCCCCTCGGCGATGATCCCCGGCAGGTCCGCTGGCGGTACCAGCCCGCGGTAGTCCAGACGCGGGTGCTCGGCCAGCCGGGCATCGTCCACCAAGCACCGCCCGGCCACCACCAGCCGTGCATCGTCGTCCCGGACCGCTGCCAGCATTCGCTCCAGCCCGCGCTCCAGACTGACATCGCCGGTGTACACGGCCACCCGGTCCGCAGCCTGGGGACGTGAGGCGGGGAAGTCGGCGAGCCACGGAAGGTTGTGCGCCACCACCACGGGTCGTTGACGGCCGTCGAGGCTCGTCCGGAAACCGGCTGCGATCTCGTCGATGACGGTGACGACGGCATCGCACTGGGCATCGGCCCGGGCCACCAGCCGTCGGGCAGCCGCCCTGGCCAGGTGTCCCTTGATCCCCCGCAGGTAGGGCTTGGTCGCAATCTGCTTCACCAGGTCCTCATGGGCGTCATAGACGACGGGGATGCCACGGCGACGACCGTACGCGATGGCCATCGGGATCAGCTCGGGATCGTGGAAGTGCAGCAGTTCGGGCCGAATCCGGTCGAGCATCCGCCAGGCCTCCAGCTGCGAGGCCAGCAGTCGTGTCGCCCGGCCACGTGGCTTGATTGCATGCACCTGCACTCCGTGCGTGATCCGGTCCTCGTCGGCCTGGATCACCAGGTGCACGTCAAAGCCTGCCTCGGACAGGGCCCGGCACTCCTTGTTCAGGATCCTGTTGTCCCAGGACTGGTGGACGGTGCTCAGGTGCGCGATGCGCCCCCGGACGGAAGTCGTGGTCGCGCTCACGCGGAGGGGCCGACCAGGTTCCCGGCTGCGTCGACGCTGTAGGCCTGGAGTGCCTTGGCGACCTCCTCAGCGGCGTGCCCAGTGCCGTACGGGGTGCCACGCTCAGCGCTGGGGCGGGGACGCACGGCCACCTGGGCCACCTGGGTGAGGTCGGGGTCCAGGATGTTCCAGCCATCGGCCAGGGTCTCGACCCACTCGGTCTCGGTGCGCAGCGTGGTGCACGGAGCGCCCAGCAGGTAGGCCTCCTTCTGCAGGCCGCCCGAGTCGGTCACCACGCCGACGGAACGCACGACGGCATTGACCATGTCCGGGTAGGCCAGCGGGTCGACGGCCACCAGGTTGCCGGCCTCGATGTCCAGCCCGAACTCGGCGGCTTTGGCGCGCAGCCGCGGGTGCACCGGCAGGATGGTCTTCACAGGGAGCGCCGCGAGGGTCTCCAGGATGGTCTTCAGGCGGGCCGGGTCGTCGGTGTTGTCGGCGCGGTGGATGGTGGCCAGGATGAACTGGTCGCCGTCCTCGATGCCCGCGATGGCCAGGGGACGGTCCTTGACGGCGTCGCGCACCTGGAAGCACACGTCCACCATCACGTCGCCCACCAGAACGGCGCGGTCCTTGAGCCCCTCGTCGGTGAGGTGCTGGACGGCCACCTGGGTGGGGGCCAGGCAGATGTCGGCCGCGTGGTCCGTCATCACGCGGTTGTGCTCCTCCGGCATGCGGCGGTTGAAGGAGCGCAGCCCGGCCTCCAGGTGGGCCGTCGGGATGTGCATCTTCACCGCGGCGAGAATGCCTGCGATCGTCGAGTTGGTGTCGCCGTAGACCAGCACCCAGTCGGGCTGCAGCTCGGTGAAGGCGGCGTCCATCTGCGCCAGCATCGATCCGGTCTGCACTCCGTGGCTGCCGGAGCCGACCCCCAGGTGCACGTCGGGATTCGGGATGCCGAGGTCCACGAAGAAGGAGTCCGACATGTTCACGTCGTAGTGCTGCCCGGTGTGCACGATCTTGTGGTCGATCCCCGCGGCGGCAAGGGCCTTGGCCACGGGCGCCAGCTTCACGAACTGGGGGCGGGCACCGACGATGCTCACGACGCGCATTCTGGGTCTCCTTCTGGGTGGACGGCGGGACCAACTCTAGTGCGCCCCAACGAACATCCCGTCGACGCCGCTCGGAGCGGCCCAACCCGGGGGCCAGTCGCGCGCTGCCAGTCCCCGCGTGGGTTTGGTCACCCCGCAACGGGTACACCGCACGCGCGAAGTTGAAACCCACGCGGGGCTGGAATGGGGGCACTGGAACCCACGCAGGCTGCTGAAACCCACGCGGCGCGCGTTCGCGTGGGATTGATCACCCCGCGACGGGTACACCGCACGCGGGAAGTTGGAACCCACGCGGGGCTGGAATGGGGGCACTGGAACCCACGCAGACTGCTGAAACCCACGCGGGATGCCGTGTGGGCATGAATCCCACGCGGAGCTAGAGCACCAGGTCCTCCGGGATCCGGTCGGCGCCCCGTACTCCGTGGAGCAGGGCGCGCTCGATCCGCTGCCCGCGCTTGACCACGGTGAGCCCGCCGCGACGCTCCAGGATCACCAGGGCGGCGTCGCGACGGCTCAGCAGCCCCTCCATCCTCAGCCGGGCGAGCAGCTGGGCCTCGGTCAGGCGACGGTCGTGCAGGACGTCGCTGCAGAAGATGCCGTCCACCATCACGACGACGGCCCGGTGGCCCTTTCCACCGTCGGCCTTGGCGCGACGGGCTGCCCACCGAACCCGACCCAACAGGGCCTCCAGCACCAGCAGGACGGCGACGGCCAGCAGTGACCCGGCCAGCGTGGGCGAATTGCCCAACATCCCTCGGGCACACAGCGCACCGAGCAGGGCCATGACGGAGAAGCTGAGCACGCTGGGACGGGCCGTCAGCTTGGGGCCGGACAGGTGCACCACCAGCGCGAAGCACACGTAGAGCACGGTCGACGAGACGACGACGGAGAAGACCCCGGGCCACCCGATCCCGAGCTGCCACCAGACCGCCTGCCAGAATCCACTCGCCCCGTCCATCGGTCAGACCTCGAGCAGCGGCTGGCCCTGACCGTCCTCGATCCTGACTCGCCCGGCGGGCAGGTCGAGCTGCACCAGGAGCTGCTCCCCGCTGGGGCCGTTCACCCGGTAGCGGTAGAACTCATTGCGCAGTTCGAGCTTCTCGGTGCGCGCGTGCACCAGCCACGGATTGCGACGGCGCAGGCCGATCAGGTCCTGGTGCAGTCGCTGCACCGCGTCGCCGAGTGGCGACAGCTCGTCCGGTGTCGACGGGAAGATGGGCCGCACCTCATCGTCGCCGCCCAGCCGGTCGTACTTGGTGCCGGTGTAGCCGCGCTCGTCGCCGTAGTAGACGCTGGGGATGCCGCCAACCGTGAACAGGACGGTGAGCGCGGCCGCGAGCCTCTCCTGCCCCACCAGCGTGGCGATCCGGGTCACGTCGTGGTTGCCGACGAAGGTCTGGGGGACGAAGTGCTCAAGCCAGCCGTTGTGACGCTGCAGCGTCCAGTCCAGCTCGAAGAAGTTCTGGTCCTTCAACGAGCTCCAGATCGACTTCCAGAGTTCGTACTGGGTGATCGAATCCAGACCGGAGCGCTGCACATAGTCGGCATAGTCGCCGTGGATCATCTCGCCGACGAACCAGGCCTCGGGGAAGTCCGGCCGCACTTGGGCCAGCACGGCGCGCCAGAACTCGGGCTTGATCGCGTATGCGGCATCAAGTCGCCAGCCGTGGATGCCCCGACGCAGCCAGTGCCGCATCACGTCGGCCACCAGCGCGGCCGTGGCGGGCTCGTCATGGTTCAGCGCCACCAGCGAGCCGTGGCCCTCGAAGACGGCGGCCCGCGGCGGGTTCTGACTCCAGTCGATGCGGAAGAGCTTGGCCTCCTCCGAGTCGGGCCCCTTCTCCAGCGCGGCACGGTAGAGGGGGTGCTGGTCGCCTACGTGGTTGAAGACGCCGTCCAGCAGCACCACGATCCCGCGTTCGCGGCAGGCCGCAACGAGGGCGTCGAAGTCGGAGTCTTCCCCCAGTCGTGGATCGACTGTGTAGTGGTCCAGGGTGTCGTACCCATGGGTGGAGGACGTGAACACGGGCCCCAGCAGTAGACCGTTGGTGCCGAGCTGCTGGGCATGGTCGAGCCAGTTGTGCAGATGCCCCAAACGATGGGTGAGCAGACGTTCCCCGTCGGATACCGGCCGCACCGGAGCACCCGTGAAACCGAGTGGGTAGACCTGCCACCAGATGGCGTGCTCGAACCAGCGCATGACGTGCTCCTCTTCCGTGGGGACGAGTCCTCGATCCTGGTCAGTCTAGGACGAGGCACCGTGCCACGAGCGGAGCGGCCCAGCTGGGAAGGCACACCCAGGACCGCTGGTGTGCCATCCCCGGCGGGCACGGCAGGATTTCAGCCCTCGTAGGAGCTGGTGATGACCTGGAACATGCCCCCCTGCGGATCGGCGACGGTGGCCAGGCGACCGAAGGGCGAGTCCATCGGACCGTCGAGCAGGCGTCCACCCAGATGTTGGATGTTGGCGACGGCCGCATCGGTGTCCTCCACCTGCAGGTAGACCCGCCAGTAGCTGGGCACCTCGTCGGGCAGGAAGGTGTGCGCCTCGCAGATCCCGCAGCCGGCGTCAGCCTCGGAGCCATTGGTGGCGTAGCGGGGCTGGCCCTCTGGGATGCCGGGCATCTGCACGAGATTCCAACCGAAGACCTCGGTGTAGAAGGCGCTGGCGGCGTCGTAGTCCTTGCTCATCGTCTCGAACCAGACGGGGCTTCCCGGCTGACCCGTGAAGTCGTAGCCGGGGAACTCGGCGGGCTGCCACATGCCCACCACGGCACCGTCGGGAGCCGTGACCAGCGCCATGGATCCGGCCTCCCCCACCTGCATGGCAGGCATCATGACGCTGCCGCCGGCGGGCTCCACCCTGGCCAGCGCGGCATCGATGTCGTCCACACGCAGGTAGATCGTCCAGCTGGTGGGAAACTGCGGCTCGTCGGCCAGGCCCTCAGGTGTCATCCGGGAGTCCATGGCACCCCCGACGAAGGCGTCGCCAAGCTGGATCATGCGGTATCCGCCAAAGTCGGGGCCCTGATCATTGAAGTTCCATCCAAAGAGCTCGGAGTAGAAGGTCTGCGCACCGTCCAGGTCGTCGGTGCCGAGGTCCATCCAGGTGGGGTTTCCGGACTGGGACATGTTTCCTCCAGGGGAGTCGTGCGACGCACCATGTGTCAGGAGGAAGGCTAGCCGCAGGCACTGACATTTCTCCCAGCCCTGCCCCACCGCACTCGACGGACGGGACTCTCGTAGCCCCCAGCAGCCCAGCGGCCCAGCAGCCCAGCGGCTCAGCGCGCAGCGGCCGCCCGTTCGGTCACCTCGACCAATGCTGGCACGTCGGCCTCGAAGTTGAAGTGTTCCTCGATCGCCCGACGCCCGCGCTCCCCCATCTCACGGCAACGCTGCGGATCGCCGATCAGCTCGCGCAGCGCCCGGATCGGAGCCTCCGGCGTCGTCGTGTCGACGAAGACTCCTGCGTCATACTTCTCGAACAAACCCCGCCAGTAGGGAAAATCGCTGGCGATGAAGGGGATGCCCGCCGCCATGTACTCGAAGAGCTTGGTGGGCAGAGACTCCCGGTAGTTGGGGAGGGGCTGCAGGAAGACGAAGCCAACCGCCCCCGTGGCCAGCAGGGCCGGAACTTCGCTGGCCGCGACGGTGCCGCGGTAGTCGATGCCGTCATCCGGGCGGAGTGCATCGAGCAGTGCCTGGGTATGCGCATCGGCCGGGCCGGCCAACAGCATCGAGGCCCCCTCCACCGCCTTCACCGTCTCGAGCATCACGCCGGACTCGCGGCTGCGCGTGAGCCCGCCGACGTAGACGACTCGGCCCGAAACCGGCTCTCGCTCCACCTGCGGGAAGTCCTTCAGCCACGGGAAGTTCCGCACCACCGTGGTGTGCGGGTTGCGGTACTTCTCCCGGATCACAGGAGTGGCGACGACGATTCCGTCAGCGAAGCGGTCGGCCAGACCCAGGATCAACCGAGCATAGAGGCGGGCAGCAGCCTTCACCGGACCCTTGAGATAGGCCTTGTCTTCGATCTGCCCGACGAGGTCCTCGTGGGCGTCAAAGATGAACCCCGCCCCATGGGTGCGGGCCCACAGCATGGCCATCGGGATGAGCTCGGGGTCGTGTGCATGCACGACATCCGGCCGCACCCGCCCCAGGGCCCGCCAGGCGTTCAGCTGGCCCTGGACCATGCGCTGGAGGCGCCCCTGGGTCTGCGGCAGCTCCTCCATGGTGACGCCGTTGACCGGATCACTGCCTGTGCCACGTGCGATCAGGGTGACGTCCAGGCCCTCAGCCGCCAGAGCGCTGGCCTCCTTGTTGAAGATCCGGGGATCTCGCGGACGATGGACGGTCGACAGGTGCGCCACCTTGGTCATAGGACGCCTTTCACCAGGTTCGTGGACCAGCCCATCCTATCGAGCACCATCGAAGCCCCCCACGCCGTCGCCACCCCCAGCGCCGTGAGTCAGGGTGGGCACAACAGCAGGGCTGCCCGGGAGGTTCCTCCCGAGCAGCCCTGCTGCAGTCTCAATTCCCGCGCGGACACGGGCGCAATGGAGTGTCAGATCTCGCCGTCACCGATCACGAAGCGCTTGACGCCCTCCCACTTGCTGGCGTCGGTGCAGTTGCGACCATCGACCAGAACCTGCACACCGGGGAAGTCATCCTTGCCCAGCGCGGAGAACTCGGGATGGTTCGCCTGGACGATGACGGCGTCCACCTGGTCACCGTCGACGTGCGGGTTGAGGTTCAGCTTTGCCAGCTCGTCGGCGGTGTACATCGGGTCGCTCACGGTGGCCACGGCACCACGGGCGGACAGCACCTGGAAGACCGGGAAGACACCGGAGAAGGCGGTCTCCTTGACCTTGCCACGGTAGGAGGCGCCCAGGATCAGCACCTTCTTGCCCTCGAGGCCGCCCAGTGCGCCCTCGACGAGGGTCACGGCGTGCTCGGGCATGGTCATGTTGGCCTCACGGGCGGTGCGCACGATGGTCGCGTCCGGGTCGGTGTAGAGATACAGGCGCGGATAGACCGGGATGCAGTGGCCACCCACGGCGATGCCCGGCAGGTGGATGTGGCTGTAGGGCTGCGAGTTGGAGGCCTTGATCACCTTGTAGATGTCGATGCCGTTCTTCTCGGCGAACTTGCCGAACTGGTTGGCCAGGCCGATGTTGACATCGCGATAGGTGGTCTCGGCCAGCTTGGCCATCTCGGCCGCCTCCGCCGTGCCCAGATCCCAGACGCCATTGGGGGTGTCGAGGTCGGGACGCTCGTCGAAGTCCAGCACCTGCTCGTAGAAGTCCACGGCACGCTTGGTCGACTTCTGGTCCAGACCACCCACCAGCTTGGGGTACTTGCGCAGGTCGGCGAAGACACGGCCGGTGAGCACACGCTCGGGGCTGAAGACCAGGTCGAAGTCCTCGCCCGCCTTGAGGCCCGAAACCTCCTCGATCAGCGGCTTCCAGCGATTGCGGGTGGTGCCGACCGGCAGGGTGGTCTCGTACGAGATCAGGGTTCCCGGGGTCAGGTGCTCGGAGAAGGAGCGCGTGGCGTCCTCCATCCAGCCGAAGTCGGGTTCCCAGGTCTCGTCGTTGACGAAGAGCGGCACCACGATCACGATGGCGTCCACACCGGGGATGGCGGCGGAGTAGTCCGTCGTCGCCTTCAGATTGCCAGCCGGCACCAGCTCGGCCAGCTTCTCACCCAGCTGGGCCTCACCCGGGAAGGGCTCCTTGCCCTCATTGATGATGTCCACGACTCGCTGCTGCACGTCAACACCGAAGACCTCATGGCCCTTCGAGGCGAACTGGACGGCGAGCGGGAGGCCGATCTTGCCCATCCCGATGACGGCGATCTTCATGGAAGTCCTTTCCTGTGGCGCACGTCCTGCGCCGAAGCTACCCAAGGAGTCTACCGACCTGAACCCCGAGGAGCCGTTCATCTGACACCGTGGATGGCCGACTGGCTCACAATCTGGTCGGACGGTCGGCTCGCCGAGCCCCCTCAGCGCAGACCCCGACGCGCCCCTCGAACCAACCCAGAGGGAGCCGACATCGTCCCGGAACCGACGAAACCGCCCCATCGACGCACGCGAGCAAAAAAAACTTGTGTCCCCTGTTCGGGGGACACCGGAAGGTCGCATTCTGTCCCCTGAAACCATGACAAGCGTCCGCTTTGTCCCCGCAGCAAGGGACAAGCGGGAGCTCCAATCCAAAGATCAGCTGAACTTCTTTAGCATTCAATCACTTGTTCAGTTTGCCGCCTCTGACTAGGGAATACAGAATTGAGACATCGCTTGGGGCGGTTCGGGGGAAGCGCCACAAGCGGCCGATTCGGGGGAATCGGACATGGTCGAAGAAGGCTTCGGGGGAAGCATTCGAAAGACCAGGGAAGCATCGGGGGATGCGACCCACAGCATCCACGGATGCGCACCGGCCGACATGATTCGGGGGAATCAGGAAGGCCAGATCCCACACATTCGGGGGAATGCCGGGATCACCGCTCGAAGGGTTCGGGGGAACCACGAGAGCACTGGAGCAGATCGGGGGATCGCACGCTCCAGCGAACAGAATGGGCCCGGAGGCAGCTGCCTCCGGGCCCGAGTTCATTTCCGGACTCGCTCCCCGGCCTGGACATGACGAGGGCCCGCCGCGATCACGCGACGGGCCCCGGATCCACGAGGGATCAGTTGATCTCGACGAAGGTGTTCGACTTCGAGCTCTCGATCATGGCCTCACAGACCTGGACCACACGTGCGCCCTGCTCCAGCGTCACGATGTCCGCATCCTTGCCCAGCACCGCATCACGGAAGTTCTCGTGCTCGGTGCGCAGCGGCTCGGGCTTGGCGATCGCGAAGCGGGTCACGTCACCCTCGGAGACGCCACGGAACTGGGCGATGTCATCCCACGAGTGCTGGACGGTGCCATTGCCATAGAAGGTCAGGTCCGCAGTCAGGGTGTCCGCGATGAACATGCCCTTCTCACCGGTGACGATGCACAGGCGCTCCTTGGTGGGGGTCAGCCAGTTCACCAGATGGTTCGACATGAGACCACCGGACAGCTGGCAGGTGGCCGAGACCATGTCCTCGTACTCACGGCCGGACTTGAACATCGAGCGAGCAGCCACCAGCTCGTAGTCACGCTGGGTCACCCAGGCCGTCAGGTCGATGTCATGCGAACCCAGATCCTTGATCACGCCGACGTCGGCGATCCGGTTCGGGAAGGGCCCCTGACGACGGGTGGCCACCTGGTAGAGATCACCGAGCTCACCGGCCTCCAGACGCTTGCGCAGGTTCTGCAGCGCAGGGTTGTAGCGCTCGATGTGACCGACGGCACCCACCAGGCGCTTGGCCTTGAAGAGCTCCGCCAGACCCTTGGCAGACTCGGTGTCCTTGGCCAGCGGCTTCTCGATCAGCGCGTGCACGCCCGCCTCGGCCAGCTTGGTGCCGATCTCGTCGTGGTACACGGTCGGGGCGGCCACCACGCAGTAGTCCAGACCCACCTCGATCAGCTCGTCGATGGTCTTCTTGACCTCGAGGCCACCGGCGACGCCATGGGGATCACCCATCGCGTCGGCCACGCCCACCAGATCCACGCCATCGATGGAGCGCAGGTTGCGGGCATGGTGGCGGCCCATCATCCCCAGGCCGATCAGGCCTGCACGAAGATTCGCCATGGCTCAGGCACCTGCCTTCGCGAGGGTGTTGACGGCGTTGACGATCCGCTCCAGATCGGCCTGGGTCAGCGACGGGTGAACCGGCAGCGACAGGCACTCCTTGGCCGCCTTCTCCGTCTCCGGCAGGTCGACGGGGCTCTGGAAGGGAGCCAGACGGTGGTTGGGCACGGGGTAGAACATGCCCGAACCCACCTGGAACTGCTCCTTCAGCGCGGCCGAGAAGCCGTCGCGGTCCTCGGGGACGCGGATCGTGTACTGGTGGTACACGTGCACGGCACCCTCGGCGACCGGCGGCGGGGTGACCCCCTGCAGGTTTTCGGAGAGGAATGCGGCATTGGCCTGCCGCTTGGCGGTCCAGTCACCCACCTTGGTCAGCTGCACGCGGCCGATGGCGGCGTGGATGTTGGTCATGCGGTTGTTCAGGCCGACGACCTCGTTGTGGTACTGCTTCAACATTCCCTGGTTGCGGTACAGCTGGCAGCGACGCTCCACCTCGGCGTCGGCGACGGTGATCATGCCGCCCTCACCCGAGGTCATGTTCTTGGTCGGGTACAGGCTGAACGCGCCGAAGGTGCCGAAGGCGCCCACCGGGGTACCGTCCAGCGACGCGCCATGGGCCTGGGCGGCATCCTCGAAGAGCTGCAGGCCGTGCTTGTCGGCAATCTCCTGCAGCGCCTTCATGTTGGCCGGGTGACCGTACAGGTGCACCGGCATGATGCCCTTGGTCTTGTCCGTGATGGACGCCTCGACACTCTTGGGATCCAGGCAGAAGCTGTCCGGATCGATGTCGGCGAAGACCGGGGTGGCGCCGGTCAGGGCCACCGAGTTGGCCGTCGCCGCGAAGGTGAAGGACGGGACGATGACCTCGTCGCCGGCCGTGATGCCGGAGGCGAGCAGGCCGATGTGCAGGGCCGAGGTGCCCGAGTTCACGGCAACCGCCTTGCGGCCGGGCGTGAACTGCGCGGCGAACTCGGTCTCGAAGTCGGCAACCTCCTGGCCCTGGGCCAGCATGCCGGTGCGCATGACACGCGCGACGGCCTCGATCTCCTCCTCGCCGATCAGCGGCTTGGCGGGCGGGATGAACTGCTCGGTCACTTGCTTACCTCCGTGTTCGCGGTGGCGGAGCCTTCCTCCACCAGGGTCAGAATCTCGTTCTCCTCGACGAACCTGTCGCCAGTGCGGGTGTCCACCCAGGTCAGCTTGCCGTCGGCCGTCTCACCGTCGGAGTCCAGCGGGAAGCCGGAGCGGCCCACCCACTTGATGCGACGGGCGGGGACCCCCGCCACCAGGGCGAAGTCCGGGACGTCCTTCACCACGACGGAACCGGCGGCCACCGTGGCCCAGCGTCCGACCGTGACCGGAGCCACGCACGTGGCACGGGCACCCACCGAGCATCCCTCCTTGAGGGTCACCCCCACCGGCTCCCAGTCCGAGGCGCTCTTGGCGCTGCCGTCCGGATTCACTGCACGCGGGAAGTGGTCATTGGTCAGCACCACCGCGGGGCCGATGAAGACACCGTCCTCCAAGTACGCCGGCTCGTAGACCAGGGCGTAGTTCTGGATCTTGCAGTTGTTGCCGACGTGGACGCCTTCACCGATGTAGGCGCCGCGACCGACGATCACGTTCTCGCCGAGTTCGGCACCGTGTCGCACCTGGGCGAGGTGCCAGATGGAGGAACCGTCACCGATGGTGACTCCCTCGTCCATGTCGGCAGTGGGCTGGATTCGTACGTTGTTCACTAGGCCTCCGCAGGCTGTTGGTCCTCTGCACAGGCTACCGCGTCGTGTGGTCCGCGCGGCACCTGTGACGAGGAGGGGTGGTCTTCCCGTCGGGCTCAGGCATGTCGGGAGCTCTGCTTGGAACGTGTGGTGCGACGCAGCAGTTGCCGTGGCCCGCCCCGTGAGAGCAGCCCTGCAGGCGTCTCGTGGCGCCACTGCGGCCGGGGAAGGGCGCGCAGTCCCAGCAACACCTGGAAGACCATCGCCAGCCCGGCAAGTTGGATGAAGGAGACCGACGAGTCCAGCCAGCTGGAGTTGGCGAAACCGGCGGGAAGCACGAACAGGGCGAGCAGCGCCGTGTTCACGTTCAGTCCCCAGACCCACTTCGCGGGCCAGCTCCGGACAGCGGCCGGCGTGGTGCGGACCACCACGACGGCCAGCAGCCCCAGGGCGAGGGCGGCGAGCAGGAGGCCGTACTGACTGGCCAGCTCGAACAGCATGGAGTGCGGGTTGGCAGGCCCACCCAGGGTGTCAACAGGTGCTCGGGCGGTCTTGATCTCCTGCTCGAAGCCCCCGGGGCCGATGCCCAGACCGCCGCTGTGCCAGATCATGTACCAGCCATTGCGGTAGAGCGCGGCCCGCTGCGCATTCGATCCGACATTGGGGGTCGGTACTCCCCAGGGGGCCCGCAGGAGGGAAGGCAGGAGCAGGAGCAGGCCGAGCAGCGCTACCGCCGCCCCGATCCGGGCGAGCTGCCGGCCTCCGAGCTGGAGCACGAAGGCCGCCCAGTAGATGAGGACCACCAGGATGATCAGGCGGGAGCCCGTGAACCAGCAGATGACGGGACTGACGAGCACGCAGGCTGCCCCGAGCCACCTGCGCCAGCCGCGCTCCAGCCAGAAGGAGATCATCAACATCCCCATGGCCGCGGCCAGGAAGAAGGCGAACAAGTTGGGGTTGACCATGTAGGAGGCAATGTCCACCGCGGTCTGCCGGATCCACAGCGGGGCATCTTCGCGGTAGTTCCACAGGTGTCGTCCGGTGGCGATCTCCCAGCACGCGGGCAGGCAGGCGACGAACCACCCCAGCAGCCATCCGCGGGTCATGCTTCGCAACCAGCCCAGCGCCCGATCACGATCCGCGGAGGCCACCGGCCCCACCACGCACAGCACCGCCACGATGGTGGCCAGGCCGATCATGACGGAGAAGAGTTCACGGCCACCCGACGGGTCCTGCAGCCGGGCGAAGCCCCACGATCCCCAGACAAACAGGAGGGCCAGCACCGCCAGGGCCGTGCGAGGGATGGCCTTGTGCACGCGCAACACGTACAGACCAGCGCATCCCACCAGCAGCACCGAGACCAGCCGCGCGGCGGTCAGGGGGCCGATCCGGATGATCGGACCAAAGCTGGCCGCCGTCGGCAGCACGAGGAGCAGGAAACGGGCCAGCAGGTCCAGCCAGCGCGGAGCGGGTGCCGTCCTCACTGGGCCATCCGCAGGACATCCGCGACGAAGTCGGCATGATTGCGGCCGCTGTCGAAGCGCTGGGCCACGAGCTCGCGCACGGCGCTGCGCCGCTCCTCAGAACGGGCCACCGGGAGCACGTCGGACAGGCGCTGGGCCAGGGCCGTGGCCGTCACATCGGCGGGAACCAGGAAACCGGAGTCCTCGAGCACCACCTCACGGGTAGCGCCCACGTCGGTGGCGACACAGGGGATCCCCCGGGCGGCGGCCTCCATCACCGAGACCGGCACACCCTCCGATGAGCTGGTGTTGACCATCAGGTCCGCGGGCTGGGAGAGCTCGGCCAGCAGCTCGTCGTGCGGGAGCTGACCGCACCACTCATGCTGCACCCCGGCGGGACGCAGCCGCTCGTCGATCCGCTGCTGCAGCTGATCGCGCAGTGGCCCGTCGCCATAGTGGCGCCACGAGATCCGCCACTGCGGCTGCAGCACGGCGAGCTCGGCCAACGCGTCCACCAGCAGGTCCATCCGCTTCAGGGGGGTGAGGGAACTGATGCTCACCAGCCGCACCTGGTCCCCGATGCCGGGGGGCGCAATCCGCTCCGGGGGCGGCAGCACCACGCCGAGGCGGGCAGTCCGCACCCGGTCAACGTCAAAGCCGTAGCGCTGCACCACGTACTCGCTGCCCTGCTCGCTGATCGGGTAGAGGGCATCCAGCTGTACGCCGACGGTGCGGATCAAGGGATTGTACGTGGCCGGGCGGGCCTCTTCGTAGAGATCGGTCCCGTGGGCCCGGGAGACGACGCGGCGGACGGCTCCCTGTTCCCGGGCGCGCAGCCCGCCGCAGGTCAGCGCCTTGAGCCAGTAGGTGTAGAGCACGTCCACGCCGCCCACCCGACGGGACAGGCTCCCCACCACGTCGGCCACGATGAGGGCCTGGGCCACGGCCCGCTGAGCGCGCAGCGCTCGGGCCCGACTGAGCTGACCGCGCCGGGCCAGGTCTGCCACTTCGCGGCGGAACCACGGGTCGACGAGTGCCTGCGCCATGGAACGGGCGAGACGCGCGCGCGATGCCCAGGCCCGGGAGAGCGAGTCGTCCACGGTGAAGTTCTCGGGCAGTGGGCGGGCCGGGCCCCGGGCGTCCACGGGCAGCAGGATGACCTCCGCCCCGGAACGTGCCCACGCCGCGAGCTCGTCGGTGATGAACTGTTCTCCCCTGCCATGCGGATAGCCCGACGTGAGCCAGACGACGCGACGCTCCACAGTTGCCAACCCTTCCCGCAGACCGCAGGCCCGCGCTGCGCCCTTCGCGATGGTGGTGCCCAACAGCGACTATTCTACAAGGACCATCGGTGGCGGGTCGGTCCACGAGGCCCTGCCGCCACCCATGACCCACTCCCAACTGCCCCACTCCCAGAAGGTGCCGCATGAAGCTGAGCCGCATGGTCAACGCAGTCCGACGTTCGTGGCTCCCCTCCCTGGTGATTGGCGCGGTGGTGGGGCTCCTGGCAGCGATCGCGAGTTTCGCGATGGCCACCCAGACCTACACGGCCACCAACACCCTGCTCTTCCAGGTGGCCGGGCAGGACGAGATCCCGGACCCGAGCGTCGCGACGAACTATGCGACGACCCAGGCCAGCAGCTATTCGGCCATGGTGACCTCACCGCTGGTGCTGCAGCCCCTCAGCGAGAAGCTGGACATGGATCCGGCGACCTTGGAGGCGGGCCTGTTGGTGGTTCCGCCGCGGCAGAATCTCACGATGCGGATGTCCTACATCAGCGCCGACGAGCAGGAGGCCATGCAGGTGGTCACCGAGGCCGGCAAGATCCTGGACCAGGTGGTGGCGGACTACACCGACACCGTCGGCAAGGCCCCGCGGGTTGACATCACGAAGCAGCAGGTCAACACGCTGCCCACCCCGGGCACGGCGAGCAGCCCGGTGGCGTCGCTGGCGAAGGGCGCGATCGCGGGCCTGATGGCGATGCTGGCCTACCTGGTCTTCAAGATCCTGTTCAACAACCGGGTACACACCGTGGACGACCTGGCTGAGGTGACCGACAGTTCCGTCATCGCGACGCTGCGCAGCGACGAGGACACGGCAGCCCTGGCCCGGTCCATCAACTACCTCGACGCCGGACGGCCCGCGCGCATCCAGTTCAGCACCGCCACCGCCAAGGAGGACTGCTCCGCCGCCGTGGCTGGCGTGGCACGTCGCCTCGCCGCGGACAAGCCGGGGCGGGTGGCCGTCGTCGACGCGAACCTGCGCCGGCCCGAGATCGGCCGGGCCCTGGGCGTTGAGGGTGCCGGGCTGTCCGAGCTGCTCTCCGGCCAGGTGGATCCGACCTCGGCGATCCACCAGCGCGACGGCCTGACCGTGGTTCCGGCCGGGGGCCAGGCACCCAACCCGGCCGAGCTGCTGGCTTCTGCTCGCCTCGGTGAGCTGGTGGATGCCCTGGCCCGGGATCACGATGTGGTCCTGGTAAACGGTGGCTCGCTCGTGGACCACAGCGACGGCGCCCTCAGCGCGTCGGCCAGTGCCGGCACCGTGCTGGTGGTCGGGACCGGCAGGACCTCCGAGGATGCCGTGCGAGAAGCCGTCGGCGTGCTGGAATCGGTGGACGCTCGCCTGTTGGGCCTCGTACTGGCCCGGCCGACGAAGGGCTGATCAGGGGGGGTTACGCGCTCTCTGCCGGGCTTGCCACCGCGGCGAAGAGCACCAGCCACCACCAGAAGCTGACCCCGAAGTTCTTGAGCAGGTAGGTGTCGAAGAGGAAGGCCCCCAGACTCGCCACCAGTGCCATGGCCGTCATTAGCGCCAGGGCGCTGCCGCCCTTCCACAGCCGCAGCATGGTGACCACCAGCATCGCCAGGAAGGCCAACAGGACGGCGAATCCCACCAGCCCCAGTTCCACCAACACAGCCAGATAGGTGGAGTGAGGGCTGTTCAGCACCAGACCCCACTGTGTCTTGATCATCAGGCCACCCGGGGCGGGGATCATCTTGATGTCCAGGGCGTACCACGGCCACAGCTGGCCCGATCCGACGCCCAGCACCACATTGTGTGCGGACTCCCGCCACACCTCCAGCGCCAGCGTGAGGTTCTGTTGGCGACGCGGTTCCGACAGGAGCATCAACCGCTGCAGCCACGGGACGAACGCGACGAGCAGCCCGAGCACCGCGGCGGCCACCACCGCCACGCGGCCCACCCACTTCCCCAGCCCCTGCTGCAGGGCCCAGACGGCCAGCAGCGCCGCAAAGAGCACCAGGCAGCCGAGCCCGGCCCGGGAACCGACCGCGACGATGAGCAGCGCAGCCACCGCCGCACCGCAGGTGCTGGCCACCCTGCGGTAGCCCGCCACGGCGCAGCCCAGGAAGATCGCCAAGGTGGTCAGCAGCACCACGTGATAGATGGCGGCTCCACCCATCCCCGTGGAGATCCGCGACGAGTTGTGCACCCGCACCGCGCGCGGCCAGTTGGCCACCGAACAGACCAGAACCACCCAGCCGGTGGACCACAGGTGGACACGACGGATGACGGCTGAGAAGGACAGTGCGGCCAGCATGGTCAGCACGGCAGTGAGCACCGGTACCACCAGCACGCCGCGGCTCACCTGGATCCGCTGCGCGACGGGGGGTTCGAGTACGAGTGCCGTCGCCAGCGCCCAGCCCATCATCACCAGGAAGGCCACCACCATCCATCGGACCTCGGCGCGCATCCGGCGCAGGTGTCCTGGGAGCCAGGGAAGACAGAGCAGCGTCAGCAGGCAGAAACCCACCAGGTAGGCGCTGACCAGAGCGGGTTGCCCGTCAAGACCGCGACGCAGGTCGAAGAACTCCATAACCGCCACGATCGGCAGCAGCAGCCACCCCAATGATCCACGGATCCTGTCCAGGCCAGCTGTTCCCATGATGGGCAAGTGTAGGCTGCCACTCTGTCGAGACCCGGCGCGGCGCGTCGCGTGGTCCGCCACCACGACCCAGGAGCACACGTTGACCCAGAACCCTGCCGGGGAGACCACTCCAGCCAGCGCGTCAGGACGTCTGGCGAAGCTGCGCAGCAGCACCTTCCTGCGGCACGTGCTGACCTTGATGACGGGAACCGCCGGATCGCAGCTGCTGCTGATCGCCGCCAGCCCCTTCATCGGCCGTCTGTACACGGACCACGAATACGGCGCCTACTCGATCATCTTCTCCCTGGCCACCGGAATCATGACCATTGGTGCCCTGCGCTATGACATGGCCGTCGTGATGCCCCGGGAGGACTCCGACGCCCGGGCGCTGGTGCGGTTGTCCACCCGCCTGGCCCTGGCCGTCTCGCTGGCCGTGTGCCTGGTGATGACGATCTGGGCGACGCCGATCGCCAACCTGTTGCGTCGCCCGGAAGTGGCGCCCTACCTGCCCTTCGTCGGTCTGCTGGTGCTGGCCATGACGCAGATCTCCAGCCGGCAGTACTGGCTCAACCGTCGCACCCGCTACAAGGAGATGGCCCGCAACCGGATGGGCCTTCAGGCCAGTACGGTGACCACCCAGCTGGGCGCCGGCGTGGCCGGCATGGGTGTGCTGGGCCTGGTGCTGGGCAGCGTGGTGGGCCAGTGGTTCAGCGCACTGAACCTGTGGCGCCTCACTCACAAGGAGACCGCCCCCCAAGCGGGCGACTCCACCCGCAAGGTGGCCGTCGAGTACAAGAAGATGCCGCTGCTGAACGGCCCGAATGCGGTGGTGGACCAGGTGCGTCTTCAGGGCATCAGCCTACTGCTGTTCGCTGTCTTCAGCTCGGCGGTCTTCGGCCAGTTCGCCATAGCCTGGCGGCTGCTGCAGGCCCCCATTGGACTCGTGAACGGTGCCTTGGGGCAGGTCTTCTACCAGAAGCTGAGCACCACTGAGCGAGGACGGATGTTCCAGCTGGTCCGCTCGACGATGGTGCGCTCGCTGGCGATCGGCATCATCCCCTTCGGTCTGATCTGGCTGCTCTCCCCGTGGATCTTCCCCTTCTTCCTGGGCTCCCGATGGGGCCTGGCTGGCCAGATCGCCCAGACACTCGTGCCGTGGCTGTACATGAACTTCGCAACCTCGCCGATCAGCAATCTGTTCGTCGCGGTGCGTCGCCAGGGCGTCATGTTCATCTTCGCCTGCTTCTACATGGCGGTGCCGTTGGGTCTGATCTGGCGCTACCACAGCTCCGTACTGCAAACCATGAGCTATGTCTCGTGGGGCATGGCAGGACTGCTGGTGATCTTCCTGTTGTTGGCGCTGCTGGTGGCCAAGCAGTACGACGGCGATGTCGGCGAGCGGGACCGGGACTGACCGGCGGTCAGCAGGGGGCCTCGAACTCAGGGGCGTGACGGTGACTGCGGCGCCGGCTCCTCCTCGTCACCCAAGACCGATCGCCGGCCCGTCGACGACGGTCCCTCCGGGTCAGACGTGCCCAGATGGGTCGCGAGCACCAACCACCACAGGAAGCTCACCGCGAAGTTCTTGATCAGGTAGGTGTCCAGGAAGAAGGACAAGATGGTGGCCACCAACACGATGCGAGGCATCTGGGAGACACGGCCGGCCTGCTGCCAGCCACGCACCACGGTCAGCACCAGCGTGACGAACATGACGACGAGCAGGATCAGGCCCACCAGGCCCAACTCCACGATGGCCGACAGGAAGATCGAGTGCGGATTGGTCAGCAGGTGCCCCACGGAGGTGGACCGCTGACCCAGCCAGTTCTTGTGCAGCCGCCCCGTCTCGAAGGCAAGCCACGGCCACACCCGGCCTGCCCCCACGCCGATGACCACCTCTGAAAAACCGGAGCGCAGGATCCGACTGGACGCCACGATGTTCTCCCAGCGCCGCTCATCCATCAGGCTGAACAGCCGCCGTGAGGTGGGCACCACTTGACTGACCAGTACCAGGAGGACCGCCAGACCACCCGAGCCGACCAGCACCCTGCGGGCATCACCCGCACGCGCGGACCAGAGCACCAGGAGGGCGACGGCCAGGCCCAGGGTCAACAGCCCGGCCCGCGAGCCCGACGCCACAGCCAAGGCCACCGAGACAGTCGCGAGGACGGCGCTGGCCATCCGTCGACGTCCGTTCACCATCGCGTCGAGGAAGATGCCCGCACACAACAGCAGCCCGACGTGGATGACCGCAGCCCCACCCATGGCCGTCGAAAGACGGTGCACCTCACCATTGCGCACGGCGCGCCACCAGGCGAAGGGAGTGCACACGATGATGGACACTGCGCCCCACCACAGGGCCTCGATGCTGCGTCTTCGCCCCATGGCCAGGACGAGACCCCAAGCGGCGGAACAGACCAAGGCGGCCTGCAGCAGCGGGACGGCGCGATAGCGGGGCTCCACGTGGAGGGCCCACGCTGCGTCGGTCCACGGCCGCACAATGGTGCCAAGCCCCCAGGCAATGAACAGGGCGAAGCTGGCCAACAGCACCCGGGCGGGGCCGTTGACATCATGTCGGCGACGCCACAGGATGGGCAGCGTCAGACAGGTGATGGCGCCGTACAGCAACAGTTCCAGACTCAGCACCCCGTGCTCACCGTGGATGTCACGTCGCAGATCGAACAGGGTGAGCGTGGCCAACAGGGGGACGAGCCCCCAGGCGCACAGGGACTGGATGACATGGCGCGGCATGACATGGCGCGGCCCGGGCGCGGTGAACTGCGCAGACGGGGTGGCCATTGCACCACCCTACAAGTGATCCCCTCCGGGGTTGGCCTACAAGTGATCCCCTCCGGGGTTGGCCCCGTCAGCTCGCCCAGGCGCCGGTGAAGTAGAGCCACGCCCACCAGAGCATGGCGACGACGCTCGCCAGAGCGAACAGCACCACCCCAATCCGTGCGGCGGGCACACTCCACGACGGCCATCCAGGAGTGCGGCCGGGATCGTCGACGGGCCGGGTGGTCCAGGATCCGGGCCAGCCGTGGCTGGCCAGCAGCCCCATCAGCAGCCAGATCGGGAACCACAGCAGCACGGCGCGATTGACGCTCATGAACCAGTAGCTGGTGGCGAAGGCGAAGACCTGGACCCCCACGAAACCGGCCTGGGCCCAGCTCCTGCGCCACAACAGGACCGCCGCGGTGACGGTGCCCACCAGCATCGAGACCACCTCGAGGGCGAAGACCCAACCCACCATCGGCCGGTCCGGCCACTTCTCCGGCCGAGCGGCGTCCAGGGTGTGGCGCAGGGCGTCGACGGGATTGGTGAAACCGCGGTTCCAGCCGGACTGCTGCGCCTCGAACCAAGCATTCCACGATCCGGTCAGGTGGTGCAGGTAGGCAATGTAGGCGAACAGCACGACGGCGGCGCAGGCGACGAGGACGACGTCCAGCAGCCGTTGCCGCCAGCTGCGGGAAACCTGGGTGAGGGCCAGCAGGCCCAGGCCACCAATCAGGAAGAGCCCGGAGACGCGGAAGGCGCAGGCCACCCCGGCCAGCACCGCAGCCTGACCCCACTTGCCTCGCGTGCCGCGTTCCCAAGCCCAGAAGGCCGCTGCGCAGAAGGGCGCCTCGGTGTAGGCGATGGAGGTGAAGACCGTCGTCGGGGCGAAGAGCCACAGGCTGGCCGCCACTGGACCACCCAACCTCAGCAGCGCCCAGGCCGCCAGCGCCGACCCGACCGCCGCAATGCCGACGCCCGCCAGGCCCATCGGAATGGCGAAGGTGTCAGCCAGCCGCAACAGCAGCGGCAGACCCGGGAAGAAGGCACGGTCGATGGGGTTCGCATAGCCCACCGTGGCGATGGCCTCGAAATGCGCGACATCCCAGGCACTCAGCAGGTCATGCCCTGAACGGTTCTGGGTGACCATCACCAACAGGGCCACCAGCAGCAACAGGCCACGGCTCAGCAGCCACATCCGCGCCACCCACCAGGCCTCCAGGGAGCCGGGAGTGGCATGCTGCGGTGGCTCTCGGCGCAGGATCGTCGACACGCGCACCTCTCGTGGATCGGGTCAGGAGTGGTCTGGGTGGGAGTTGTGGGCTTGAGGCTCTTCGTCCTCCACCCCCTGCAGACTATGACGATTCACATCGCCGGTGGCGGCGGCGCGGCCGGTGTCCCGTCCGCCCACGGCAGTCGACGCATCGGGGCAGTGATCGAGCACCCCGCCCACCGGATCGTCGACCGACGCCCCCCGCACCGGGTCCAGCCAGGGCCGTCGGACATCGCGGGCCACCTGCCCCACCAGCCACAGCAGGACGCCCCAGCGCAGGACCACCGCGGCCAGGTAGACCACGTCCGGCCCACCGTCACCGGGCGCCGAGTCGCCGCCCAGATGGGCCCACACGGCCCACCAGTAGAGCATCTCCGCGACGGTCCACACGGCCCAGTCCCGCACGCACGGTCGGGCCAGGGCCACGAGCGGCACCAGCCAGAGCACCTGCTGCGGGGTGTAGCCCTTGTCCACCAGGAGCCACCCGGCCACCAGCAGGAAGGCCGCCTGACCCACGCGGGGGCGGCGCGGCGCACGTCGGACCAGATTGGCCACCCAAGCTGTCCACGAGGCCATCAGGAGCAGAACGATCACGGACAGGGCCGGCAGCGCCACCCCCAGCTGTGCCAGGACATACCAGAGCGACCCCAGGTCGGCCTGCTGGCGACGCCACGTGGTGGCCACCGTCGCCCAAGCATCCGGCGTCGCGAGCGCCAAGGGCAGGTTGCACGCAAGCCACGTCAGCGCAGCCGCACCCGCCCCCCTGCGCCAGGCCCGGCCCTGCCCGGCCCGACGGCACAGCAGCCACAGGCTCAGCAGCACCAGGACGGGCCAGATCCCCGCCGAGACGGCCAGGCCGAGGAGCACTCCGCTGGTCCTCTGGTGACGCAGGGCCCAGGCGAGCAGTGCAGCGCTGGTCAGACTCGCACCCAGCAGGCTCCAACTGACCAGGCCAGAGGTGAACACGAGCGGGCAGGCCGCCACCAGCAGCGCGTCCCAACTGCGGAAACGGCCACGGGGCCTGGTGGCCAGACCAGCGGCGGAACCACGGCCCAGCAACAGGTGGCAGGCCACCATCGCCTGCAGGCAGAGGAACAACAGCACTGCCGTGGTGAGGAAGAAGAGCTCTGCTCCGGAGAGCAGCTGGGCGGCGGACTGGCCGGGAACCTGCTCGGCACCAAGGCCGCGCGAGACCAGCATGGCCAGCGCGATGAGGGCGCCCACCAGGGGCGGGTGCTCGATCGCCGCATCCAGATAGGGCCAGCCGCCCGACCCCACCGATGTCGTCTGGTACAGGATCGGGATGTCGGAATAGCAGAGCCGGATGAAGGCATCCACCGGCTCCTCCGGCGACGGCTGGCGGCACAGCGCATGGCGTTGCAGGGCGAGCAGCCACAGCAGGGTGGCGATGCCGAAGGCCCAGGGCGCGGGATTGCGCCACACTCCTCCTCCTGCGGCATGGGATCCGATCGGGCCGCCCAGGCGACGGTCCAGGTCAGAGGGGCTCACGCTCACCCATTCCCGTCACCGCCGGTTCCACCGTCGCTGCCGCCGCCGTTGCCGTTTCCGCCGCCGTTGCCATTCCCATTGCCCGGCGCAGGGCCCCCGCCCTGACCGGGCGCCTGCTGGGTGACGCGCTGGGTCGGCTGGGTGACGGGGTCGGGCTGGCCGGGTGCCGGAGCCTGGTCCAGACCCGGATTGGCCGTCATCTCGGGCGGCGGGGCCTGCGTCTGGTCCTGGGTGGGCTGCGGGGCCGGCTGATCGGTCGCACCACCGTCGGTGGGTGCCGTGCTCGGCTGTGTCTCCTGGCCAGGCGCCCCGCTGGGCTGCTCGGCGCTGGGCGCACCGGCCGGCTGGGAGCTCTCGCCTCCGGACGCGGGCTGCGAGGTCTGCGACGGCTTCGGCTGGGCGGTGCGCGTGGGCGGCGGCGGCGGCACGTAGACCTTGCCGATCTCCTGACCGTAGTTCACATTCTCCGCCTCCGGGAAGGCCTTCCATGGCTGGCCGTCCATCGCCTCGCGCATGAAGTCACGCCACACCATGGCCGGATAGGTGCCGCCGAAGAAGGTGCCGTCACCGGGGCGCTTGTAGTCGTCGAGCGCGCCATTGCCGTCGTCTCCGGCAACGAACATCACGGCCGTGGAGATCTGCGGGGTGTAGGCGACGAACCAGGCGGAGTTGATGATGTCCTCGCCGTTGCGAGTGATGCCATTGGTACCGGTCTTGCCGGCCACCTGGAAGCCCAGGTTGGCCACCCGGGCACCGGTACCGCCGGTGACGACGGAGCGCAGGGCGGAGGTCACATCACGGGCGACGTCCTGCTCGATGCTCTGCTTGCCCTCGGTGTCCGCCTGGTAGACCACCTTGCCCTTGGAATCCTTCACCTCGGCCACCACATGGTTGGCCACATGGACGCCGTCATTGCCCAGGGTGGCGAAACCCCCGGCATTCTCCAGGGGGCTGACCTCCGCCATGCCCAGCGCGACGCGGCCATTGGCGTCCCAGCCCTCTCCCTTGGGGACACCGGCGTCATTGGCGGCCTTGATGACCTCCTGGGGACCGTTGTCGATCTTCTCCGTCATGTCCACAAAGGCGGTGTTGATGGAGTCGGCCAGCGCCTTGCGCAGGGTGACGGTGCCGTACTGGTGACGGAACTCGTTGCGCACGGGAACCGAGTCGCCACGGGGCGTGTAGGTGTTGCCATTCAGGCTCGAGCGCAGGCTCATGCCATTGCGCAGGCCAGCGACGGTGGCATAGGCCTTGAAGGTCGAGGCCGACGGACGATCGGTGGTGGCCCAGTTGCGGGTGTTCTCGATGTAGTCCTTGCCGCCGTAGACGGCCAGCACCTCACCGGTGCCCACCTTCACCGACGCAATGGCCGGATGCAGCTTCTTGGCGCCGCCACTGCCGTTCTGGCCCACCAGGTCCTTGTACTTGTTGCCCACCGTGACGGCCTGGTCCTGCATCGCCTTGTCGAAGGTGGTGGTGATGGTCAGGCCGCCTCCCTCGATCTGTCCCTGGGTGAAGCCCTTGGCCATCAGCTCGTTCTGCACCATCTTCAGCAGGTAGCCATTGGTTCCGGCCCACCGCTGGTTGAGCGGGATGTCGGGGAAGGTCGGCAGTGCCTTGGCCCATTGGTCGTGCTGGGCCTTGGTGATGTTCCCGGCCTCGAGCATGCCCGACAGAACGTAGCGGTAACGCTTGAGCAGCCGGTCCTTGTTGCCCTTGGCTGCCGACGGGTCATAGATCGACGGGTTGTTCAACACGCTGGACAGGACCGCGGCCTGCGGCACGGTGAGGTTCTTGGCGTCGGTGTTGAAATAGCTCTTGCTGGCCGCCTGCACGCCATAGGCGCCGCGGCCGAAGTAGATGGTGTTCAGGTAGCCCTGGAGGATCTCCTCCTTGGGCATCTGCTTGCCCATCTTCACCGCCAGCGCCAGCTCGCGCAGCTTGCGGGCCATGGTGCGGTCCTGGCTGAGATAGAGCACCTTGATGTACTGCTGCGTGATGGTGGAGCCGCCCTGCACCTCACCACCGCGAGCGATGGTCCAGGCGGAGCGCACGATGCCGCTGGGCGAGATGCCACGGTCATTCCAGAAGTCGCGGTTCTCGGCCGCCACCACGGCGTCCTTCATGCTCTGCGGGATCTGGGAATAGGTCAGGCTCTGCCGGTTCTGCACCGCGAAACTGCCCAACTTGGTCTTCCCGTCGTTGTAGTACAGGAAGGTGGTGTTGGTGGTGAACTCCTTGTTCGGGTCCGGCAGTGAGGTGCGGTTGTAGAAGACCAGACCGGCGATCGTCACGAGCAGGGCCATCACCAGGATGCCGATCGCGAGCACGCCGGCAATCCGCTTGGCGATGGCGCCCTTGTCCTTCGAGCCGCCGGAACGCTTGGCGGGGCGAGCCCCCTGCGTCCCGCGGGGATCCTCGCCCCGCCTGGGGCGGGGATTCTTCGCGATCTTGTCAGCCATAGATGTCCTCGACGGTTTCTTGACGGCGCGGAGCTCGACGCTTGAGCCCGTCGCCCAACGTGTAGGTGGTCACGAGGTGGTTCCAGAAGCAGTCGGGGCAGACCTCGACCACCCGAACCTTGAACTCCCCGTACTGGTCCTGCATCTCCACCAGTACCTCGGTGGACTTGATGCGGCCGCTGAACTGACCCAACTGGTCACCAAAGACGTAGTTGAGGTTGGTCAGGCGTTCACCGCCGCAGACCGGGCAGTCCTCGTCGCTCGCTTCCCCGTGGTGCAGGGCGGAGCGCACCAGCAGCGGATCGGCATCGCACGGCCCGTTCTCCTCCAGGGCACGCACTGGCGACTGCAGCGCCACCAGTGCACGACGACGCTGCAGCGCATGACTCACCACCTGACGCTGCGACCACATGCGCCCAGAATAGGTGGGCCCCACTGACACCGCACTGAGACGGCTGCCACCCGCCCCGGTGCTCCGGCTTTCCCCACGCTGCACATAGCCTTGTCCAATGAGATCCAAGGATCAGGAGACCGACCGCCGCGCCCCCGCCCAGCTGGTGGCCGTCCAGGGACGGGGTGTCCTCCCGGCCAAGAAGCACGTCGCCACCGCCGATGACCTGGGCCTGACCCGGGGCGACGGCGTCTTCGACGCCACCCGCGTCGTCACCGCGTCGGACGGGGTCAGCCGGGTGGACAACCTGGGCCTGCACCTGGACCGTCTGGACCGTTCCCTGCAGAAGCTCGCCGGGGAACGGATCGATCGCGACGCGTGGCAGCAGCTGGTGGACGAGGCGGTCGTCAACTGGCGGCACCCAGGAGAGTCGGTGCTCAAGATGATGCACACCCGCGGCCCGGAGAGTGCCAGCGGATTGCCCCTGATGGTGCTGACCATCACGCCGATGAGCGCCGCGGCACTGGCCGCCCGCGATGGCCTGCGCATCACGACCCTGTGCCGTGGCACCGCCAGCGATGCCCACCGCGACGCCCCTTGGCTGCTGGGCGGCGTCAAGACCCTCAGCTACGCCACCAACATGGCGGCCGGGCGTGAGGCCGCCCGCCGAGGGGTTGACGACGTGCTGTTCACCAGCACCGATGGCTACTGCCTGGAGGGCCCCACCTCGTCGCTCGTCGTTGCCCGCGACGGCGTACTGCTCACGACGCCCCACGAGGGCACCGGCATCCTCGACTCGATCACCCAGGCCGTGATCTTTGCCAAGGCCGCGAAGGACGGCTGGCGCACCGAGTACAAGCTGATGAAGCCCAAGGAACTCGCCAAGGCCGACGGCGTCTGGCTGGTCAGCTCCGGACGCGGCGCCGCCCCGGTGCTGGAGCTTGACGGCAAGCAGCTGGCGCAGGATGCCAAGCTGACCCGCAAGGTGAACAAGTACGCCGGTTTCCGCTGAGCCGGTCCACGCACCCCGGGGCATGGCGGACATCGCGCCACCCGAACATGGCGAACATCGCGCCACCCAGACATGGCGAAGGGCCCGCCATCGGCGGGCCCTTCGTGGTGGTGGAGCGTACGGGGTTCGAACCCGTGACCTATTGCTTGCAAAGCAATCGCGCTACCAACTGCGCCAACGCCCCGTCGTCCGTGAGGACTACCCAGAAAGTCTACGCGGTGGCCCGGCCGTCGGCAAAAGCAACCCTGCCACAGACGGGTCGCACGGTTGTCATGCCCATCGCGGAGGCGGCAGGATCAGCTTCCATGAGCAGTGACCAAGACCGCACCCACGCCGAGGCCAGTGCCCTGCGCGGGCCCAGCCATGCCGTCGTCTACTGGCGTCCGGGCTGCCCCTACTGCCAGGACCTGATGGCCGGACTCAGCCCCGACGACGAGCGAATCAGCCTGGTGAACATCTGGGAGGACGCAGAAGCCGCAGCCTTCGTGCGCAGCGTTCAGGACGGCAACGAGCTGGTCCCCACCGTCGTGGTGGGTGAGCAGGTGCTCACTGCCCCCAGCAGCCGACAGGTGATCGACGCCCTGGCCTGAGGTCCGTCCCGGCCCTCAGGTGCTTCCTTGACCTGGGTTGCATGTCCGCATGGGTGGCACCTCTGGTCTGGGTTGCATCCTTCGACTGGGTGGCACCTCTGGCCTGGATGCCGATCCCCGTCCAGGGACCGGCATCCAGACCAACAGGTCCGCAAGCTCAGAAGGGCAGCGGGGTGGGTTCCGCGATGCGGATGTTCTCGACGGTGTCGACGTCGATGCCCAGATCCTTGGCGTACAGGTTACGGGTGGTGAACTCGCCGGGCTTGCGCTCGTTGAGCTCGAAGACGCGGCAGCCACGCAGGTGGTGCTTCTGGGCGCCGTCCAGGCCATAGGTGCCGTAGCCGGTACCGGGGCCGTAGCCCAGGTGAACACCGAAGTAGTTGCCCTCGTAGGTGTTGATGTGGTCGTGGCCGAAGTAGATGCCCATCACGTCGCCCTGCTCACGCACGGTGTTGTAGATGCCCGAGTTGAACTGGCTGACGTACTCGCGCTCATTGCGCTGCGGATCGGTGATCTGGTGCTTGACCAGCGCCTTCTCGTGGCTTTCGTCGGTCCAGTCCGTGGGCGATCCGTACCACATGAAGCGGGTCTCCCAGACGGGGATGTGCATCCACATCAGGCCGGGCACGGGGCCGCCGTTCTGCTTGGCCAGCTCGATGCTCTGCTCGCGGTACCAGGCCACCTGGTCTGCATGGAGGGTCTCGTAGGTGTACTCCTCCACCTTCTGGCCGTCCAGGGTCTCCTCCTCGTAACGGCCCGAGTCCAGCAGCCACAGGGCGGCAGCGGTGCGCTTGGAGCGACGCCCGGCGATGGGAACCATCACATTGGCGTGGCCGCTCACGGCGTCGTCGCGGACATTCATGTTGTGCTCGTAACCCAGCAGGAAGTTCATGATCTTCTGCTCGGTCATGCCGGACTTCTTGACGGAGTCCTCGTCGTGGTTGCCGAAGGTCAGGGCCCACGGGATGCGGGCATTCTCCACCGGGGCGATCACATTGTTGTAGGCCTGCTTCACCTGCAGGGCCGAGGCGGGGTCGCCGTTGATGACATCACCGTTGAACACGACGAAATCGGGCTTCTCCTGGGCGATGGCCTTGGTGATCAGCTCGATGGTGCGCTTGTCGGTCAGGTGGGTGTCCTGGGTGTCGTTGAACTGGATCACCTTGAAGGTGCCGTCCTGGCGGAAGCGCAGCTGCGCGGCCTTGGGGTGCTTCTTGCGACCCTTCTTGGGGGCGGCCTCGGCGTGGTTGGCGCCGACAGCGGCAGCGGTGATCCCGGCGCCGAGGGCGAGCACGCCGCGACGTGCGACGGTGGGTGTGGTCATGGAGTCCTCCTGGGGGATGGGTGACGATGACTGTGCGTGCGGCAGCACGAACACGTCCACCCTTGCGCCCGGCGGTGACCTCCAGCACACCGTTGGATGACGATCTGGGGAACGTCGGATTCCCTTCCTGCACAGCCCTTCAGCCGCTGTCGAATCAGCCCCTGATGCCATCGGGACACCACCAGGACGCGTCGGATCCCGTGCCCGGGGAAGGACACGGGATCCGACGAGCGCGGACCGGTTCGCTGGGGACCGGCCAGCTGGGGTCAGCGCTGGGGCTGCAGCTCCTTGGTGTAGAGCACCTCACCCAGACCGTTGCGCAGGCTGACGGTGAAGGTGCCGGCGCGATCGATCTCGACGTGGCCGAAGAACATCGCCTTCTGGTTGCGGGGCGACTGCAGGATGTACTCCGGCAGTCCCTGGAAGAGCACCTGCGGACCGAAGGTGGAGTCCATCTTGTTGGGGCCGAAGCCACCGGCGCTGATCGGACCCGCGACGAACTCGTAGAAGGGGTCGAAGTCCTGGAAGGCCGCCTTGGCCGGGTCGTAGTGGTGCGCGGCGCAGTAGTGCACATCAGCGGTCAGCCACACCACATTGCGGATCTTGCGACGCTTGATCTCGCGGAGCAGGTAGGCGAACTCCAGCTCGCGTCCCTCCGGGCCGCCCGGACGACCATTGGAGATGGCCTCCACATTGTCACCATCGGGGACGATGATGCCGATCGGCATGTCTGCGGCGATCGCCTTCCAGGTGGCCTTCGACTTTTCCAGGCCGTCGAGCAGCCACTCCACCTGCTTGTTGCCGAGGAAGGCGCTGCGCGCCTCGCCGGCAGCCTCCTCGTTGGTGGAGCGGTAGGTGCGCATGTCCAGGCAGAAGACGTCCAGATGGGCGCCACGGGCCACCTTGCGGTAGAGCTGCGGCTGCTGGCCCAGATCCTGACGACCCCGGCCGTGGCGGTCGGAGATCGGCATGTACTCGAAGAAGGCCTGGCGGGCGCGGGCGGCCAGCACGTCGACGCGCTTCTCGATCGCGTAGCGATCGTCGGTCAGGACCTCGCCCGGGTACCAGTTGTTGGTGGTCTCGTGGTCATCCCACTGGCTGATGACGGGCACGTCGGCGTACATGGCGCGCAGGTTGTCGTCCATCAGGTTGTAGCGGTAGCGGCCGCGGAACTCGTTGAGGGTCTCGGCCACCTTCTCCACCTCGGGGGTGGTGATGTTGCGCCAGATCTGGCCGTCCGGCTCCTCCACCTCGGGCAGGATCGGGCCGTCGGCGTAGATGTTGTCGCCGGAGTGGATCAGGAAGTCGGGACGCAGCTCGTGCATGGCGCGGTAGGCCACCATCCCACCCAGATCGGGGTTGATGCCGTAGCCCTGGCCCGCGGTGTCACCCGTCCAGACGAAGGTCTGCGGAGCGGTGCCCAGCGAGGGGGTGCTGAAGTGGCCGGTGCCCACCTGACCCCGGCGGCCATCCATGTCCTCGAACTGGATCCGGTAGGTGTAGTCCTGGCCGGGACGCAGTCCGCGCAGCTCCAGCTTGGCGGTGAAGTCGGTCTTCTGGGTGGCCCAGGGGCCGGGG
Organism: Luteococcus sp. Sow4_B9; assembly: GCF_052116585.1. Classification (NCBI taxonomy): domain Bacteria; kingdom Bacillati; phylum Actinomycetota; class Actinomycetes; order Propionibacteriales; family Propionibacteriaceae; genus Luteococcus; species Luteococcus sp. Sow4_B9. The sequence goes on along the minus strand of NZ_JBQKKT010000013.1, from coordinate 8,465 downwards.
ACGGTGCGCCAGGAACCGCGTCGGCCGGAGGCGGAGACCTCCACCATCATGCGGCCGGGACGCGAGGTGCGCGACCACACCATGGCGCCGCGGGCGGTGACGTCACCGGCCTGGACACCGCTGGGCAGGGTGTTGCGGGAACGGACAAGGGCGGGGGTGCCATGAGCGGCGTCGACCGTCGGGCCGAGGGCAATCAGTCCGGCGCCGCCGAGGGCGCCACCAAGCAGGGTGCGACGAGAGGTCTGGGTCATGACTCCAGCCTGACGAGCCCCAATGACCTTCAGCTGAGCTTCAGGTGAACTTTGTCACAGCCCTGCGGAACACACGGTCACAGCCCTGCGGAACGCACGGCTGTTGCCACCGAGTCCCCTGGATCGAGCCGCGCCCCAGCCGGGAGATGCGCACCGTCGGGCACCTCCGCAGCCATGCCGATCAACGTCAGCTCGTCGGACATCAGTCTGGACTCAACCCCCAAGGGCTCCTCGGAACCCACTCGGGCACCGGCTCCCACCTTGGCCTCCGCGTCGATGATCGACCAGCCCACCCGGGCGTCCGAGCGCACCGTCACACCACGCATCAGGATCGCGTCGTGCACCACGGCCCCGGCCTCCACCACCACGTCGGGGCCGATGACGCAGCGCTCCACACGGCCGTGGATCTCCGCGCCATTGCCGAGCATCGAGTCCCGCACCGTGGCCCCCTCGTGCACGCGGGCGGCGGCTCGCACCGGCGAGGCCGTGCAGATCGGCCAGTCGCGGCGGTGCAGGATGTCCACCTCGCCGGCCAGCAGGTCCTGATGGGCGCGGAAATAGGCCGACGGGCGGCCCAGATCGCGCCAATAACCCACCAAGGGGTGCGCCACCACCTGTCCACGGTCCACGAGGGCCGGCAGCAGGTGCTCACTGAAATCCCCCAGCCCCGAGTCGCGGTCCGGGGCACCGGGCGAGAGCTTGCGGTGCAGCTCCTCAAGGGTCTCCACCAGCACGTCGGGCTCATACAGGAAGACCTCCGAGGCGACGGTCTCGGTGTGCGGCTCGTCGGGCTTGTGGTGCACCCGCGTCACGCGCCCGTCGCGGTCCACGTCGACGACGGTGTGGTTGCCCGCCTCTGCCCTGGCCATGGTGGTGGTGACGACGGTGCACTCCGCCCCCGCTTCGCGGTGGGTGCGGACCACCTCGCGGTGGTCGATGGCATAGACGTGGTCGGCCGAGAGCACCATCACCAGAGTCGGGTCGTGCTGCTGCACCAGCTTGCGGATCCGGAAGAGCGCATCGGCATTGCCGGTCGCCATGCCCTCCTCGTCATCCCCGATGCCCTCCTGGGGCGGGAGGACCCTCAGCCCGCCACGGTTGCGATCCAAGTCCCATGGCCGGCCGTGCGAGAGCACGTCGTCCAGGCTCGACGCCTGGTACTGCACCACCACCCAGACATCGCGCACCCGGCTGTTGGCCAGGTTGGACAGGCAGATGTCCAGGAGGGAGAAGACCCCACCGAAGGGCAGGGTCGGCTTGGCGCGACGTTCGGTCAGCACGTCCATCCGGCTGCCCTTCCCGCCCGCCAGGACGATGGCCAGGATGCGTTCCGAACTCCGGACGTCAGGGGAAGCGCTGTTCGAGGTCATGGGCATCACGCTATCCGCCCGGCAACCAGCACCACCTCACCCCTATGGACGCAGGAAACGCGACACTCTGAAGAGTTTTCAGGAATCTCTAAGGTCAGCTACTGTGATGACGGCGCCACTCGCTGGCACCGAGCCCAGGCCACCGGACTCGAACGGCCCCCGATGATTCGAACCGGTTGCTGCACGGCCGCGAGAATGTCGCGGCCCGGGACCCACCCCACCTCTCACCAGCAGGAACAGACATGACCACTCATCGCCCGCTCCTCCGCTCCCGCCTGCGACGCGGCCTGTCCGCCTCCGCAGCCCTGATCATGGCCCTGGCACTCCAGCCCGGTGCCGCGGCCGAGGCCAAGGCCGAACCCACCGCCACCGCGTGGGCCGACTTCCGCACTCCCGTCCCGTGGAATGCCGAGAAGGACGACGTGCAGTTCTACGTGGCCACACCGTCCATCGGCAGCTCCCAGGTGGGCCAGCAGGTCACCCTGAATGCCGAGGTCCCCGGCCTGGACTGCGAGGCGGTCAGCCTGGGCCAGTCCGGTCCCCGCGGCTGGTCCGCCACCAAGTCCACCTCCGCCACCTGCGACGGCGAACAGGCCAAGCACACCATCACCGTCGACGAGTCGATGGTGGGCGCCACCGTCTTCCTCAACGGCTGGGCCGCTGCCGAGGGCAGCCCCGACGTGACCGTCGAGGGCGAGGTGCAGCAGCAGTCCGGCACCCAGCGCGTGAAGGCCACCGCCACCGGCAACCCGAATGCGGGCAAGCCCACCACCGTCCCCACGGCTACTGCCACGCCGACCGTCGCGCCCAGCCCCACGGCACAGCCCACCATCGCTCCCAGCCCGAGCGCCGCCCCGAGCACCCCGACCGCGACGCCCACCCCGTCGCCCAGCGCACCGGCCCCCACCAGCCCCGTCGATGAGAAGCCCACCTTCGTCGAGGAGTTCTCCTCGTGGCCGGCCGGCTCCAACTACAACGCCAACAAGACTCTTCGGATCAACGGCGACTGGCAGGGCAGCGGCGGCAACATGCTGATGCGGTCCAATGTGGAGGTGGCCAATGGCCACGCCACGATGATCAGCCGCGCCAACCAGAAGTCCGGCGCCGAGATGCAGACCAACCCGGCCAACCTGGTCGGCAACGGCTACTACGAGACCAGCATGCAGATGTCGGCCACCCCCGGAATCCTGTCCGGCATGTTCTTCATCGCCAAGGACTACGGCTTCCCCGAGGTGGACATGGAGATCCGCAGCGCCGACAACGGCCCGGGCAAGCGGCACAGCATCTTCTACTCCGTGCACTACGCCGGCGGCGGTCACCAGTACAAGGAGGTCTTCCTCCCCTTCGACCCGTCCGACGGCTTCCACACCTATGGCTTCCTGATCAAGCAGAACTCGATCAGCTTCTACGCCGACGGCAAGCACACCCACACCTGGGACAACCTGCCCACCAACCTGGGTGCCGGCAGCGAGCCGCAGGGCTACCTGATGACCAACTCGTGGGCCCAGAACAGCGAGTGGGTGGGCCCGCTGCCCGCCACCGACACCCGCACCCGGATCAACTGGATCCGTCACTGGGCCGACGTCGCCGAGCCGAAGTTCACCCCCGCCCAGTGATCCTGACCCAGTGATCACGACCCAGTGATCCGGCATCCGCCGGAGCTGGCCAGAACTGGACAGTGCCCGGTCCCGCAGCACGCGGGGCCGGGCACTGTTGTATTCCGGACACCTGGAAGGACCCGGCGTGGTGGCCCGATGGAGCTGACCTGGCCGTGCCCGGGCCGGACCGGGCCGACCCAGATCATGGCTACTCCTGGCGCACCAGCCCGTCGGCGAGCACCTGCCGCAGCGTCATCCTGCTCGCCGTCAGGGAGGCGGCAACCGTGAACAGGCCGGCCACCAGCACCAGCGCGACCGTCAGGAAGGCAGCGGGATCCACACTGGCGCTGGCCAGTCCCAGCGGGAGCACCACGGCCATCGCCGCAGCCGCCGAGAGCAGCACCACGGCCACCACGGGGCGCAGCACCGAGCGTCGACGTGCCGCATCCACCAGATCCGCTGGCATGCCCAACATGTCGAGACCCACGTAGAGCGGGCGACGGTCCAGGACGGCGGCGGTCTGGTTGATCCCCACACTGCACGCCACCGTCACGAAGCTGATGGCCAGCGTGAGCAGCACGCCGGTGCGGGTGTCGGCGGCGACCATCAGGTCCTGGGGATTCTGCCCCTGGGCCGAGCCCACCAGGGCCATTCCGACGCCCATCAGCACGCCGACGAAAGTGGTGGCGCCCAGGGCACCCACCTGCCGCCAGGTCTGCTTGGGGTCCTCGAGCACGGAGCGAGCCGCCAGCAACTGGACCGGTCCCTTGGCCCGCTTCAGGTCGAGCCGGGCGATGGCCGCGACGACGAACGGACCGGCCAGGTTCACGGCCAGCAGCGGCGCCCCGAACATGAAGACCATCATCACCACCGCGGCGGCCATGCTGGCGGCAAAGCCGATCAGTTTGGCCAGCACGGAGCACCCCAGAACCACCAGCACGGCGGCAACCAACCGCCCCTTCGACGACGTCGGGGCCTGCTGGCGGGTGCGCACACCCAGGGGAGTGACCTCGACCTTGCGCAGGCCAACCAATGCGCTGGCCACCACCAGCAGGACGATCACCAGCAGCGCGCCCAGCACGGGCAGCACGCCGATCCACAGGCTGCCTGCCCCGATCGGCCCGCCGGCAAAGCGCAACAGCCCGAAGACCGGTATCAGGGCCACATAGCCCAGCACGCCCAGGACACCACCCGCCAGGGCCATCAGCGCTGCCTCGGCCAGGGTCAGCAGCCGGATCGTCGCGGAGCTGGCACCCAGCAGCCGCAGCGAGCTCAGCCGGGTGTCTCGTCGCCGCGCGGAGAGTCGGGCCGCGGAGCCCGCCAGTGTCATCAGCGGGACCAGCAGAAGCACCAGCGCGACGACGGACAGGAATTGGTAGAGGCCCGCCAGCTCACCAGTCATCGAGAGGAAGTGGTGCACGCCACCGGCCACGGACAGGCTCAGCGCGCTCGCCACGGCCAGGGCAGCCACCGGCAGGGCCCAGCTGGAGCGGTCGGCGAGACTCGCCGGGCCCAGCAGGGACATCAGCTCACGCAGCACGGCGGTGCTCGACGGAGTCCTGCGCTCGAAGGATTCCCCCATGGGCAGGCTGGTCATGCCACACCATCCAGCACGGGCCGCAGCGGATTGCTGTCCCAGACCACCTGACCGTCCTCCAGGCGCACCGTGCGGGCACAGCGGGCGGCGACCTTCTCGTCGTGCGTGACCATCACGAGGGTGTGACCACGGCCCACCGTGGAGGCCAGGAGCGCCTCCAGGACCTCGGCCGAGGTCCGCTGGTCCAGGGCACCGGTTGGCTCGTCGGCGAACGTGACACCCGCCCCGGTGACCTGGCTGCGGGCGATGGCCACCCGTTGCACCTGACCGCCGGACATCTGCCCCAGACGACGCTCGTCCGCGCCCGCCAGGCCGAGCCGCGCCAGCCAGCCGCGGGCCTGCTGCTCGGCCTCCCGACGGCCAACCCCCGCCAGCATCAGCGGCAGCGCGGCATTCTCCAGGGCGGTGAGTTCCGGCAGCAGGAGGCCCTGCTGGAAGACGAAGCCGAAGCGCTCGCGCCGCAACTGGGCGCGCTGTTCCACGTCGAGGCCGTCCACCCGGACACGAGAGACCGCGTCATCCAACAGGATCTCCCCGGAGTCAGGAGCGAGGATGCCCGAGAGGCAGTGCAGGAGAGTGGTCTTCCCGGAGCCCGAGGGGCCCATCACCGCGACGGACTCCCCCGAGCGGATGGCCAGGTTGGCGCCGCCCAGGGCGACGGTCGTGCCATAGGTCTTCACGATGCCCAGGCCCACGAGCACCGGCTTCGGTGCAGGCTCGGGGACGGTACTGCCGGGGAGCTGCCGGGCTTCGGGCTGGCTGTGGTCGAATGCGGTGTCCATGGCACCAACCCTTCCGGCCGGACGTCTCGTCGAGCATCCGTCGGGTGTCTGGATCCCTGGCGCACGACAATCCACCCCCGGGATGAGACTCTCCATCCCGGGGGTGCAGGACTACGCCGGCACCCCCTCCTACGCTGGTCACACCGACGTCGCTGGGGATCGACGAATTGCCACCGGCACCAACGAGCCAAGCCACCAGAAGGGAGCGCGATGCCACCCGCCAGTACTGCCGCCACGGCCGACGGCCGGGCCGGGTGGCTGCACCGCTTCCTGCGCCCCAGGTGGGGCGACGCGCTGCTGGCCCTGCTGATGTGGCCGCTGGCCTACAGCGCCATCGCCACACCCGGTTGGGGTCCGCCCGAGCTGACCAATGTGGAGATGCACCTGTGGAGCCTGGCTTTCGCCCTGCCCCTGGTCTGGCGACGCACCTTCCCCTTCGAGGCCACGCTGGCGATCATCCCGGCGCACCTGCTGCAACTGGCGCTGATGGACAACTTCCTGCCGGCCAATGTCTGCGCGGCCATCATGGTCTACGCCTTTGCCCGCTATGCCGAGCCGCGCCAGGCGCGATGGTGCCTGTGGATGTCGCTGGCCTCCTGTCTGGCCGCCGGGATCGACTGGGGCCAGCCCTCCGATGTCTACCCGACGAACAGTTGGGATGCCGTCCTGATCCGCTCCGTCTTCAACGGTGGCGGCTGCCTGGCCGTGGTGGCCGCCTGCTGGTTCGCCGGCCAGTGGGCCCGCCAGAAGGACCTGGTGCACCAGTCCTGGCGGGAACGGGCCGAGGCCCTCGAACGCGAGCGAGCCCGAGGGGTCGCACTGGTGGCCCAGGAGGAGCGCAACCGGCTCGCCCGTGAGATGCACGACATCGTGGCCCATTCCCTGAGCGTCATCGTGGTGCAGGCAGACGGTGCGGGCTATCTGGCCGGACACGACGAGCTGGGTGATGCCGAGGCACGACTGGCCCAGGTCAACAGCGCCATCGCCACCATCGGCCAGACCGCCCGGACCGCGCTGGACGAGACGCGTCGGTTGGTCGGGGTGCTGCGCCAGGACGGCGAGGAGATCGAGATGGCCCCGGCCGCCACCCTGGACCAGATCGCAGACCTGGTGGCCCAGCTGCAGACAGCCGGAGCGCCCGCGACCTTCCACGTCGAAGGCGATCCCGCCGCCCATCCGCCCTTGGGCGAGGGAGCCCAGATGGCGGCCTACCGCGTGGTGCAGGAGTCATTGACCAATGTCCTGAAGCACGCGGGTCCGGGCGCCAGCGTCGACGTGACGCTCAGTCACGACGCCCGAGGAATCTCCTTGCGGATCGCCGACACCGGTTCGGGGCCGGGCGCGAGCACCGACGGCCACTACGGCGACGGTCTTGGCCACGGTCTGGTGGGCATGCGAGAACGGATGGCCGCCTGGGGCGGTCACCTCAATGCGGGACCTCGCAAGGGTGGCGGCTTCGAGGTGCACGCCATCCTGCCCGCCATGCCGCCGCCGGCCACCCGAGGAGTCGCACCTGCGCCCGGAGAACCCGGCCCGCCCCCACGACTCACCACCCCCCTGCAATCCGTCGAGAGGAATGTCCCATGAGCCAGGCCCCGATCAGGCTGCTGCTGGCCGACGACCAGTCCATGGTCCGCGCGGGTTTTCGGATGGTGCTGGATGCCCAGCCCGACATGACCGTCGTCGGCGAGGCCGGCAACGGGGCCGAGGCGGTGGCCGCGGCCGGTGAGGGCGTCGACGTTGTGCTGATGGACATCCGGATGCCCGTGATGGACGGGGTGGAGGCCACCCGGCGGATCTGCGGTGGCCATCCACCCAGGACTCCCGGACCTGTCGAGGGGCCCGGGATGCCCGCGCCCGTCGAGGGACCCCGCGTCCTGGTGCTGACCACCTTTGACCTGGACGAGTACGTCTACGCGGCCTTGAAGGCCGGCGCCTCGGGTTTCCTGCTGAAGGACGCTGGACCAGCCGAGCTCCTGGCCGCCATCCGCGCCGTGCACTCGGGCGAATCAGTCGTGGCGCCGTCGGCCACCCGACGCCTGCTGGAACGCTTCCTGCCGAGCCTGCCAGCCGGACCCGACGAGCGACGCAACAGCCAGGACAGACTGGCACCGCTCACCGAACGCGAACGGGAGGTCCTGGTGGAGGTTGGCCTGGGCCTCACGAACTCGGAGATCGCTGGGAAGCTCTTCCTGGCCGAGGCGACCGTGAAGACGCACATCGGGCACATCCTGGCCAAGTTGGATCTCAGGGACCGAATCCAGATGGTCGTGCTCGCCTACGACACCGGATTGGTCAAACCACAACCATGATGTGGCGTGGCTCTGTCCAACCACATGACGGACACCTTACATTTGCACCATGAATCCTTTTACCCCGAAGAAGTTCATCGCCACCATCGCCACCGCCATCGCCCTTGCGGGCGTCACGGCCGTCGCTCCCGCCCAGGCAGCTGACCGCGGCCTCAGCACCGTCAAGATCAGCTCCAGCCAGAGCGTCGACACCGACGGCTGGCGCATTCTCTGGTGCTTCTGATCCGCTGACCGTCGGGGCGCACGGGGCTGGCTCGAGACCAGCCCACCCACTCCGACGAGATGCGCCCGCCCCTGCACTCCCACACGAGGACGGGGAGGGCACCAGACGCACACGCCACAACCCGACCCCCACAAACCGATCCCCACAACCTGACCCCACAACAACAGCGGAGCGCGCGACACCACCCGGGTGTCGGGCGCTCCTCGTTCTCCGAGCAGGTCCCCGTTACCTTGCTGGTGACCCCGTAGGGAGGGGTCACGGTCGCCGGGCCCGGCATGACTCAGTGCCCCTGTCTCACCAATGATCCGGGGGGTGTTGTCACCGGGCCTGGT